>CAXMRM010000001.1:0-5860 GCA_964196015.1 uncultured Myxococcota bacterium
GCAGCTGCTCGGGGCCAGCACCGACACGCACTACGTGCACCTGGCCTGGCGCAACGACCATCCGGACCTCCGCGAGCTCCCATTTCCCATGCTTGCAGACACCAAGCGCGACCTGGCTAGCGAGCTAGGAATTCTTCACAAAGACGCGGGCGTTTGCTTGCGAGCCACCTACATCGTCGACCCCGAGGGGGTGATCCGCTTCGTGAGCGTCAATGACCTGTCGGTTGGTCGCAACGTCGACGAGGTGCTTCGAGTCCTCGACGCGCTGCAAACCGGTGAGCTCACCGCATGTGGCTGGAACCCGGGAGAACCCACGTTGGACGCCGCGTAAACTCATTCCTCCCGCGGCGTCGTCAAGCTCGCCTAAGATGCCGGTGATCAGGCGACCGCCGATCTCGGCACGCAGCGCCTCCAGCTCCACGAAAAGACCGCATGGATGCTCCGGAGCTTGCTCGAGTAGGCGTCGCGGATCCGACTCCGCCATGAAAGTGGTAGCGAGGGTATTGGCCAACGTCGGTACGCTCTCTCTTCCACCGCAGCGGCACTGCTCGCTCCCGGACCGTAGGCGAGGTCACTCTACGCGCGCGACGCAGTCGACGCGCGTGGTCGTCTCCCAGCGAGTTCGCTCGATTTCAGCGAGCGCGACTGCCTCGATGTAACGCATGCGCGCCATGGCCGCTTGCTGCTCTCGCAAGTTGACGAAGATCAAATTGCTCGAGCCGACCTCGAACCTCCGTCGCTCGCCCTCGGCAAGCTGAGCGGCCGTGTCGACCACCTCTTCGGTCAGCGCAGCGCGCGCATGGGCCGCCTCGACCGCAGACGCGGCATCTCGCGTCCTTGCACGGAGCTGGTCTGCCACGAAGCGAAGCGTCGCGTGTTTCTCGGCGACCTCGGCGCGGGCAGCACCGGCGCGCCCCCGCTCTTTTCGAAGGAGCAGAGGCATCGACAGCTGCACGCCAGCTTCGAATACGTTTCCAGGTAGCGTGAAGTCGAGGTTGGTTTGCGTGAGCTCGCCAAGATCTCGTGAGTATTCGAAGACCGCTTTGAGCTCTGGAGCGAGCTGGGTCTTCGTGAGGCGTTGATCGATCTCGGTCGCCTCGAGCTCCGCACGAGCCCGTTCCAGCTCCGGGTGACACATCAAGACCGCATTCACCGCCCGCGCCACTTCGATTTCTCCCATGGGCTCAACCTCTAGCCGCTCAGGGACCCGGGCAGCGCTCGTCACCACAGGTTCTCCGGTCGAGTCTCGCAAGAACAGCGATAGCGCAAACGTCGCCTTTTCGAACGCCCGCTCTGCGGCAACCAACCAGGCCCTCCGTTCGAGAAGGATGCGCTCGTTGTCGACCACGTCGAACTCCGCGATCGAGCCGGCTTGCAGGCGTCGCCGAAGCTGCGCATCACGCTCCTCGGCAAGCTGCAGCAGCCCGTGCGCGACCTCTCGGCCTTGGCCTGCGCTCACCCACGTCCAGTACGCTTGGGCGGCGGTGAGCTTGAGATCCAACCTGGTCGTGGAGAGCGCCTGATCAGCCGCCTCTTCGAGACTCATCGCGCGCGCGCGTTCGGCGCGCTCGGGGTCGATCAAGCCGCCGCGCCAGATCGGCACTTCGATGCCCGCTCGTAGTTCCCCGCCCGAGAGCGTTTGGTCATCTCGGTAGGTCGGCCACCGTTCGTTGATGCCTCGGCCGATGCGATAACCGAAGTAGATCTCCGACCCCCACAACGTCGTGGGCTGACGAAGCTCCACATCGGCGCTCCGCAAGTCGTAGTAGGCCCCCGTCACGAGCTTTGCATCACCCTCGAGCTTCGGATCAAACGCCCCGCGCGCGGCCATGGTTTGGGACTCGGCCTTGCGAAGTCGCTCGACCGCCTGACGAATGCGAGGGTCGTGGGCGTCGACGGACCGCAGCACCTCTTCGAACTGAAGGGGTATTCGATGCTCCTCGCTCGCGTCGGCAACGAGAGGGGTAAGCGAGGCAAGCACGAAGAAGCCGAGACGGACCGCGGCGCTCATTTGGCGGGCCCTTCAGTCTTTGCGAGCGGCGGAGGACTCGTGGTTGGCGGAAAGCCGTTGAACTGCCGCCAGATTTCGAAACCGAGCGAGACCCGGTTGAGGAGGACCCAGCCTTTCGCCAGCACGCCCTGCCGCAGATAGCTTGCTGCGGGCCAGGGACCGTCCTCGGGATCGGGAACGACGACGACTCGGAAATCCCCATGACCATCATCCGCAGCGTCGACGAACGCGACTTTGCCCCCGAAGGTCCCCACCGCGACCGACGGCCAACCCGAGAACTGCACCGCGGGCCAACCTTCGAACTGAAGCCGGACCGGGCTGCCTGCCTTGACCAGTGCCGCATCGTTGCCGTCGACGTAGAGCTCGACCGCGCGATCCTCGGTGTCGGGGACTAGCAGTGCGAGCACTTCACCTCGGTTGAGCTGCTCCCCGCCGAGGCGGCCGATGATGCGGAGGATCGTTCCGTCGATTGGCGCTGTAATGGTTTGCGCGCGCTGGCGTGAGATGCCCATGTCGAGGCGGGCCAGCGCTGCATTCGTGGAGGCCACGTCGGTCTCGGCGCTGCGGAAGGCCGCTTCGGCGCTTTCGACCTCCGCGTCGGTGGACGCCATCACCCGGCGAAGCGACGCACGACTCTGCGAGAGCGCGTTTCGCGCGGCCTGCCCCTTCGCGCGGGCCGAAGCAACCTTGGCCTTGCTCTGACGGGCGGCAAGCTCCGCGAGCTCGAGCTCCCGCCGGGACGCGAGGCCATCTTCGAGCAGGTCCCGTTGCCGGCGCAGGTTGAGATCGTTGGTTTCGAGCTCGGCAATTGCGGCGAGGAGGTCCTGTTCGGCAGCTTCCACACCTCGCTGCACGATTTGGATGTTGGCCTCCGCCGCCGCGATCTCGGCTCGCTGGGAGCGCCGGACGGAATCGATTCGGGACCGGAGCGTTTCCACGCGCTGCGACTGCGCAATTCCTCGGACGTCGATCGCTGTTCGCTCGGCCCCGAGTCGATCCAGTATCGACTCGTCGTTGTCGGTCAGCTGGACGATTGGATCCCCCTTCTTGACCTGCGTTCCCTCCTGGACGAACCACTGCTCGACGCGGCCTGAAATTGTCGCTTCGATGGGTTGCTGGCGATGGTTGGGGGCGTAGGCCAGGACGCGCCCCCCTCCACGGATGTTCTGCGTCCAAGGAGCCATGAGCGCGGCGAGAGAGAACACCGCGAATGAGAGGACCAGCACTCTGGCCACCAAGGCGGCTCGTTGCGGAGCGGGGACACCGAGACCGTCCGGCAGCGTGTCACGCTCGAAACCGGACCACTGTTTTGGGTTGATCGAGCTCTGCTTCATGCGGCCTCTCCGTTGCGCATGGCACGCTCGGGAATGTCGATTTTCCGATCCGTGCGCGCTTGAATCGCGGAGTCCTCCGAGACGATCACGAGCGTGCTGTCGCGACTAGCTGACAAGCGATCTGCGATATGGACGCCCGCATGCGTGTCGATTCGATCCAGAGTGCGGTCCAGAATCAAGACCGAAGGCTTGCCAGCCAGTGCT
Organism: uncultured Myxococcota bacterium; assembly: GCA_964196015.1. GTDB lineage: Bacteria > Myxococcota_A > Polyangia > Polyangiales > Houyiibacteriaceae > SG8-38. The sequence continues at coordinate 3,550 of CAXMRM010000001.1, forward strand.
CTCGCGATCGTGAGCGCGAGCACCTGAGGCCGGGACAGCGGCGCTCCGTCTCTCGCGATTGGAGCTCGCAGTCCCTTGGGGAGGGCTTTCACCGCCTCGGCGAGGCCGACACGCTCCAGTGCGTCCCATGCGTCTTCGGAGGTCAGATCCGGCTTGGACGCGCGCAGGTTGTCCAACACGGAACCTGGGAAGATCTCGGCACCCCGGACGAGCGCGATCCGGTTACGCAGCTCGCGTAGGGCGAGATCACGAATATCGTGGCCGTCCACCTCGATGACCCCAGCGCTCGGGAGGCTCAAGCCAAAGATCGAATCGACGAGCATCGAAGTTTCCGCCTCCGATCCGCCGGCGATTGCGACCTGCTCCCCCGCGGCGACCTTCAGCGAGATCCGGAGAGCTGGGGCGCCGGGGTAGGGGGCGACCTGTATGTCATCGAGCAAGAGCCCGCCTGCTCGGCGACCGCCTGGCGGAAGAAGCTCTCCGTCACTGCGTTCGAGCGGCAGATCGAGAATCTCGCCCAGCTTGTCGGCGGCCGCCACCAGATCGTAGAAGGTCTCGACCTTCCCTCCCAGCTTCGCGATGGACGCGACGACGGCCGTCACGATCAGCTCGGCAGCGACCAATTGGCCGATGGAAAGCTGACGTTCGATCACGAGGAAGCCGCCGACGGCAAGCAGAGCCACACTCGCAATGACCTCGATGCTGAGGGCGCCCACGACTTGCCGAAAGACGATGCGGAAGTGACGATCACGTTTGTCGAGGTACGACCTCGCCAAGGTTTCGACCTTCGACTGCGCGAGCTGCCCGCCTCCGGCAAGTTTGAAAGACAAGGGATGTCGCGCCATCTCCTCCAGCCATCCGGCCACCGCATACTTGGCTTTCGACTCCGCGACGCTGGTGCCGGTGCCGCCCCGCCCAAGCGGGATCAAGACGAGCGCCGCGCCGAGTATCAGCACCAGGTCGAACGCGAGCAACGCTGGATGATAAAAGGCGAGGACGATCAAGCCGACCAGGGCGATCAGCACCGCGTCGACGCCGCCGAGGAGCAAGGACGCAACGCTCTTCTGCGTGGTGAACACATCGAAGAAACGGTTGAGGAGCTCCGGTCCGTTTGCGTCGCGAAGCGCCCGCGCACTCATACGCGGCAGGCGGGCGCCGATTTCGGTCACCATGCGAACAAACAACCGGCGTTGGAGCATCTCGGCGACGCGTACCTGAAGCGCGCGGAGGATGGCGGCCCCCGTGAGTGCCAACGCCAAAAGGATGGTCAGCACCACCAAGGGCTGGATCAATGAACCGAACGCGACCGTATTGACGAGCGACTGCACCGCCACCGGCACCGCAAGTGATAGAAGCCCGAGGGCTACGCCGTAGATGACGATCACGCCGACGTCCTGGCCGTCCAGAGCGAGGAGCTGACGGACACGGCGAAGCGGCGACGGGTGCGGCGCTGCGCTGGTAGCTGGCCTTTCTTTCATGATATAAGAAACATGATATCAAATACAGGGTTGTCAATACCTGTATTTGGTTTTATGTATAAGACATCCTATGAATGTCCCCCCGCTCCTCGAAGCCCCGCCCCCATGGAGTTTTCTCAGCAATCACGGGCACGTACTGGTCTGCATCGTGCGGGACCCGAACGTTCGTGTCCGTGAGATCGCACAGGCGGTGGGGATCACCGAGCGTGCCGTTCAGCGCATCCTGAGCGAGCTCGAAGAGGCCCGCGTGATCGTGCGAACCCGCCAAGGGCGCCGAACACACTACGAAGTCAACGAGCGCCTGCCGCTGCGCCATCCGATCGAGGCACAGCACTCGGTCGGCGAGCTCGTGCGGGCCGTGCGGACTTGAGGTGCTGCGTGATCTTGGTTCTACAGGTCGCCACTACTTGGGCAATGACGGGAATCATCTGGTTCGTGCAACTCGTGCAGTATCCGTCCTTCGCTCAGGTGGACTCGGCGTCGTTCCGCGTTTTTCACACACATCATTCTGCAGCAATTTCCGTCATCGTGGCGCCGCTGATGATCCTGGAAGCCCTCTCAGCATTCGCATTTCTTTGGGCGCCGCTCCGCGTCCAGAATTCGTGGGAGATTTGGCTCGGTATTGCTCTCGTTGCTGTCGTTTGGGCATCCACATTTCTTCTTCAGGTTCCAGCGCACAGCCGACTGGGCATCGGCTTCGATGAAGAGAGCTGGCGAATGCTCGTGAGCAGCAACTGGGTGAGAACGGCGGCCTGGTCGGCAAGGGCCGGGCTCGTGACCTATTGGCTCTACCAGACCCTGGCGGTCGGCACACGGCTCGGAGTCTAACGGCG
>CAXMRM010000002.1:0-10145 GCA_964196015.1 uncultured Myxococcota bacterium
GCGGAGCGACGTGGGCTCCAAGCGCTCGACGAAGTTGAACCTTGAGAGTGGGTTTAGGGCCGTCCGAACGCGTCCATGACGGTGCGCAACACGTCGCGGCGCGTTATCATGCTCGATGCGCTGTTCGGGCGCGACAGCCTCCGGCGAACGTGGTACGAATCCGTCATGCGCTGGGTTGCTTGCATCTGCGTCGTGATCGCACTGGGGAGCTGCAGCGAGGAAGTCCCCTATTTCGTTCCCGGCACGGGAACGTTGCCGGAGTGTGATGACACTCCGATCACCGATCTGAACGACACGTTCTGGTTCGATCAAGGAACCGTGACGATTCGCACGGCGGGCTGCCAAAACGCAATGCCGGACGACATGTTCCCCGCGTGCGCCCTCAACTGGGCATTCACCCAAGACGGCAACGACGTCACCATCATCGTCGACGAGGAGTACCGGATCGAGGGCCGCCTTTGCGGCAACCAGCTCTACCTGCGCGGGGGCTGGTGGTTGCCAGTCGAGGACGAGGACGTGGGCTTCTGCACCTACGAAGACGACTCTGCCGACGAGGTAGGCATCATGGCCGAGGGCAATGTCCTGACGGTCACGCCGGCCGGCTCCAACACGGACGCTCAGATGACCGGCACATTGGCGGTACAAGGCAGCTGCAGCGCTGACTACGAAGTCGCCTTCGCGCCGGCGTTCGACCCAGCGCTGAACTAGCAGGGCGATTCTTCGTAGAGATGGCCTAGCACGTCTTCGCGCGACAGGATGCCGACGATCCTCGGGCCGTCGAGCACCGGAAGGCGGCCGATGTTGTGGGCCGTCATTTGATCGAGAGCTTCGCTGAGCGGCGCGTCGGGCCCCACACTTCGGACCTGGTTGGCCATGCAGCTCGAGACCGCGAGCGACCCTCTTCCCTCGCGTTGCGCTCGTTCGACGGCGCGGCGTGAGATCACGCCGACCAGCTTTCCGTCTTGGACGACCGGTGCGCCGGTGTGCCCCCACTCGTTGAGTGAGTGCGCCAGCTCGGCGAGCGGCATATCGGGCGTGACGGTTCGGACCGGGCTCGACATGAGGTCGCGAACGACTTGCGGATGGCGACAGGAACGCTCCACGCCCGCGTGCAGACGGCTCACTACCTCATCGAGCGACACATCGCGAACGACGGCCGAACCTGCACCGGCATGCCCCCCGCCGCCGAGCTCTTGAAGGATTGCGCCCACCGGAACCGTGTGCGCCTGCGCACGCCCGATGATCTGCGTTTTGCCGTTCGACAGATGATACGCACAGAACAGCGCATCATGAGGGAGTATACGAAACGCTTCGGTGGACACGTGTGCGAGGCCCGCCGGCACCTCTGCCGTCTCCAACGCTGCGACGCCGATCGATGCACCGAACCCTGGCACGTCATGCACCGCTTCGAGCAACCGCACGAGCAGCTCGCGCTCCACGACGTCTAAGGGCGGCCTCAGAAACCGCTGGAGAAGGCTGCTTTGCGCGCCCTGCCCCAGCAACCAGGCGAGGGCCATCGCGTCGCGCGAGCTCGAACGAGCATATACGAGCGACCCGGTATCCTCGTGGATGCCCAGCGAAAACAGTGTGGCCTCCTCGCGGTCGACCTGCGAACCGCGAGCTCGGAGCTCTTCGACCAGAAGCGTCGTCACCGAGCCCACCGGTTGCACGTACTCTTCGTCGGCGTGCAAGTCGTCGGGCGCGCTTGGATGGTGGTCCCAAACGAGAATCCGCACGCTTCGCGAATTGCTCGCAGCGCGTTCGAACACCTCTTCGACATGCGCCAAGCGGCTGCGTCGTCGGACGTCGGTCACCATCAAGAGGTCGACCTGCGAGAGATCGAGGTCCTTACAGCGTTGCGTCCGAAAACGATCGCTATGAAGCGTGAGATACTGATGGACGTTCGGCGCGAAGCCCCCGCTCAGGCCAATCACCGAGCCTGGATACAACTTCTGCAGAGCCACGCACGATGCCAGCCCGTCGAAATCAGTGGTCTCGTGCGAGGTGATCAACTTCACGTCGCTGATTCCAATGTCTCCTCCAGCACTCGCAACAAATCGACGTAGCTCACGATACCGAGCAGGTCACCGGTGTCGAGGTCGACCACCGGAATCGCCCCGACGCGGTGCAAGAGCATCAGCTCGATCGCCTCCCGAATGTTAGTCTCCGGGTCGAGTTTGACCGGACTGGTGTTCATGAAATTGCCGATGGTCGCCGAGCGTGCACTCTCGACGGCGTCGATCACTTCGTCCTCGTCGGCTCCCGTGAAGACACGAAGGTCGCGGTCGCTGACGATGCCTACGAGCTCGCGGCCACGGACCACCGGAAGGTGGCGGACGTCGAGCTCATACAGCAGCCCGAGCGCTTCGGCGACCGACATGCGCTCGCTCGCAGTCACGGGGTTTTCGGTCATGATGTCTTTTATGAGCACAGGCCTCTCCTCTCCAAGTCGTACGCTACCAAGCTAGAACATCGGAAACGGTAGGATTGGTTCCATCGCATCGAAATCCTGAATGATCTTTAGGGCCATAACCACCGCTATCAGCGAACAAAGATTCGCGGCGATCAGGCTCCAGCCCATGAGCCGCAGTCGGCGGGCGGTCGGCTGCAAGACAGCCACCGCGAACACCACGACCGCCACGGGTACGACCGCAGCGAGAACCCAAAGACCCGCCCGATACCCGTAAGGCGCCGCCACTCCGACGGCGATGACGAGCAGACACGCCGAAGCCAACATCGCGCGCTTGAAGCGCGCACGCCGAAGCTCTTCGCCGATCTTGGCCTTCGTGCGCGCGACGGTCAGTCGCACCACGGCTGTCCCCAAAAGGGAGGCAACCAACCAAATCAGGGCCACTGCGAGCGTCTCGGTTGAGCCCAAGCCCGCGGAAAGCCCCAGCGGAATCGCAATCGAGGAGAGCGTAGCGGCTGCCAGCGCTTCGCCGACCATGCTCCGCTCGAGCCCCTTAATCGCCAAGATCATGAGCCCAATACCGAGCACGAGCGGCACGCCAACCGCGCCCTGAACCACCGTCGGCGCGAGCACGAGCCCTGCGACGCCAGCACCGAGCGCTACCAAGGAGAAGAGCAGGAGCGCTCGTTTGGCACGGTCGCTCTCCTCGCGCTTCATGCGGTTCCCCCGTTGCCCAAACAAGACCAGAAGCGGCTCGTTCGCAAGGAATGAGGCAATGGCGCCAACGGCCAGGAGCCAGGTCGAGCTCGTCGGCCAGCCGCCTAGAAATACGGTGACTATCGGGAACAGAAGCTCCGCGTAGGCGCCGTGCTCGCGCGGGACCATCTTGCGTTGTGCGGTGCCCATGGGTTCTTGGAGATAGCACTCACTGGCACACGATCCATCGCATTTTCTGCACGTCCGAAAGGCCATCGCGCAATGTGTGCGTCTCCGGGTATAAGTGGACTCTCGATGCCATGGTATGCCGGTTGCAGGTGACGGATTCAATGAGCGACCCTAGGGAGGCCATATGTGGACCGCTGTAATTGCCGGGGCCGCCGCAGGCCTCGCGTCGGTTCCGCATTGCACGGCCATGTGCGGACCACTGGCTGCATACGCGTGCAGTGGACTGCCCGGTGCGTCCGGACAGAGCCGCTACCAGCTCGGCCGCTTCATCAGTTACTCGGTGCTCGGCGCAATCGCCGGGACGATCGGCGGCGCGACGGCGGTGAGCCTTCCCAACGCATGGGGCAGCGCGCTCCTGAGTTGGTCGCTTGCCCTCGGTCTCGGCCTGGCTGCGCTTCGCCTGTGGCGCCGCCCCAGCCAACCTTTGGTCACCCTTCGGACCAAGCAAGATGATCCGACGCCGTCCACGGTTTCCCGCGTGCTTGGGGGCCTGGGCCGCCACCCGTTCTTCGTCGGTCTCGGCACGGCGCTGCTCCCGTGCGGTGCATTGGCCGCGGCGGTGCTGATCGCGGCGTCGACGGGCTCTACCGTGCTCGGCTCGTTGAGCATGCTTGCGTTCGCGGTCGTGAGCGGCGTCGGCTTGGTGGGCGCGACCTGGGTGTTCGAACGATTTGCCCGCCGCCCGAGACCAGCTACTTCTCGCACCCTCGCCGTCGTGCTCGCGCTCGGCTCAATACTGTTTCTGATCCGCCCCGTCCACGCCCTGCGCACCGGCGACACCTCGTCGTGTCACGCACCCGCGCAGGGCCAAGGCGATCACGAAGCGCACCCGCACCACTCCGATTCCCCGTGACCGCCCCCCAGCCAGCCGTTCGCAGCGTTGCTACGCGGCAGTCCCTGCCTTCGGTGTCTCGCTGCGTTCACTGTGCCCAGCCCTTGGTGAATGACGCCTTCGCGCCGTATTGCTGCCGTGGTTGTCGCGCGGTGCATGGAATCCTGACCAAGGCCGGGCTCACCCGCTATTACGACCTCCGCCGCGGTCCCGGGCTTCCCCCAGCGGACCTGGAATCCCGCCGAATCGACCATAAATGGCTCGAGCTCATCGAAGAGAACCGGACCGAAGATAGCCGCGTCACGCGCATCGAGCTCGACATCCAAGGCATCCATTGCGCCGCCTGCGTCTGGTTGATCGAGGAACTCTTCCGGCGCCATGGCGGTGGCCGTGCCGGCATGTTGTCGATCAACCCGGCCCTCGGGCGCCTCGAGCTCCACGTCTCTGCCGACTTTCCACTTTCGGACTGGGTCGACTCCGTGGAACGGTTCGGATACCTGCTCGGACCGGCCCGTTCGACGGGAGCCCGACCCTCCGACGACCTGCTGCTGCGCGTGGGTATCTGCGCTGCGTTGGCGGCCAACGTGATGATCTTCGCGATCGCGATTTACCTCGGGCTGCGCGAGGGGCCGATCTACGAACTCCTGAACCAGTTGAGCTACGCCGCAGGCGTCCTCGCGGTGATGGTGGGTGGCTCGGTATTCATCGGGTCGGCGTTCCGCGCCGTGCGTCGCCGCATGCTCCACCTCGACGTCCCCATCGCGCTCGGCATCGTGCTCGCCCTTGCGGGCTCGACCTATTCCTTCTTCTTTGCATCGGGTCACGCAGCTTACATCGACACGCTCACTGTGTTCGTCGCCTTGATGCTTGTCGGACGATGGCTTCAGCAGCGGATGCTCGAGCGCAACCGCGCGCAGCTTCTAGCGGACGACGGCACCGAGAGCCTGCTCACACGCGAGGTGAAAGACGGCGTCGTGCGCATCGTGCACTGCATCGGCATAGAGGAAGGCGACCGGCTGCTCATCGCGCCCGGTGATCTCGTGCCTGTCGAACTTCGCATATTGGACAACCCGGCAAGCTGCTCACTCGACTGGATCGACGGCGAAAGCAGACCCCGTCGGTTCGGCGTAGGCGATGCGCTACCCGCCGGCGCCTTCAACGTCGGGGCGCGAGCGTTCTCCGGCCGCGCCACAACCAATTTTGCTGCGTCGTCGCTGGTCGGGCTGCTCGCACGGGACCCGGCTTCGCGGGGCGACGGCCCCCTGGCGACTCGTTGGTGGGCACTCCTCTCGCGATACTACGTCGTCGGAGTCATTACTTTGGCCACAGCCGGCATCGCGTTTTGGTGGTGGCGCACGGGCGAGCCGCTACTCGCCATCGAGGTAGGGACTGCGATTCTGGTGGTCAGCTGCCCGTGTGCATTCGGTATCGCAGCGCCACTTGCCTACGAGCTCGTGCTCACGGAGCTTCGGCGCGCCGGTATCTTTGTGCGAGTCGGCGATTTCCTCGACCGTGCGCGCGCGATGACACGCATCGTTTTCGATAAGACCGGCACACTCACCACCGGCATGCTCGAACTGGTCAACACCAGCACGCTCGAGGGCCTCTCGGATCAGGACATCAAGCTGCTGTACAACATGGCCGCTCGCAGCGCCCACCCGAAGAGCGTGGCGGTCCGGCGCGCGCTCGAAGGACACCGGGCGGCTCGCTTCACCGAGCTCGAGGTCGAAGAAGAAACCGGCTACGGCATCCGTGCCGAGCACCGGGGCCTCGAGTACAAGCTTGGCGCTCCGAGCTGGGCCGGAGCTGCTTCATCCGAAGACGGCGATGTCGTATTCTCGGCCAACGGCCGTCTGGTGGCGAGCCTTCTCACCGACGAGCAACTCCGCCCCGGAGCCGCCGACGAAATTAAAAAGCTCAAAGACGAGGGCTACCAGCTCGCCATCCTCAGCGGCGACGCTCCATCCCGTGTCACCACCCTGGGTACCAGCTTGGGCATGCCCCGAGAGCTGTGCATCGGCGGCCAAAGCCCTGAACAAAAGGCGATTTATGTCCGCGAGCATGATCCGGCACGGACTTTGCTCGTGGGCGACGGGTTGAACGACCAGGTCGCCATGCGAGAAGCGGCTTGCTCCGGAACACCTGCAGTGAATCGGCCCTTCATGGCCTCCCGTTGCGACTTTTACTTCGTGTCGCCGGGCTTGCACCCGATCGCGCAAATTTTGCGCGCGGCCGACACCCTGGCGAAAACGGTACGACGCATCCTCGCCTTTGCCATCACCTACAATTTAGTGGCTGTTTCGCTCGCAATGGCAGGATTGATGAAGCCTTGGATCGCGGCTGTGCTAATGCCGCTCAGCTCGCTGATCACGCTGGCTTACACCGTGATGGCACTGTCCAAGAGAGGACTCCCATGGAGATCTTGATCTTATTGATTTTCGTTAGCGTGCTACTGGTTGTCGCCGCGGTGGGGTTCTTCGCATGGACCGTCCGGCAGGGAACGTTCGATCACGCCGATCGCCTCGCGCTGCTGCCACTTGACGATGAAAACCCCGTGACCCCAACGAGCGCGCAAGGAACCGAGAGGGAAGAGGACGAGTATGGAGATCCAACGGATCGTTTATAACGACAAAGTTGTCCGCCAGTTCTTATGGGCGTCGGTGCTGTTTGGTATCGTCGGCATGCTGGTTGGCATCATCATTGCGCTCCAGCTGGCGTTCTGGCCGGCGAACGTCGCGCCTTACTTGTCGTTCGGTCGTTTGAGGCCGTTGCACACCAACGCGGTCATCTTCGCGTTCGTCGGAAACATGCTCTTCTCGGGCATCTATTATTCGACACAGCGGTTGGTGAAAGCCCGGCTCGCCTCCGATGTGCTGTCTGCCATCCATTTCTGGGGTTGGCAGCTCATCATCGTCGCCGCCGCCATCACTTTGCCGCTCGGCATTACCGCAGCGAAGGAATACGCCGAGCTCGAGTGGCCGATCGACATCGCCATCGCGGTCATCTGGGTCGTCTTTGCAATCAACTTCTTCTGGACGCTCGGCAAGCGCAGAGAGAAGCACCTCTATGTCGCGATATGGTTCTACATCGCGACCGTCATCACGATTGCGGTTCTCCACATCGTCAACAGCTTCGAAATCCCAGTGAGCCTGTTCAAGAGCTACTCGGTCTTCGCCGGCGTCCAGGACGCGCTGGTGCAGTGGTGGTACGGCCACAACGCGGTCGCCTTCTTCCTGACGACGCCGATTCTCGGCATCATGTATTACTTCCTACCGAGGGCTGGCGAGCGGACGGTCTTCTCCTACCGCTTGTCGATCGTCCACTTCTGGGGACTGGTCTTCCTCTACATCTGGGCCGGTCCGCACCACTTGCTGTACACCGCTCTGCCGGACTGGGCGCAAAGCCTCGGCATGGTCTTCAGCTTGATGCTCTGGGCGCCTAGCTGGGGCGGCATGCTGAACGGTCTGCTCACGCTACGCGGCGCCTGGGACAAGCTCCGCACCGACCCGGTGCTGAAGTTCTTCGCCGCAGGCGTGACCTTCTACGGCATGAGCACCTTCGAAGGGCCGCTCCTCAGCATCAAGGCGGTCAGCGGGCTCGCCCACTACACCGACTGGATCATCGCGCACGTCCATGGTGGTGGCCTCGGCTGGAACGGTCTCATGGCTGCCGGCATGTTCTACTGGCTCGTTCCACGGCTGTACGGCACGAAACTCCACTCGCGCGGCGCCGCCAACTTCCATTTCTGGATCGCCACCGTCGGCATCCTCCTGTACGTCGTTTCGATGTGGGTCGCCGGCATCACCCAGGGGTTGATGTGGCGCGCGGTCAGCGAAACAGGCGGCCTGCTCTACCCGAACTTCGTCGAGACCCTCATCGCGATTCGCCCGATGTACTGGGCCCGCCTCACCGGGGGTCTCCTCTACCTCACAGGTTTCCTCATGATGACCTGGAACCTCATCAAGACCGCCCAGGCCGGATCCGCCGTGGATGGCGAGATCGAGGTGCCGGTGGTGACCGAGCCGCGGGACAAGACCATCCCCTGGCCTAAACTGGTTTTCGGTCAGCCCATCATGGCGTCGATCATCGTGATGGCACTTCTGTTCGCCATGGTTTTGTTCGACGGCGTGGTGAGCACGATTCTGGCCTTCGTTGCGCTCGTGTGGCTCGGCGCAGCCATCGGGATTTCGATCCGGGATCGAGATTCGGAAAAGATTCCATGGCACCGCGCCATCGAGGGCCGGGCCGGCGTCTTCACGGTGATCGTCACCCTTGCGATCCTCGTTGGGGGCGTCGTCGAGATCATCCCCATGGTGATCTCTGTTCCCGAAACGATCCGCACTACCAAGAACGTGCCCTACACGCCCCTCGAGCTCGAAGGCCGCGACGTCTACATCCGCGAAGGTTGCTACACCTGCCACTCGCAGATGATCCGCCCCTTCACCTGGTAGACCGCGCGCTACGGCGAGGTCTCGAAGCTCGAGGACTCTATCTTCGACCATCCGTTCCAGTGGGGCTCGCGCCGCATTGGCCCGGACCTGGCGCGCATCGGCGGCAAGTACCCCGACGTATGGCACTACAAGCACATGATCGATCCACGGGAGATCTCACCGGGCTCGAACATGCCGCCCTACTCGCATCTATCGCAAGAAGGGCTCGATTTCTCGGAAACCCCGAACAAGTTGAGGGCGCTCCGCAACGTCGGCGTCCCATACACACCAAATCAGATCCAAACCGCCGAAGAGGTCGCACGAGCCCGCGCAACCTCAATCGCCGCGGGTCTGGCACAGAGCGCTGGCGTTGTGGTTTGTGAGGAGCCGAGCACGGACTGTGAGCTCTTGGTCAACAGCCGCCTGGTCGCGCTGATCGCGTACCTGCAACGATTGGGCCGCGTGCCCGCAAGCGAGTCTGCCGCGGTAGCCGACACGCAGGAGGTGGCACCATGAGTCGATTTGCGGCCGAATTCTTCGCACGGAGCCCGGTGCTTCTCTATCCGTTGATCGCGCTGGTTCTATTCTTCACCGTGTTCGTAGTCGTGGTCATTCGTGTGATGCGAATGAAAGCATCCGAAGCGGATCGGTACGCGCACCTGCCGCTCGAGGAGGAAGTGGAGGTACCCCATGAGTGAGACCAAGCGAACCGACGAAATCCAAGGCGAAATCCTCCACGTCTACGACGACATCGAGGAAGCCGATAACAACCTTCCGACCTGGTGGCTGCTCACGTTCTACGGGGCCATCGCCTTTGGGCTCATGTACTGGTTCTACTACCACGAGTACGGGATCGGGAAGCTCCCGCCGGAGGTCTACGCCGAGGCCGTCGCTGCTGCAGAAGCCGAGCGAAGCATCGTCACCGACGAGTCCCTCGATGCATTGGCGCTCGACGAGAGCGCGGTAGCGGCAGGGCAAGAGATCTTCACGGCGCAATGCTTCGTCTGCCACGACGCGAAGGGCCAAGGTCGCGTCGGTCTCGGACCGAACCTGACGGACAAGTACTGGGTCCACGGGGGCGCACCGATCGACATTCACGCCACCGTCACCAACGGTGTCGCAGCCAAGGGCATGCCGCCGTGGGCTCCGATCCTCGGTGAAGAAGGCGTGAACCGGGTCGTCGCGTACCTCCTCACGCTCCGCAACACCGAGGTCCCCGGCAAGGAGCCAGAGGGCGAGATCTGGGAACCAGACGCCGAGCAATGACCACCAAGCTGCCGATCGTAGAAGAACCCGCCAGCTCTCTTCGATTGGACGGCAGCCGTAACTACGTGCACCCGGCCGACGTAGCGGGCCGCTTCACGCGACTCCGTTACATCATCTTCACCGTCCTGATCGGGGTCTACGTCGTCTTGCCCTTCGTGAAAGTCGGCGGGCATCCGGCAGTGTTCATCGACATCGTGAACCGCCGCTTCTATCTGTTTGGCGGCGTGTTCAACGCCCAGGACTTCTGGCTCGTCTTCTTCCT
>CAXMRM010000003.1:0-3616 GCA_964196015.1 uncultured Myxococcota bacterium
CGCGCATTCAAACGATGCTCGACGGTTTTCGGGATCAGCCGATTCGCCTCAACATCGATCGGGCCCGCCTTCTCACCGAGTCCATGAAGGACAGTGAGGGGCAACCGGTGGTGCTTCGTTGGGGCAAGGCGCTGGCCCACATCCTTACGCATCACCCGATCCACATCGAGGACGACGAGCTCCTGGTGGGCAGCGCCGGACCACCGGGACGCTACGCGGTCGTCTATTGCGAGCTGGTGGGGCCCGGACGCTTCTACACGCATCCGCACGAGCTCTTTGCAAGCAAGCCGGGTGATCCGATCGTCATCACCGAGGAAGACGTCGCGGCGCTCAAGGAAGACATCCTGCCGTACTGGGAACGCAACGCGTACCACACGGCGATGATGAACGCGCTTCCCGAGGAGACACGGCGACTGATGGAGCGGATCTTCGTCGTCACGCCCACGGCAGCGGGCCGATCGATGCTCGCCTGGGCCCACGACTACGGCAAGGTGCTCGAGCGAGGCATCGGTTCAATCCGGCAGGAGGCTACCGAGCGACTCGAGGAGATCGATCCGTTCGACACCGCAGCCTACGTCGAGCAGCGCCCCTTCCTCGAAGCCGTCTGCTTGGTTTGCGATGCCATGGTTGCATTCGCTCACCGTTACGCCGACTTGGCTCGCTCCATGGCCGCCGATGAGCCCCGCGAAGGGCGTCGCCGCGAGTTGCGCGAGATCGCCGACATCTGCGAGCGGGTGCCGGAGCATCCAGCGCGGACCTTCCACGAAGCGGTGCAGTCCCAGTGGCTCATTCAAACCGTTTCACGTCTCGAGCAGGCGATCGGCGGTGTGGTCGGCAACGGGCGCATCGATCAGTACCTCTATCCGTACTACCGCAAAGACGTCGATGAAGGGCGGCTCTCCGATGACGAAGCGCTCGTCTTGCTGGAATCGATCTGGATCGGCATGGCCAGGAGTACCGACGTGTACGCCAAGCCGGGGCAGCCATCGCTGACCGATGGGTTTGCCCATTGGGAGGCCACGACGATCGGCGGTCTCACGCCCGACGGCCGAGACGCGAGCAACGAGCTTTCGTATCTGATTCTACAGTCGAAGCGGGAGTTCCCGCTGCATTATCCGGACCTCGCTGCGCGCGTCCATTCTCGCACTCCCAACGCTTTTCTCCACGCGGTCTGCGAGACCATCAAGGAAGGCTCAGGATTCCCCAAGCTGTTTTGCGACGACGAGATCATCCCGCTGCTCGTCGCAAAAGGCGGCAGCATGGAGGAGGCAAACGACTACTGCATTACCGGCTGCTCTGAAACCAAGATGCTCAACCGGGAGGGCATCGCCACCGGATGTGCCTGGATCAACCTCGGCGCGATCCTCGAGATGACGCTCCGGGACGGTCGCATGGCCTGCTACGGCGACGGGCTCGTGGGAATCAGCACCGGCGACCCGAGGACATTCACGAGCTTCGGCGAGTTCTGGGATGCATTCAGCTTGCAGGTGGAGAATGTCATGAGGCACACCTTCATTCAGCAACATGTGGCAGACACGCTCAAGTCCCATCACATCGCCTCTCCGATGTTTTCCATGTTGCACGACCTCTGCATGGAGAGCTGCATGGACATCCACTCCGGCCCGATCGACGGCGCGCTTTATCTCGGGTTCTTCGATGTGATTGGCTTCGGGACGGTCATCGATTCTCTAGCGGCCGTTCGCACGCTCGTTTTCGAAGAGGGCAAGCTGACGATGGACCAGCTGCTCGCGGCGCTCGGGAACAGCTTCGAAGGGCATGAGGCAGTTCGGCAGCTGTGCCTGAACGCTCCCAAGTACGGCAACAACGACCCGGAGGTCGATAGAATCTGTCGCGACATCGAAGAGTGCTTTTCCCGCTTGGCGCTGCGTCATACGACGGCCTTCGGCGGTGAGCTCGATCTGCGTTACGTGTCCGTCACCTCCCACGTGCCGCTCGGGGCCGTCGTCGGCGCAACACCGGACGGACGCAAGGCGAGAGAGCCGCTTTCCGAGAGCATCAGTCCCTCGCAGGGCAGGGATATCAAGGGGCCGACCGCCACGCTCATGTCGATCAGCAGCACCAAGTGCGCGCATTACAAGGAGAGGGCCGCACGGCTCTTGAACATGAAGCTCTCCCCCGCATCGCTGGTGGGTGAGGCCGGAACCCGGAAGTTGATGGCGCTAGTTCGCACCGCCTGCGACATGAGGATGTGGCACATCCAATTCAACATCATCAATCGGGACACGCTTGTTGCGGCGCAAAAGGACCCAGAAAAGTACCGGAACCTGCTAGTCAGGGTGGCTGGCTACAGCGCGTACTTCGTCGACCTCACCGCAGCTCTGCAAAACGAGATCATCCGAAGGACCGAGCACGAATTCTAGTCGGCGGCGAGGGCGCGCCTCTTGTCGGGATTGTCATGAACCGGAAAAGCAAAACCGATGATGGACTGCGGGGGTTGGTCTTCAACATCCAGAAGTTTTCGCTTCACGACGGCCCCGGAATACGCACCATCGTCTTCCTGAAAGGGTGCCCGCTTGCTTGCATCTGGTGCTCCAACCCAGAGGGGCAGTCGACCTCGACCGAGCTCATTTATGGCTGCGACCAATGTATCGGAACGGATGAATGCGCTCGATGCGTCGCCGTGTGCCTAGAGCAAGCCATCCACAGAGACGACGACGGCAAAGTGCGCATAGACCGCGCGAGCTGCGATGCGTGTGGCAACTGTGCATATGTCTGTCCGTCACAGGCGCTGGAGGTTTCCGGTAAGTGGGTGGCAGTGGACGAGGTGATACGTATTGTCGAGGAGGACGACGCATTCTACGCAAGGTCCGGCGGTGGCCTCACCGTCAGCGGCGGCGAGCCTCTTGCCCAGGGTGCCTTCGTCCTGGCGCTGTTAACCGCCGCGCGAGGACGCGGCATCGATACCGCCGTCGAAACATCGGGACTGTGCAACTGGACCACCATGCGCGATGTGGCGCCACTGGCCGACCGCATTTTTTTCGACATCAAGTGTCTGGATCCTGAGAAGCACGAGCAGGCGACGGGGGTGTCGAACCGTAAGATCCTCGAGAACTTCCAAAGACTTCGTAGCGAGTTTCCAGAGGTCAACGTTGTCGTCCGGACGCCGATTATCCCTGGCGTCAACGACGCGGAAGACGACGTCAGGGCGATCGCTGAGTTCGTTCGCGAGGCCGGTGGTGCCTCCGCCTACGAGCTTCTTCCGTATCATGGGTTTGGCGAGACCAAGTATGGCAAACTTGGAAAACACTATCCATCGAGCCACCTCGAGCCGCCGTCCGACGAGCGCATGAAAGCGCTAAACGACGTAGCGATTCGAACGGCGCCTTCGGGTAATCGACTTAGAAGCTTCCGGTAGATGGGTCGATTGGCCTTCTTGCCTCCTTGACAGCCGAGCGCAACGAAAGCTACTGCCAACGATGGACCGAACCTCATGAAACTCTTCGCTTCTCACCTCCTGGCATGGTCTTCGCTCGCCGCACTCGGCTGTGCTGCAGCTGCGCCCGCGCCGACGGTCGCTGTGGTCGACGAGTCCAGTGTTCGACCGGGCATCAACGAACCCTACGTCCAGCCCAATGCGCTCGACAGGTACACGCGC
>CAXMRM010000004.1:0-2924 GCA_964196015.1 uncultured Myxococcota bacterium
AAGCGTGAGATGCGCGTCTTGCGGACTGACACGCAGCGGGTTCACGAACTCGAGTCGCTGCTCGGTCTGCGCGAGCGGTTGGCGACCGAGACGATGACGGCTCGCGTGATCGCCAAGGGCATCTCGCCTTCGTTTCGTGTCGTTCGGCTTGCGGTCGATCAAGGTGAGCACGCTGGCTTGCACGCTGGCATGCCCGTCGTTGCTAACGAAGGGCTCGTTGGTCAGGTTCGGCGAGTGTCGGGGCGCTTCGCTGATGTGCTGTTGACCATCGATCCCGAGAGCCGCGTGGACGTCGTGGTTGGCGAGAGCCGTGCACGCGGCCGGATCGAGGGCCTCGGAGAGCGCAACCGCTATCGTTGCCGCATCCAGTTCGATCGGGCAGACGATCAAGTGACCGTGGGCGACGAGGTCTTCACTTCAGGCCTCGGCAAGAAGTTCCCCGCGTCGATTCTCATCGGCTATGTCAGCAAGATCGGCGATCAGGAGTTCGGCCTTCATCAGGAGGGCGAAGTGACGCCATCGGTCGATTTCACGAGGCTCGACGAGGTCCTGATCCTGACCTCCGGGCCGAAGGACCCGGACGCGCTCTAGGGTAGGGGCATGCACCGCGCGCGAGGCAGTATCATCATCGTTTTGGTCGCGTTCGCCATGCTGCTGACGCAATCGGTCTTTTCGCGCGTGCTCGCGCCGTATCCTTTCTCTCCCTACCTGGGCCTGCCGTTCGTCTTCGCGATGGGCACGGCTCCCGGGGTGAAGGTCCTCCGCGGCGCAGCGACGGCGTTCGCCATCGGCTATCTGTATGACCTCTTCACCGGTAACCCACTCGGCCTCCACACGTTTGTCTTCGTCGTCGGCTATCTCACCGCCTGGCTGGTCGGTTACCTTCTGACGTTTCGGGGCATCGCCTTCGAGATGGTGCTGACGTTTGCCCTCACCGTCCTTCTTGGAGGCTTGCTCGAGCTCATTCGCGGGTTCACGCCAGGCGGCATGGCTTGGAGTGGCGTCACCCTGACCATCGCACTCTTCGGTTCCGGGTTCGCCACGGCACTCGTTGCGCCGATCCTGTTTGCGGTCGTTCGGTGGATCGACCCCGAGTCCGAGCGGGCGCCGACATGATTACGCTTTCGCAACGAAGGGAAGTCGGGGAGTTCCGCAAGCGGTATCGCTGGATGGCGCTGTTCGTTGTCCTGGTCTTCAGCGGTGTCATCATTCGTATCGCCCAGGTGCAGCTCTTTCAGCGTGACCGGTGGTCCGGTATTGCGCAGCAAAACATCATCAAGACGCTGGAGCTTCCGGCCACGCGAGGCGTCATTCGAGACATTGCAGGCCGAGTCGTCGCCTCGAATCGACCGTCTTACGACGTCTACGCCACTCCGCGGCTCCTCCAGCCCGAAGCCGTGGACCGGATCGCTTCACTGATGGGGCTGAGCGAGCAAGATCGAGACGGCCTCCGGACACGATTGGACGAGCTACCGCCGAGTCGGCGCAGCCACCAACTCGAGCTGTACAGCGACATCGATCGCGAGCAGCTTGCCGCCTTGGAGACCCACCTGGCCGAGCTTCCGGCGCTCGACGTCGTCACCGTTCCGCTTCGTGATTACCCCTATGCCACGCTCGGGGCGCATCTGATCGGCTATCTGAACGAGGTCAACGAACGAGACCTCGAGCGAGCGACCGACCCGCGTGCATACCGGCCCGGGGACCGCATCGGCCGAAGCGGGCTCGAGAAGCGCTACGAGCCTCTGCTCAAGGGGTCGCGTGGTTTTCGTAGGGTCGTAGTAGACGCCCGAGGGAAAGCCCTCCAAGGAACACGGCCTGACTCACTCGAGGTCGAGATGCTGAAGCAGCCGGTTCCCGGCCACGACATTCAACTTACCATCGACATGCGACTGATGGAGGCATTCGACCGCGCATTTCGGCCGCATCCCTCTGGGGCGGCGGTCGTCGTCGACATTCACACCGGCGCCGTTCGCGCGCTCTACTCGAAGCCCGTCTACGACCCCAACGAGATGAGCAGCGGCCTCAGCACGAAGCGCTACGCGGAGCTCACGGGTGACCCGTTTCGGCCATTGATCGACAAGACGATATACGAAACGTATTTCCCCGGCTCGACGTTCAAGGTCATTACCGCGCTGGCTTCCCTCGAAGATGCCGTCGTCGACCCGATGCACCGTGTCGAGTGCATGGGGTCGCTGAAGATCGGCAGACAGAAGTTCCGCTGCAGCAAGCGCCACGAATGGGTCGACCTCTACGATTCGATCGTCCAATCATGCAACGTGTATTTCTGGGAGCTTGCCGAGGAGGTGGGCATAGAACGGATCACGCGCTACGCGGAGGACTTTGGTTTCGCGGAGCAAACGGGGATCGGCGTCAACAGCGAGGCCAAGGGCTTCCTGGCGACTCGCGAGTGGTACATCGAACACTACGGGGCGTTTCGCATTGGGTACACGCTCAACACGGCGATCGGACAGGGCAACACACGCGTCACCGTCCTTCAGCTCGCGATGGCCAATGCTGCGATCGCCAACGGAGGCACCTTGTATGTGCCTCAGGTCGTGCAGAACGTGAAGGCGCCGGACGGCTCTTTGTCTGAGACGTTCCAGCCACGTATCAAGCGGGAGGTTGGCGTTTCGCCGCAGCATCTCGAGCTGATGCGCCGGGCGCTCAACGATGTGGTCCAAGAAGAGTCCGGCACGGCGTACCG
Source organism: uncultured Myxococcota bacterium (assembly GCA_964196015.1). Lineage (GTDB taxonomy): Bacteria > Myxococcota_A > Polyangia > Polyangiales > Houyiibacteriaceae > SG8-38. Next base: position 2,705 of record CAXMRM010000004.1, read on the forward strand.
CGCCCGCAACAAGGACGGGGTTCGTGTCGCCGGCAAGACTGGCACGGCCCAGGTCGTCGACCGCAAGGGCCGCTCTGAGGAATCATCGAGCGCCTGGTACCTCGATCGTTCGCACGGTTGGTTTGCGGGCTTTGCGCCCGCGGAAGATCCGCAGGTGGCCTTTGCGGTCTTGGTGGAGCACGGTGGTTCGGGCGGAGCGAGCGCCGCGCCCATCGCCACA
>CAXMRM010000005.1:0-5163 GCA_964196015.1 uncultured Myxococcota bacterium
CGACGCAGCCCCGGCCTACCCCCAGCTCACGCTCGACGAAGACGAGTGTGACGACGGCCCGGGTGGCAAAGGTGGCGCAGGTGGTGAAGGTGGCGAAGGCGGCGAAGGTGGCTAAGGCGGCCAAGGCGGCCAAGGTGGCGAAGGTGGCGAAGGCGGCGCCGTCGTCCAGTAGAACGCATCGCCATCGTACGGGCTTTCAAGCCCTCCCATAACGGACTGCGCTAGAGGTCCGTCCCGTTCGCCGCGGCTTGGACCTCGGCCAGCAAGCTCTTGCTGAAGATGCGTCCGGTCAAGCGGTCCCGCGTCTCCTTCGCCACTTTGTCCCACTCCGCGCGATAGGGTCCGGTGTCGACCACCTTGATGCCTCGCTCGATCAGGACCTTGTAGGCTTTCTCATCGTCGCGACGCACGACTTTGTCGAGCACCTGCGCAGCGCGTCGCGCAGTGTCCTTCAAAACTTTCTGATCCTCCGGCGAGAGCTGGTCGAACTTCTCTTTTTTCACCACCGACGCCCCGAGGATGAGCCCAAAGCTGTCCTTCGACATGTACTTGAGCTTGGTGTACCACTGGAGCGCCACCGCAGCGATCGCCGAGCTCGGGACGACGTCGACCATCTTCGTCTGCAACCCCGCGTACACCTCCGGCACGCCGAGCCGCACCCCGTTGGCGCCGATGACCTTCAAGAACTCGGCGAAGATCGGGTCGTCTTTCCACACCCAGGGACGGCTGGCTTTCAAGTCCGCCGGTTTGAGGATCGGCATCGTCGACATCAGGCGCCCCTTTCCAGCGTCGGACCACGCCAGCAGGATGAACCCCGCATCGTCGAACATCTGCTCGAACCGCGAATTCATCGTCTCACGCACTCGGTCCAACTGCTCGTACGTCTCAATGATACCGGGCGCCGAAAGCACCAACACCGGTCGCACGACAATGCCGAGCCCGGTCGTCGTGACGCCCGCGGCGTCCATCTGCCCTGCGCGCATCTTCCGGATGAAGTCCCGCTCGTCTCCCTGGCTGCCGCCCGAGTAGTACCGGAGCTCCACTCGGCCTTCGGTCTCTTTGCTCAGACTGCGGCCCCATGCCTTGAGGATCTTGCCGAAGGACGAGCCCCCGGGCGCAAGCGTCGCGTATCGGATGACCGTCTTGCCTTCCGCCTGCGCGCGCGGCGCGCCAGAGCCGCCAACGAGCAGGCAGGCCGCGGCCAACACAAACACAAACCAAGATTTCTTCGATACTTTGTACACGTCCTACTCCAACAAATCGTTGCGCAATCGCTCTAAGCCCTCTGCCGAACAGTCAAGCCCTTCCACCAAGAACGCCTCGACGCTTCCGTGTCGGTCGAGGATCTCCGTGTGCGCGGCCTGTAGGCTTTGCTCTTTCACGTACAACAGGCCTTCGACGCGGGAGAACGCGATTTGTTCACCCTCGGGGCCGCCATGGTTCGACGCGAAGCTCCGGATCATGGCGAGCATCTTGTCGTTCTCTTCCTTGCGAAAATGATTCGAAAGGAGGTAGTCATCGATTACGGTTTCCCAGGGGACGCCGAGCGCAGACAAGACCATCGCAGCGCCAAACCCGGCCCGGTCTTTGCCCTGAGTACAATGAAACACCAGCGGCCGATTCGCCGGATCGCTCAGCGCGCCGAGCAGGCCTGCGTACTGCGCGGTGAAGTCGCGCACCAACATGCGGTTGATCTGGTCGAGGAGGTCCGGCGGCACCTGTGAGAAGTCTCCCTTGAGGAACATCGGGATGAGATTCGCGAACATGTCGCTCGACGCGATCGGCAGCGCGAAGACCTGAGCGCCGGGCGGCAAGCGGCCCTCCCCCCGCGCCGACACCTCTTGCGGTGAGCGCAAGTCGACGACCGTCCGGACGCCGAGCTCGCCCAGCCTGCCCACATCGTCGTCGCTGAGCTGACTGAGCTCGCCCGAGCGATACACGACGCCCCACTTGGTGCGTCGCCCATCACCGGCCGCGTAACCCCCGAGGTCTCGGAAGTTGGGCTGACCCGCTAGAGGAACATGTCTATTCATACCAACGCCTCCAGCGTTTCCAAGTCCTGGACCGCGGCCACGAGCCGCGAGATGTTCGCCGCCGTGATCGCCTCGCCGTAGTTTTCGGTCGGCGTGATGAGCCAGCCTATCACCAATCCCCAAATCGCCGCCTGCCGGTAGCGTAACCATGCCTCGTTGTGCCCCGGCACGCTGTCGACGCCGTGCCGCCGGAGCTCGTCGAGGTAGAAGCTCAGCAAGTCCCGTTCGTGCTTCCGGCGGTCCTCCGAAGCAAGGCCGGTGATCAAGAGGTACGTGAAGTCGTGCGCCCAGCGCCCCTTCACCATGAGCTGCCAGTCGAGGAACCCGCCGCGACCGTCGGGCAACAGATAGGTATTGGCGATGTGCGGGTCTCCATGGAGCAAGGTTTGCGGCCCCGTCGCCAGTATCTCTTGCGCCTTCGAGAGGGTATCCCAAAGCTCATCGACCGTCTTGCCAAGCGGCTCGATCAGAGCGGCCTTGTAGGCGTTGGTCTCGACCTGGTTCCGAATCAAGTCGAGGCCCAGCGCTTGGAACACCGGATACATCCCGCCCGAGACCGGCGTCGCCAGCCATTGAAGCTCTGATGCAAACAAGGGGCTCGCCCAGTATCGGGCGTGCAAGGCCGCCAGCGTCGCAAGCAATCCCCGGATCTCCTCGAAGCTCACGCTCGTCAGCGCATTGGGAAACCGCGCGCCGCGAAGCGTCAAATCCTCCATCAGTACGCCAAAGCTCCGATGCGCTTCGTCGAAGATGCTCCCGAAGCACTCCGGCGCTTCGATCGAGACGTGTGGCCGAATCGTCCGGTAGAACTGAACCTCGTTGACGTACATCGCATCGGGCGCATGCGGGTACCGTCGCTGATAGGCGCCGATCGCCGAGAACACCGAGGGGCGAAGGCGCGCTCCAAGCGGGAACGAGCCAAGCACGTCGAAAACCTTGCCGGTCATCTGGATGGCCGACGGACCAAAGCGCAAAAACCGGTGCAGCAGCACGGTCTTGAGCAACATCCGCGAAGGGAGCCCCACGTCACTTTCATACTCGAGGTCGAGGGCGACGCGATCGGCCGTCGAGGCCACTCCATCCCCACGGTGCGCGCTCTCAACGACGTTCACGTGGGTGACCCGCGCGCCTGGGCGCTGCTCGGCAAGCAACGCCGTCATGACCTCGGGGGTGAGTCGATCGAGGCTCGATGGAAACCGAAGCCGGGTCATCAGCGGCGTGTCACGCGCCTTCGACGCGTCGTTTGAGATCCGCGTTGAACCCGGAGTACGACGGCCCGAGCTGCGCCTTGAGCAATGCCCAAACCAGCGGCGCAATGATGCCGGAGAAATCCTCGCCGTGGCGAAAGTACGTCCGCTCCCCGCCGTCACGCTCCTCCAAAATGAAGTAGTGGCTCCCCGTGATCAGTCCTTTCGGCCCGCCTCGCCAACGAAGCTCGCGCGCTTCATCTGCTCTCTCGATCAGCACCGGGACCCCAGCCGCCCGACCAAAGAGCGCAAACTCGACGCGTCCCGGCTCACCCACCACGGGCCGCCCTCGCAGCTTGAAGTGCTGACTCCACTCATCATGCCGATCGAAGTCGGCCAGGTGCTTCCACACCGCACTCGGCGGCGCGTCGATCGTCGTTTCGGTTTCGTACGTGATCATCGCGACAAGGCTGTCACGACCGCGGCTCCGGGGCTACCGGCTGTTACGCAACTTGATCCGCCTGCGGTGGAACCGAATCTCCATCCCAATACGGCCGCGCGCCGGACTCGTCCGCGTCGTCGAGGAATGAATCCCAAAGATGCATCGCAGCGTAGGCTCGCCAGGGCCGCCAGCCCTCAGCGCGGCTCTCGAGCTCCGGAACGGAAAGCGGCGTGCCGTTGCGGGACATCGCTTTACGCAGCCAGTGGTTGTTCGACGGAAACGCATCGGACTCCCGATAGACACGCATCGCGATGTACTGCGCGGTCGTGGCGCTGAGGTCGGCGATGCAACGCAACCCTTCGATTGCGGCATCGAGCGAAGGCGCGCCGTCCAACCGAAGCGCGCCCTCGTGGACCGCCTTGGCAAGCGCCTGAATGCAACGGCTCCGGCGCTTGGGCACACCGACCGCCTCCAGCCTTGCCGTGCTCAAGGCGTACGGCGTCGGGAACACGTGAGTCAGAGATAGTTGCGACGTTTCGATTGGCTTGCCGTGCTTCTTGACGATGCGACCCATGAGCTCCGAGGCCTCCGCGGGACGCATGTGCTGATTGAGGAGCATCATGACCGCCGTCTCGAAATGGTCGAACGCGCCCGGCACGCGTAGCCCCGGGGTCGCCTGGATACGCTCACCGAGCAACGGGTCGGCGGCGAGGTGCGCAGCGATGACGTTCGTCTGCGCCTCGACATCGAACAAGCGCCGCACTCCGGAGACCACATCGAGCAGATGCGCGCCGAGCGAGCTGCTCACCCGGACACAAAGGGCGCTCGCGGCCGGGTCGTATGTCACGCACAGCTCGCCGGCCACTTTTCCAAACGATGCGGTCCTGTAGTAGCGATCACCGACCACCTGCGCAACGCCCGACGAGGTCCACTGCTCTAAGAACTCGAGCATCCGAACCCATGAGAAAGGGCCCTCGACCGGGATCTGGAGCTCGATCCCGGCCGCCTCCTTGTGGGGGCTCCTGCGCAGCGCCGTCGGAGGGCAACCGTAGACTTCGTTGATCACGGAGTTGAACCGGCGAACGCTTCCGAATCCCGCGGCCTGTGCAATGTGCGCCATCGACAGGCTCGTGGTCTCGATCAACCGCCGCGCGAACTGGGCGCGTCGAATCCTCGCCACTTGAACGGGAGACGTTCCCAACTGCTTGTTGAAGAGCCGCCGAAGCTGGCGCGCGCCAACGCCGAGGCGTTCGCACAGCGCGTCGATGTTCGCGTGGTCGAGCACGCCGTCTTCGATCAAGCGAAGCGCACGGGACACGGTGACGGAGGTCTTGTTCCATATGAGCGCACCGTGCGTGGCATCGGGCCTACACTTGCGACAGGGACGAAAGCCCGCGGCTTCCGCTTCCGCAGGTGTATCGAAGAACACGACGTGCTCGGCGGCAGGCTCCTTCGCAGAGCAGCTCGGCTTACAGTACAGATCGGTGGTCGTAACAGCTGC
>CAXMRM010000006.1:0-4542 GCA_964196015.1 uncultured Myxococcota bacterium
TGGGTGCCGCAGCTGACGGACTCCGTGTCCGTGAGGGTAAGTTCTCCAGGACAAGTCTGGGTCGTTCCGTTTGCTTCGATCGAGACAGAATCCCAGGTGCCGAAGAGCTCCGGCGCTAGCGTCGAACCGTCATCGCCACAGCCGGCAACGCATACCAAGAGAACAGCCGCCCAAGCGAACACCCATCTGAATTGCGAAAACGAAGAAAGAGTGCGCATGTTGGGTCGATGATACTGGGAATAGTTGGATCGTGCGAGCCTCCTGAGAAAGGGCACGGTGGGTGTGTTTCACCAATCCAGGCCTCGGGGTTTCGCTCTAGCCCCCCAGCGCCGCGAGCAGGCCGTCGTAAAAAGTTGCCAAGTCCTTGAGCGCTTGGGCGCAGTCTCCATTGAAGGAGGAACCATGCATCACCGCCAACACGGCGGGATCGAGGTTCGCGAGCGAGCGGATCGTGCTTCCTGTCGTTGGAGTCAGACAGGTCTGCAGGAAGAGCACTTCGGCTTCCTTCGCTGGACCGATGATGTCGTTCGATGTCAGGGGCGGGCCCTTGCCCAAGTTCGTGAAGAGGTCCCCACATAAAAGCGTTCGTGTCGTCTCTTCGAAAAGCAGCCGCGACTCCCACGCATGGGGCACGTGGGGCGTATCGAGATGACGGACACGTTTGCCTCCGAGGTCCAACACCTCGTCGTTTCGAAGCGCCCTCGGGGGTCGGTCTGCAAGGTCGTTGAGCGAGACCATGCAGCCCACTTCGCCGTGCGCCACCACCGCTTGCGGAGAGGCCTCGAGCCACTGGTTCATCGAACCGCATTCGTCCGATTCGACGTGTCCAAATGCGATCCACCGGAGCGACTCCACGGGAACCAGCTTCGCGACGGCCGCATGGACGGCCGGAAACATCGCGCGCGGACCGGTGTGGAACAGTAGCGGCTCCTCGGCGCGGATCAGGAACTGGTTGAATGTAAACCCCGTCGGCCCCACCTCAGGCACAAACGTGCTGATGCGAAAGATATCGTGCGCAATCTCGTCGGTCGTCGTGTCCATGGCCTATGATCTCATTTCGTGCTTCGGTGTCAATCGGCATGGGGTGGTGAGGTCGTAACCGTTTCTACTTGCGGCTGCGGCCGTCGGTCGTTCCTGCGCGGCGGCCCAGTCGTCCGCGCGGCTGATCTCGGCTGCCCTGCCGGCGCCGCTTTTCGTGAATCGAAAGTGCGCCTTTGCCTGATGCCGGCGGGACCAAGTGCCGGTCGGCGCTTCCGATTAGATCGCCGCGTTTCGCTTTGATCAGCGCTTCGCGCGCGAGGTCGTGCTGCTCGACGTCCCAATACTGCAGCAGTGCTTTTTGCATTCGCTTCTCGCGCAGGCCCTTGGCCACATAGACCGGCTCCTGCGTGAAGGGATCGAGCTCGGTCAGGTACATGCTGGTGGCCATGCTCATGGGCGTCGGAATGAAGTCCTGCACCTGCCGTGGCCTCAGCCCACGTTTCTTCAAGTAGAGCGCGAGCTCGATCATGGACTGGGTCGTCGAGCCCGGGTGGCCGCTGATGTAATAAGGAACGAGGTGTTGGTCCTTGCCGCTCTTCTCGCTCGCGCAGGCGAACATCTCCGCGAACCGCTCGTAGCTTTCGGCCCCGGGCTTCTTCATCTTGTCGAGCACGTCTTCGTCGACGTGTTCGGGCGCGACCGAGAGCTGACCGCCCGTGTGGTGCTTCGCGAGCACTTCGACGAACTCAGGGCTTCGTTCGGCCAAGTCGTAGCGCACGCCCGAGGCGATGAACGCCTTCTTCACGCCTTTTGCTTCGCGGACTTTGCTCAGCAGCTGCACGAGCGGGCCGTGGTCGGTAACCAGGTTCTCGCACACGCCCGGATGCACGCAGCTAAGGCGACGGCACGCCTTTTCGATGCGCTCGTCCTTGCACTTCATCTGGTACATATTCGCCGTCGGACCTCCGACGTCGCTGATCACGCCTGCGAAGCCGTCCATGCGACGAAGTGCGCGCACCTCACGCAAGACGCTCTCTGCGCTGCGCGACTGAATCACGCGCCCCTCGTGTTCGGTGATCGAACAGAAGCTGCAGCCGCCGAAACAGCCGCGCATGGTCACGATGCTGTGCTTGACCGTCTCGTAGGCGGGAATGCCCGCATCGTACGAAGGGTGCGGATAACGCGTGAAAGGCAGGTCGTAGAGCCCGTCCATGATTTCGGTCGTGAGTGGCTCAGCGGGTGGGTTGAGGTACACGGCCTCGTGCCCATGAGGCTGGATCAAAGGCCGGCCGTTGCCGGGGTTCGTTTCCTTCTGAAACGCGCCGCTCATTTCGCTGAACCGTTCCTTGCTGTCTTTGATTTCCTCGTAGCTCGGCAAGAGCAGCGGTTTGCCGTCGCGAATGAAACGGCTGGTCTCGACGTTCTCCCACTGACCCTTTCGCAGCACATGCGCCGTCCCGCGCAGGTCGCGCAAGTCCTCCAGTGTCTCGCCGGCCGCGAGTCGATCGGCTAGCTCCCAGACCGGCCGTTCGCCCATTCCGAAGATGAGCATGTCGGCCTTCGAATCGAGCAAGACGCTGCGGCGAATCGAATCGCTCCAATAGTCGTAGTGGGCGATGCGCCGAAGCGACGCTTCGATGCCGCCGAGGACGATCGGCACGCCCGAGAACGCCTGGCGACAAAGGTTGCCGTACACGATGCTCGCCCGATTGGGCCGCATGTTCGTGCGGCCTCCGGGCGAATACTGATCCTCGGAACGCACCTTTTTCTGCGCGGTCAGCTTGTTGAGCATGCTGTCCAAGTTGCCGCTGGTGATGCCCACGAAAAGGCGCGGCGTTCCCATCCGAGAAACGTCGGCGATGTCATTCCACTTCGGCTGAGAGATCATCCCAACGCGGTAGCCGCGCCCTTCGAGGAAACGGCCGATGAGCGCGCCGCCGAACGCAGGATGGTCGACGTAGGCATCCCCGTTGACGATGAGCACATCGAGCTGGTCCCAGCCGCGCGCCTCCATGTCCTCTCGGCTGGTGGGCAAGTAGGCTGCCGCGTCGGGCCGGCTCGGGCCCCGAGTGCCTTTTCGCGATAGGGGCACGAGGGCCATTCCGCACCTTGCCCATGAGCGACGCGTCGCGCAAACGTACGCCTATGAAAGGCAAAGAGGAACCTCGCCCCAACGCCGGAGACCGGGTCACCTTCGAGGTCGAATCACTCATGCCTACGGGTGAGGGCGCTTGTGGACGCACGCGCATAGCGGGAGCCTTTACCGGGGAACGGGTCGCCGCGCGCATCGACCATGTTGGCAAGAACGCGACCTTTGCGACGACCCTGGACGTGGAACGTGGCCGCCCGGGCCGGCGTCTGCCCCCCTGCCTGCGTCATGTGGATATCAAAGAAGGGCACTGCACCGGTTGCGCATTGATGGCGCTCGAGGAACCCGATCAGCGGACCCTCCTTGCGGAGATGCTGCTCGCGCAACACGGGCTCGAGGTCGGCGAAGTCGTCGCGGCTCCCGAATCGCTCGGCTATCGCTGGAGTGCCAAACGCATCGCGTACGGCGGACCAGGCAAGCTGCGCCTCGGCAGTTTCGTGCGCGGAACGAACCGGCCGGCCGATATGAAGGGTTGCCTCGTCGACCATCCGCTCATCGCCGCGGTCGCGGACGAACTCGCCGAAGCCGCCCGCGATCTCGGCATCGCGGCACACGACGAAGAACGCAAGCGCCTTGGACTTCGCGCCGTCTGGCTGCGCACGAACGGAACGCAAGTGCTGGCCACCCTCGTCACGAGCGAAGCGAACGAGGTCGAACTGCTGCGCCTGAGCCCTCGGCTAACTCTCTGCGACGGCGTTGCGTGCAGCTTTCATCGTGGCGGCGGCAACGCGTTACGGGGAGCGGACGCGACAGTGCTTCGGGGTATCGCGGCGCTCGATGTGCACGGCACGCGGGTCGGTCCGCTCGGTTTTCTGCAGCCCAATCCCAAGGTCGCCGAGCAGATGTACGATGCCCTCGTGGACGGCATCGGCGGTGGACGCATCTTCGACCTCTATGCCGGTTCGGGCGCAACCACCCGCCGACTCAAGGCCGTCGCCAGCGAGGTCTTGCCCTGCGAATCGCACCCCGAAGCTGCGAGCAGCCTCGGCATCAAAGCGGAAACAGCCGAAGATTTCCTTGCCCGCCAAACCGACGCGCCGGATGCGGTGGTCGCCAACCCGCCTCGAAAGGGCCTTGGCGCCGCCGTGACAAACGAACTGCTCCGCCTTCGCCCGGCCCGCATTCACGTGATGGCATGCGGACCCGCGAGCCTCGCGGCCGATATCACGGCACTCGCTGAGGGCTACCGGCTGGAGAGCTTGCGGGCGTACGACACGTTGCCGCAGACCCCGCACGTGGAGCTGATCGCGAAGCTCGTTCGGATCGAGCAGCCAGCATCCGGGTGAAACGACTGCGATGGCGTGCGCTCTAAGGAATGTGCGCTTCGATCAAAGCGTCGCCGAGTGCGCGGAGTCGTTGCTTCTCGCCGGTACTGGTCTGCTGCTCTTCGAAAGCTTGGAATCGTCGGAACA
>CAXMRM010000007.1:0-4158 GCA_964196015.1 uncultured Myxococcota bacterium
GCGACGCGCCATCGCCCAAGGCGCCCTGGCCGCTCTTCACCGACGACGAACTCAAAGACGAGTGGCGCATCGGCGGCGCGCAACACCTCGCCTACCATCCCGGCACGAAGCGCCTCTACTCCGTGGTACACCAGGGCGGGCCGGGCTCGCACAAGGATCCGGGTGCCGAGATTTGGGTCTACGACCTGCCCGCGGGGAAGAAGGTTGACGTGTTCTCCGCGCCCAGCCTGATCGTCGCGTTTCTCGGTCCGCAAGCCGGGTTCGACGCGGACGGTACGTTCGGCAAGGTTCTGAACTTCCTGCTGCCGAACATCGGCGTGCATAGCATTGCCGTGACCCAAGATAACCAACCCCTGCTCTTCGTGCGCAATGCAGATCTCGGTGCGGTCGGGGTGCTCGACGCGCTGAGCGGCGAGCATCTTCGGGACATCGATGAAACCGGCCTGTCGGGCGCGTTGTTGGTGGTGCCATGATCGACCCTGTCATCGAGCTGTCGCTTCGGTTGGCGCTGGCGCTCCTTTTTGCCGCGGCCGCTTGGCACAAGGTGTCGGATCGGGTTCGCTTTGGCGCGACGCTGCGCGCGTACCGGCTGCTGCCGCCATGGCTCGTTGCTCCGGTCGCACGGCTCCTGCCTTTGGCTGAAGCCGCGATCGCGATCGGATTTCTATACCCACTGACTCGACAGGCGGCCGCGTTCGCCGCGGTGCCGCTGCTCATTGTGTACACAGTCGCAATTGCCGCGAACCTCGCACGCGGTCGGCGCGAAATTGATTGCGGATGCTTCGCGTCTTCGGCTCGCGTTCCGCTGAGCACCTGGCTCGTGGTCCGCAACGTGATTTTGATCGTCGCCGCGTCCGTCCTGGTGATGCCCATTCGGATGCGGACACTGATTTGGCTCGATGCCCTGACCGTTCCTACAACGCTCACTATTCTGTCTCTCCTTTGGGCCGCGGGGCAACGGCTGGCGCACACCGGCCCGGCGCTGCGGCAGCTTGGGGGCGCCCGATGATCGACGCGCTCATCATTTCCAACGGCGTCTTATGGCTGCTCGTCGTCGGCCTGGCGCTGACGGTCCTTGCCCTCACCCGCCAAATCGGCCTGCTCCACGAACGGATCTCGCCAGTGGGCGCACTGTCTCCTCAGGCGAAAATCAAAGTCGGCGACCCAGCCCCCGAACTGGCGTTGATCGACATCCACGATCGCCCTTTGCAAATCGGCGGCGCATCCAAAGACGAGAGCCGGACCCTCCTGTTCTTCCTTTCCCCGACGTGCCCGGTCTGCGAAACGCTTCTGCCGACGGTGGAGCGCGTCGCCCGCACCGAAGTGCCGCGCGTCCGGGTCATTCTGGCCAGCGACGGCTCGCCCGAAGAGCACCGCGCATTCCTGGCCGAAAAACCCATCTCACACTTGCCGTACGTGCTGTCCGCTCCGCTCGGCATGACCTACGGGGTGGCGAAGCTCCCTTACGCGGTGCTCATCGACAAAGACGGCATCGTCGTCGCCCAGGGTTTGGTCAACACGCGGGAGCACCTCGAAAGCCTCTTCGAGGCTCAGCGCCGTGGAGTCGCGTCGATCCAGGAATACCTACAGGAGAAGGCCAAATGAGTCGCCTCGATCGCTGGTTCGAAGCAATGACACGGCAGTCCGCGCGGCGGGTGTCGCGCCGCAACTGGTTGGCGCGCTTCGGCGGGGTGCTCGTCGGCGGCGCCGCCCTTCCCTTGCTCCCAGTGGCGCGCGCCGCCGAAAAACACGCGGTCGGCGAGGACGGCGTCAAAGGCCGCGAGGGCGACCCGAGCCGCTGCGAATACTGGCGCCACTGCGCCATCGACGGCTTTCTGTGCAGCTGCTGCGGCGGCTCCCACACCGCATGCCCGCCCGGAACGGAAATGTCCCCCGTGACCTGGATTGGCACCTGCCGAAACCCTGCCGACGGCAAGGATTACATCATCTCGTACAACGACTGCTGCGGAAAGACGTTTTGCGGGCGCTGCATGTGCAACCGCAACGAAGGCGAGCGCCCCCTCTACCACTGGTACCGCAACAACGACATCAACTGGTGCGGCGGCGCGAAGGCGCAAACCTATAGCTGCTCGACCGCGGTGGTCGTCAAAGCCGCCAAAGAAGCGCAGCCCGAGAAATGAAGCTCGTTCTCGCCACGGTCGGGTTCCTGCTCCTGGCGCAGCCCGTCGGCGCAGACTCCTACGAGGAGCACGACTACATCCTGAACTGTTCGGGGTGTCATCGAATGGACGGTTCAGGGTCGAGGGTCGTCCCGTCACTTCAGGCGATGCCGGAGCTCAACGGCAAGCCCGGGGCGCGCGAGTACTGGATACGGGTGCCGGGCGCGGCGCAAGCGCCGCTTTCGGACGCGCGGCTAGCCGCATTGATGAACTGGCTCGTCGAGCGGTTCGCGGGGAAGCGGCCGGAGCCTGCGTACACGGCACAGGAGGTGGGACAGCTCCGCGGCAAGCCGTTGAGAGATCCGATAAGCAAGCGCAATGAGTTACTACGAGAGACCGCTCGCTGACGCTGGCACTAGCGCAGGCGCTGCCACTGCCACCGACCTGCCCCCCATTTGCCCCTCTCCCCTCGCCCCCCCTAACATGAAGGGGGCCTCAGCATGTACGACGCAGAAGATCTCTTGGGGGACGATCCCCGGCGCGAGTTCGAGCGAATCCTCGTGACATGCTGCCGCGCAGGCGACGCCTTCGCCCTGATGCTCATCGACCTCGACGGCTTCACCGCCGTGAGAACGCGCTTCGAGGCGCACGTTGCGGACCTCCTCCTCTACGAAGTCGCCTCACGCCTTCGCGAGACGCTGAACGAGCGCGATGTCGTAATGCGCAGCGGGAGCAGCGAGTTCGCGGTCTTCGTCCGGGGCATGAAACAGGTAAAGAACGCCAAGCGGCTGGCCAACGAGCTAATCGAAAGAGTGGAACGGCCGATCACGGTGTCCGGAACCCGCTTCTGCCTCAGTGCGAGCATCGGCATCACGCTATCGCCGCGGCAGAGCGGCGAGTGGCGATTGCTACTGCAAGACGCGGATGCGGCCGCGCACGACGCGAAGACACAGGGCCGCGGCCACGTCAGCATAACGCCTTCGTAGAGCGGACGCCCTGCCCTTGCCCTCGCCCGCCGCACTGACGCATGATGCGCGGACCATGCTCGAGCAAATCTCCATCCCCGTCACCGACCAACGCAGCCACAAAGGCGCCCTCGCCTTTCCAGACCACGCGCAGGCTCCCTTCCCCGGGGTCGTCGTCGTCCATGACATCATGGGGTACACAGCCGACCTTCGACGGCACTGTGAGCGCTTCGCGGACGCAGGGTATGCCGCCATCGCGCCGGATCTCTACCAGGGCGGGAAGCCTGGCTGCGTCGTGAAGACGTTGACCTCGGCTGCGACGGGCAAGGGCTTTGCGTACGAAGTCATCGATGCCGCCCGCCGCGTGCTCGCAGCACGAGACGACGTAGACGCCAATCGCATCGGTGTCGCAGGCTTCTGCATGGGCGGCGGCTTCGCCCTTCTCGCGGCCGCCGACCAGTCGTTTGCCGTGGCCGCCCCGTTCTACGGCACGGTCCCAGGACAAGCCTCACGCCTCCAGGGGCTCTGCCCGACCATCGCCCAGTTCGGAGGGAAAGACTCCGTCTTCTTGCCACACGCGAAGCGCCTGGCCCGCCACCTAGAAGAGCTCGGCATCGAGCACGAAGTCCACATCTACGAAGAAGCCGGCCACTCGTTCATGAACCAACTGGAGGGACCGCTAGCCGGGATGGGCCGCCACACTCCAATGCGCGCGGCCTACGACGCGGACACCGAAGCGAAGGCATGGACCAAGCTACTCGACTTCTTCGAGCGCCACATGGGGTCCCCTACTCGCTAAACAGATTCTCTACGTCGGCCTTCGTCAAGCCCTTGAGGGGGCTGCCCTCGGTCGATAGGACGTTGCTGACTAGCTCTCGCTTCTTTGCGGAGAGATCGAGGATCTTTTCCTCGACGGTGCCCGCGGCGATGAGCTTGTAGACGTTGACGTTCTTGGTTTGGCCGATGCGGTGGGCTCGGTCGGTGGCCTGGTCTTCGACGGCGGGGTTCCACCAAGGGTCGAAGTGGACGACGGTGTCGGCGCCAGTGAGGTTGAGTCCTGTGCCACCCGCCTT
>CAXMRM010000008.1:0-5088 GCA_964196015.1 uncultured Myxococcota bacterium
GTGACGGCTTTGAACACCCGCTGGAACATCGCGGCGTCTCGCGTAACTGGCTCGCGCTGGTCCTTCCGGTCGCCCGACTCGGGGTAGAGCTGGTAGGCGGCGTTGAGGATGCGGTCAACGGCGTTTGGGGCAACGCCATAGGCGAATTCGAATAGGTTCCCTACTGGGGTGGCCACGCGCTTGGGCTGGTGAATGATGCCGTCCACGATCAGGCTGGCTGCCTGCTCGGCGCTCCGCATCGGAAACACATCATAGATGGTCGTCGATTCCATCATCGGTGTTTTGACGAGCGGCATGTAAATCGTCGTGACCTTGACCCCGTCCTTCAGGGCTTCCACCGCAAGCACTCGGCTGAACGCGTCGAGCGCCGCCTTGCTGGCGATATACGCGCCGTAACGCGGAACGTTCACCTGGACCCCAATGGTCGACACGTTGAGGATTTGCCCCTGTTTCTGGGCGCGCATCCCTGGAAGAACACCCATGATCAGACGCACAGCGCCTAGAAAATTGAGCGCAAGCGTCCGCTCGAAGTCGTGAACGCGGTCGTACGACTTCTTGACGCTTCGGCGGATCGAGATGCCCGCGTTGTTGACGAGGATGTCGACCTGACCGTGCTCGGCAAGAACCGTCGCGATGAGACGCTGCGTGTCCTCTGCACTCGACAGGTCGCCGGGATAAACGAACGCCGTGCCGCCGCGGGCATCGATGCCCCGCTTCATCTCCTCGAGCTTGTCGGCGGACCGGGCGACCAGCAGGACCTTGGCGCCCGCGTCGCCCAAGCGATCGGCGAGCGCCTCGCCAATCCCGCTCGAAGCGCCGGTAATCAGGACGGTGCGGCCGGAGGCCCGTGCGCGCAACGCGCTATCTTCAGTGCCAGTCACCGGTGAATCGTAGCCGAACCGACGCGGTCTGCAGTCGAAAACACGGACTACTCGTCGATCTCGCGGCGATACAGCGCTTGGACGTGCCGGGCATTGTCACCCTCGAGGATGTTGATGCGCTGGATTTGGGCCGGCGCAGCCTCGAAGACCTCCTTGGCGACTAGCCAGTCGACGGACTCCGTGTACGGCGGCGTCGTGAGCGAGCCGCGGTAGTGGTAGTAGTGGATGCTTGCAAAGTCGAGGCCGGAGTGGAACCCGTCGTGGAGGAACACACCCTCGAGCTTTTCCGACGTACCTTTTTCTGTCGGAATAGCATCGAGGAATTCGTCCAAGAAGCGGTTCGAGGCGCCCATTCGGACAAGAAGCGAGATGACCAAGTAGGCAGGGGGATCGTCGGCCGAGGGTCCCGGACGTGAATGCACCAAGTGCATCTCCATCGGATACGTGATGCCATCGACGAGATGCTCGGCCGGTGTATGAAAATGGAGCTGCTTAAGCTCGTAGGCTTCGCCGTCGAATTCCGTCGTTGCGCCCCGCCCAAAGCTGAGCTCCACCGTAGTGCCCAGATTCGCAACCTCTTCGGCCTCGTCACCTCCCCCAAACTTGATGGTGTGCTTCCGCGCCGCGGTCTCGTGGGAAAAAATGTTCACGGGGGATTGGAGCAGACCATGATCGAGGCCGGGAAGCGCATATCGCTCGCCCGATGCCGACTCGCTGGCCGAGCTCTCGCCCTCCTCTGGTGACGCCGACGCTGCCTCGCAGGGCGGGCAGGGTTTAGAAGCGCAGCCGATGCCAGTCGTGAAGACGATGCTGATCGCGAGCGTTCGGAGAAGAAAGCTTCGTAGGTCCATATAGGCCTATTTAGGGATCGAAGCCCCCGCGGGTCAAGCTGACGTCGAACCGCGATCCTTCAAGACGAAGGCCTCGATCGCTCGCGTGGAATCGGTTGAAAGAATGCTAGACGGGGTGTCGTCGACCGAGTCGGCAAGCCACTGCATCCGCAGAACATCGCCCTCTCGGTACTCGGGGAGGAGGCCCGCAAAAGAGAATCCCTGGGTTCGGAGCGCGTCGGTCGCGACCGGGGTCGTCGGGTCGGCGAGGGGAAGATCAACGTGCGCAACCAATCCGCCGCGCTTCGCCGCGTCACGCGTCTCCGCTCCAACCTTGCTGGCGAGGTCGCTGCCTCCGCGCCTGATTCCGATGCGAAGGATCTGGCGTCGCTCGTCGTATGCCTGCTCTAGCTCCGACTCGCGCTCGCCGAGACACTCGTCGGACTGCAGGACGGTGCGCGTGAGATGTGCTTCAGCGTACAATCCTTCGATCTGTTCCTGGTACCGTTCCGGCAGATAGACGCTTCGCTCCGGCGCGGGGCCAAAGGGAAGCCATCGGATCAACGAGCTCGTGCGTGAGCCGAAAGCCGGCGTGTCCATGTCCTGAAACACGACGTCGGCGGGCATGTTGGCCAGCATCAATCCGGTGTCGACCCCGAAGCCAGCCCCGATCCGCTGCGTGGCGGCGTGCACCGTCACTGGGTAGTCGTGAACACCGACCAGCCCGAGCGCGATCGCTTGCTGCGCGAGCCCAACGGCGACGCGGCGTGCAATCCCCCTACCCCGATACGCGGGATCGACCAGCGTCATGCCAGCGTCAGCGGTGATCCCGCCGTGCCCGCGGAGGGTAATACCCATGTGACCAACGAGCTGACCTGTCTCGGTGAAGGCTCCGGTCGAGTGAAGCCGCCCGCTCGCCAGCCGCTCGCCCACGGCGGCCTCGCTATAAAAGGACGGATCGATGTAGGAGTCGCCGTAGCACAGCCGGACTAGCGCAATCAGGAGCGAAGCTTCGTCGGGAGTGACGAGACGAACGGCGATGTCATCGCCCGACCTCAAGGTAGGCGGCGTTCCTCGTCCGGGAGATCGAGCGCGAGGGTACCGCCCGGGTTGAGCACGTTCTTCGGGTCGAAGTGGCGTTTGAGCGCGCGCAGCACTTCGAGCTCGTTGCTGCCGATCTGGCCCTCCAGCCAGGGCGCCGTCATTTTCCCGATCCCATGGTGGTGACTCATCGTCGCGCCGGAGGCTTGGATGGCGTCGAGCAAGCCACGGTGGAACTCCAGGAACTCCCGGTGACCCATCTTCGCAATGAAGATGAAGTACAGATTAGCGCCTTGCGGGTAGCAGTGCGACATGTGCGTCATGCAAACGGTCTGAGGGCGGCTCTTCACATACGCCCGCACCTCCTGGTGCACCTGCGGTAGCTCGTCCCAGCTCGTCGCGCACTCGAGAGTGTCGATGATGATGCCGTAGTCCTGCAGATCCTCCCGCATGTACGGGTCCGCAAACCGGCCGTGCTCCCACTTTTTGGTGATGAACCCGGTCGTGTACATACCGCCATGCGTCCGACAGACCTCGCGCATGCAGCGTTTGACCATCGCGGTGTAGGCGGCGTCTCCGTCGACCGTACCCAGCATCAGGCAGCGCTCTCCCTTTTTGAAGCCTCGCAGGCTTACGAGCGTGTCGATCGGAGTTCCCTCGACCCCGTAAAGCTTGAAGGCAACGTCCGTTTCCTCCGGGTCCGACAAGCGAAACACGGACGGGAAACCGAACTCGGACTGCATGATGTCGCGCGCCGCGGCGGTTGCGCGGGACCAGTCCGGAAAGATGAAGCTGAAGCGGCGCGTGTTTTCTGGCTGATAGCGGAAGACCTTCAAGGTGACGGCGACCAAGATCCCGTAGGCCCCTTCACTTCCAATCATGATCTGATCGATGTTGGGCCCGGTTGAATAGGCTGGGACATCGACGGTCTTGATCGTGCCAACGGGCGTGATGTACTCCTGACTCAGGACGAGGTCCTCTGCCTTGCCGTAGTACGTCGAGTTCTGACCGGCTCCGCGCGTCACGACCCAGCCGCCCACCGACGAGAACTCGAAGGACTGCGGGAAATGACCGCATGTATACGCACGGGGCGCATTGAAACGCTCGCGGGCTCGGTTGAGCGCTGCTTCGAGGTCCGGTCCCAAGATGCCCGGCTCCACCGTGACGGTTTGATTGACCACGTTGAGCGAGAGGACGCGCTTCATGTGCGTGCCGAGATGGATCGAGACCCCGGCCTTGAAGCACTCCGTGCCGCGGGTCACGCTCGATCCGGCGCCGAAGGTGTACAGAGGGATCTCCTGCTCGTGGCAGTAGCGAACGATCTTCTCGACATCGTCACGGTCGCGCGGGTGAAGCACGAGGTCGGGCAGGTTCTCCACCTCCTGGTCTCGCAGACGAAGCGCGTCGATCATCGTCTTGCCGTAAGACACGCGGAGCCTGGAGTAGACGTCGTCGCTCACGTTCTCATCGCCCAGCATGTCGCGGAAAAATCCCAACTGCTGCGGCGTCAGTGAAATCGTGGCGTCGGCCGTCACTTCTTCGAGGCCGAGCTTCTGCGGTTTCTGAAAGTGCTCGTCGTCGAGATCGAAGATCTCTTTCATCAAGGCGTAGAGTCGCGGATTCGGGTGCTTGAACGCGTCCGGCGCACCCCACTTGAACGCCGAGCGATAGGAACGCTTGGGAAGAGCTCCCTCGAACCACTGCGGCGTGAATGAATCCTTGCGCGTCATACTCTCTCTCTTTCGGTCGGTTTGACCGGCATGTCCCATGGAGTGCCCATCAACGCCAGCTTGAGCCGCTGCAGCTTCGACGGCTGCGCGCGATCGGGCCGAAGTGGAAGCTGGTGCTCCTCCATGAGCCCTGAATCGAGCCCGTCGATCAGCTCGAGCGAGCCGTAGGGTTGCAGCAGCTCGTCGACGGCCTTGCGATCTGGTTCGCTCAGACTTCGATATTCGTTTTGTAGCACTTCGAGGCAATACACGCGGTAGTGCACGACCTTGAGGTTCTCGTAGGTGACGCCGTGGGCTTCGTGGTCGAGGCGTGGCTTGCCTTCGGCCCATGCGCGCGCGGTCCCGAGGAGGAACGGCCAGTAGGTCTGCATGATGTCTCGAAGGAAGTACTCCCAGCCCGGCTGCGAGAAATCGCTGAGTGTTGGCTCGCTCGAAAGTCGATGAGCACGCGCGTTCCAAACCCGGCCAACCCAGGCGTAGACCGCAGGCGCGCGCTCTTCCATCACTCGGCCCGGAGTCGGATCCTGGGCGTAGTGACGAAACATCGGACCAAACAAGCCGATGTCGACGAGAGTTGGATGACTGCCAAGCAAGTAGGGCTGTTCC
>CAXMRM010000009.1:0-14988 GCA_964196015.1 uncultured Myxococcota bacterium
CTTCACCTTGCCCTCGCCGTCGGCAACCTTGTCGGCGGGGAGCTTGTCTTTGACCTCTTCTAGCGACTTCTCGACACCGTAGGCGAGTTGGTCAGCTTTGTTGCGGACCTCCACTTGCTCGCGGCGTTTGCGGTCATCTTCCTCGTGAGACGCCGCATCCTGGACCATGTTGTCGATTTCCTCGTCAGAGAGGCCGCTGTTCGCGGTGATCGTGACCTTCTGGTCCTTGCCGGTCGCCTCGTCCTTCGCCGTCACCGACAAAATACCATTGGCGTCGATGTCGAAAATGACCTTGATTTTCGGGATGCCTCGCGGCGCGGGCATGATGCCTTCCAGGTGGAAACGCCCCAACGTGCGGTTGCTGCCCGCCTCGGCGCGTTCGCCCTGAAGGATGTGAATCTCGACCTTCGTCTGGCTGTCCTCCGCGGTCGAGAACACCTCTTCCTTACGTGTCGGAATAGTGGTGTTCCGAGAAATCAGCGCGGTCATGACGCCGCCGAGGGTCTCGACCCCCAAGCTGAGCGGCGTAACGTCCAGCAAGACCATGTCCTGCACGTCGCCCGAGAGCACGCCCGCCTGAACCGCCGCACCGAGCGCGACGACCTCGTCAGGGTTGACGCCCTTGTGGGGCTCCTTACCGAAGAACTTGCTCACGAGCTCCTGCACGATCGGCATACGCGTCGAGCCGCCGACCAACACGACCTCCGCAATGTCCGCCGCTGTCTTGCCGGAATCGGAGAGCGCCTTCTTGCAGGGCTCGAGGGTGCGCTTCACCAGGTCGTCGATCATCGACTCGAGCTTGGCGCGGGTGATGCGAATGTTGAGATGCTTCGGACCAGCGGCGTCGGCCGTGAGGAACGGCAGGTTGACGGTGGTCTCCAGCTTGGTGCTGAGCTCGATCTTGGCCTTTTCTGCGGCGTCCTTGAGGCGCTGCAGAACCATCTTGTCCTTGCCTACGTCGATGCCGGTGTCCTTTTTGAACTCGGCGACCAGGTACTCGATGACGCGCTGGTCGATGTCGTCGCCGCCCAAATGCGTGTCACCGTTGGTGCTCACGACGTCGACGACCTTGTCGCCCACCTCGAGGATCGAAACGTCGAACGTGCCGCCGCCGAAGTCGTACACGGCGATGAGATGGTCCTCGGTCTTGTCGAGGCCGTACGCCAGCGCGGCTGCGGTCGGCTCGTTGACGATTCGCTTCACGTCGAGCCCGGCGATCTTGCCGGCGTCCTTGGTGGCCTGACGCTGAGAGTCATTGAAATACGCGGGCACGGTGATCACCGCTTCGGTCACGGGCTCGCCCAGGTAGTTCTCCGCGGCCTTCTTCAGCTTGCGGAGCACCTGTGCGGAAACCTCTGGCGGCGAAAGCTTCTTGCCTCGAATCTGGAAGCCCGCATCGTCATTTTCGCGCTTGATGACCTCGTAAGGCATGCGCGTGGCATCGTCGCCGAGCTCGTCGAAACGGTGTCCCATGAAACGCTTGGCCGAGTAGACGGTGCCTTCGGAGTTGGTGATGGACTGTCGCTTGGCGATCTGACCGACGAGGACCTCGCCCTGGTCGTCCCACGCCACTACCGACGGTGTAATCCTGTCACCCTCCTCATTGACGATGACCTTCGGCTCTTTGCCCTCCATCACCGCAACGACGGAGTTGGTCGTCCCGAGGTCGATGCCGATAATCTTTCCCATGTGTTCCTGTCTCCTTTTTTGCCGCCGAGCTGCCCTCGGAGTTAGGGCAACCTAACCACGGGTCGATTGCCGTCAAGGTCCTCTGGGCCCCGGAATCGCCGTTGAACGCTGTGGCCAGAACAAGGCGACGCCGGGCTGATCAGCCCGCGACGGCCGCCCGGAGCGTAACGACGTCTTGGGAGTCCGCCAAGACGATCAGCGAGTCGCCGGCCTCGAGTAAATGCTCGCTCCCCGGATTGTAGACATAATCCCCGTCGGCCCGGTGGACGGCTACGACGAGGGCCCCAGCCTCACGGATGTTGGTCTCGGCGAGACGTTTGCCGACTAGTGGGCTCGTGGGAGGAATGTCGATCGCCTCGAGACCCACGCTGATACCGCTCCCGAACTGAACGATCCGGTCGAGGAAGGCGACGGTCTTCGGGCTGACCATCTCGCTAAAGAGCCGCACGCCACCGATGTAGTTCGGTGCGACCACGGAATCCGCGCCTGCCCGGCGGAGCTTGGCTTCGGTGGACGGCTCGATCGACTTGGCCACGATTCGAGCAGTCGGATTGAGGGCGCGCGCGGTGATCGTCACGAACAGATTGGCTTTGTCGTCGTTGAGCGCCGAGATCACGCCACGGGCGCGCTCGATGCCGGCTAGCTCGAGGACGTGGTCGTCGGTCGCATCGCCGTAGACGTAGAGCAGGGCTTCGTCGAACTCCTCGTTGAGTTCATCGAGCCTCTCGCGGTCCTTGTCCACGACCACGAAGGGAACCCCCACGGCGCTGAGTTCGGTTGCGATGTGCCACCCCGTCGTGCCGATGCCGCAGACGATCACGTGATTGTTCAATGTGCTTATCGCGCGTTGCATACTCCGACGCCTCAGAACCCCCTGCAAATCACCTTCTACGATCAAAGCAGTGAGACTAGAAATGAAATATAGCAGAGTGCCGCTGCCGAGGACGATCAGGGTGATCGTCACCACACGGGCTTCTGGGAGCTCATTCATGCCCTCGAGCGTTTCGGCAAAGCCGACGGTCGAGAGCGTGATGATGGTCATGTAGAAGCAGTCGAACCAGGACCACCTGCCGCCGCCGACGCCGTAATATGCCGTGGCACCCAGGAGCACTACGGCTGCCAGCACGCCCGCTGCCGAGATCAAACGGCCGTAGGGCCCCCGCCTCGACTTGAAGAACAACGGCTTCACTGGGGCGTAGTTGGCGTCATGCCCCGATCCAAGTCAACCCTTGACCAGTCCGACTCGGAGCGGCACAACCGGCGGCGGTGAACCCCTCCGAAGACGCGCGCCGGGCTGGGCGCGGCCTGGTGTCGATTGCCGGCGCCAAGGGCTACTTCATCGTTACCAGCTACGCAGTCCAACTGCTGCTCCCGAGGATCTTCGGAGAGGCCAAGGAGTTCGGGCTCTACGCGGCAACGATGAGCGGCGTGGCGATTCTCAGCAATGTGTTGATCGTCGCGACGATCCAATCGGTGTCGAAGTTCGTCAGTGAAGACGAGGCCCGGGCCGAGGTGACACTACGCCAGGGACTCCGGGTTCAGACCTTGGTCGGGGGCGTCTGCGCATTGGGGCTCTTCCTGTTCGCGCCGGTGATCGCGCACCTGCTCCTAGACGATCAGCTCACGCGCTTGCTC
This sequence comes from uncultured Myxococcota bacterium, assembly GCA_964196015.1. Classification (GTDB taxonomy): domain Bacteria; phylum Myxococcota_A; class Polyangia; order Polyangiales; family Houyiibacteriaceae; genus SG8-38. The sequence goes on from CAXMRM010000009.1 coordinate 3,325, forward strand.
CGCGTCGCGTCCCTCGTGGTCTTTACGTACGCTCTGTACGCCGCCATCGTCGGGAGCCTCAACGGCAGGCATTGGTTCGCCAAGCAGGCCCGCCTGGACGTCACTTTTTCGACGCTCCGCACAGTCGGCATCCTCGCCGGGGCAGCCCTCGGGCTCGGCGCGATCGGCGCAGTGGCCGGCTTTGCGACGGCCGCGACCGCTATCTTGTCGATCAGCCTGATCTGGATCGGCTTTGGAAAACGCGGGGAGCCCATCCCGCTCCGCCGTTGGATCGGCTTCATGGCGCCGATCTGGGCCTACCAGGTCTGCCTCAACGGCATCCTGATGATCGACCTACAGGTCTTGAAGCGGACCGCGACCGAGCTCGCGTTCGCCAGCACGGCGACGAGCCAAGCCGCTGTCGACCTCGCCAACCAGTACGTCGGCTACTACCGAGCCGCTCAGACCTTCGCGTTCGTGCCCTATCAATTGATCATCTCGATGACCTTCATCGTGTTCCCGATGATCAGCAAGGCGACCAGCATCGGAAATCGAGAGGCGACGCGGTCGATGATTCAGCACGCCATGCGGCTGTCGTTGATTCTTCTGTTGCTGGTCGCGGGGCCCACTTCGGGGGCGGCACGCGGCGTGATGCGGCTTGCATACCCGGCGGACTACCTGGCAGGGGCGCCCGCTCTTTCGATTCTAGTCTTCGGCGTGACGGCGTTCGCCCTCTTTGCCGTCGCGGCAACGGCGATCAGTGGAGCTGGCAAGCCATCTCTCGCTGCGATGATCGCCGGCGTATCGTTGCTGGCGGTTATCGTCGCGAACCGGATCCTGGTGATGCACGCGGGCCTTGGGGAGCAAATGCTCGAAGCGGCGGCCATCGGCACCACGATTGGCATGGTCATCGCCCTCGTGCTTTCCGCCTGGGTGATCCACCGCTTGTTCGGGGTCTTCATCCCGGCTTCAACTTGGGTCCGAGCGGCGCTCTCGGCAGGGGCCGGATACGCTGCCGCGGCCGCCGTTCCGGATGATTCGCGCCTGATGGCGATCGTCGCGCTGGCCCTCGGGTTCGTGAGCTCGCTCGCCGTCTTGGTGGTCACCCGCGAGCTCACCGTCGATGACTGGCACGCACTTCGCCGCATCGTTCGCCGAGACTAGCCTTCGCGCTGATAGCGGCCACTGCGGCCGCCTTGCTTCTCGAGCAACACGACCTCTTCGATCGCCATGCCGCGATCGATCGCTTTCAGCATGTCGTAGAGCGTGAGCGCTGCGACGGTTACCGCGGTGAGCGCTTCCATCTCGACGCCCGTGCGACCCGCGCAACGCACCGACGCTTCGATGACGAACCGCTGATCATCGTCGGCTGGCGCGAACGCAACCTCGCAACCAGTGATCGCCAGAGGATGACAAAGCGGGATGAGCTCGGAAGTTCGCTTGGCCGCTTGGATCCCCGCAATGCGCGCAGTCGCCAACGCATCGCCCTTGGGCACTTCGCCAGACAACAACACACGGCGCGTCTCAGGCTTCATTCGGAGCGTTGCGCGCGCACGCGCTGCGCGCGACGTCTTGTCCTTCTGGCCGACGTCGACCATCCGGGCTTGACCATCGCTGTCCAAATGTGTGAGTTCGTCGTCTCGGTCCATCAATCGGGGTACGGCGCTTCGTAGTGGGGGCGCGGGGGGATGGTAGCTGTCCCAGCCATCCGGGCAATCAGCTCGACCCTCGAGTGCACACCGAGCTTGGAAAAAATGCGTTTGAGGTATGTGTTGACGGTCGACACGGTGAGCCCGGTCTCCGCGGCGATGTCGCGCGTGCCCGACCCCGCAACCAAAAGCGAAACGACATCGCGCTCGCGCGGGGTGAGCGGGGCACGGCGCAAGGTTTGCTCGACGGCTTCGCCCGGCCTTCGGCTGCCTTCATCGGTCAGCCGCACGGCGTAGTCGAGCCCTCTTGCGTAGAGGCGCGACGCCCATTTCAGGAGCTCTAGCTCATGGCCAGCGGGAGCATCGCCTACAATCTCCAGATGGAGAGTCCCGATGACCGTGCGCCCTTGTCGAAGAGGCAGAGAGATCGTTGGGTCGGTCGTGACCAGAGCAGATTCGCTGCTCAGCGGATCGGCGTCGGGGCGATCGAGTCGAAACGAATGGGCTCCGACCAGGTCGGCAACCAAAGTGGCTCCCCGTTGCGGATACGTCCTGACGGGATCGAGCTCCACTAGGCGCTCGGTGATCTCCATCAGCCTGTCGCTCGATGTCACAGCCAGATCCTCAACTCATGCTCTTCCCGAGTCAGCGTCGAAAATTCAATTAAAGTCAACCCCTGGGATTCCAGGCGAACGAAGACCGGGAGATCTCGGCAAGCTCGAAGCCGGGAACCAACTCTTCGGCGCGGATCGCAGCAGCGGTCGTGGTCAATCCGAGTGAGCACGCCAGCTCGCCGATGACCTGTTCGGCCGAGCGGCCGGCTTCCCGAAGCGACTCGATCGGGATTGCTCCGTGCCGCGTCGAGAGCCGTGTGCCGTCCTCGTCGACGACCAAGCCGACGTGCGCGAAACGCGGAACGGGGTACCCGAGCGCGCGGTAGAGCGCGATCTGACGCGGCGTCGATGAAAGCAGGTCCGCCCCCCGAATCACTTCGCTGATCCCCTCTTCGGCATCGTCTACGACCACCGCAAGCTGATACGCCCAAACGCCATCGACGCGCCGAAGCACGAAGTCACCACACGCCCGACCTTCAGGATAAGCCCCGCACAGTGCGTCATCGAAACCCGGAGACGGCTCGTTAAAGACGAAGCGAAGAGCTCCGGGCTCGCCGGGTTTGGTGACGCCGTTGCGGCAGGTCCCTGGATAACGGAGTCCGTCGTCTCCGTGAGGCGCGCTCGCGATCTCGGCGATCTCTTTGCGGGAGCAAGTGCATGGGTAGACCAGGCCCGCTGCGTCGAGCTGACCGAGCGCTCGCTCATAGGCTTCGTCGCGCGAGGACTGGAACACCGGGCCTTCATCCCAATCGAGCCCGAGCCACTCGTGGTCGCGGCAGATCTCGTCGGCGGCGCCCGCAACGACCCGTGGGCGATCGATATCCTCGATCCGCATCACGATCTGCCCGCCGTGCTTGCGCGCCTGGAGCCAGGTCACCAGCGCGGTCCGTGCGTGCCCGGGGTGCATCTTGCCCGTCGGCGAAGGAGCGAAGCGCGTCCGATACGTCGAAGCCACGATCCATCTCTTATACGACTTGCGCCGGGGCGGCCATGCGGTGCATCTTCCCTGCGTGCGGGGACGAACCGATGTGTGTGGGTGCTTTCCGACGGGGCGCCACTATCCGGGCATTGCAGACCTTATGGCGGACGCCATCCAAAACGTCGAAGGGCTGTGCCACGAGTTCGAGCCGGGGTCCTCGTGGGAGGACCTCCCGTTCACTGTCATCGACTTCGAGACGACCGGGCGGGACGCTGAAACCGACCGCGTGATCGAAATCGGGCTAGTGAGATTCGAGAAAGGCAAAGTGACCAGCCGCGAGAGCCTACTGGTCAACCCCGGGATCCCGGTGCCTGAAGAGTCACGCGCGGTGCATGGCATCACCGACGAAGAGCTCGAGGGTGCGCCCGACTTTGCAACGGTGATGCCCCGCGTCCTGGAGCTTCTGCAGGGCCAGCTCCCGGTCGCGTACAACGCCTCGTTCGACCGTGGCTTCCTTATGGCAGAGATCAGACGCGCCGCTCCGAAGGCGATGACACCGGGCGACATGCCGCCGGCTGCGCGCGACGACGTGGTCTGGGTGGACCCATTGGTCTGGGCGCGAGAAATCCTCAAAGAGCTGAAAAGCCGACGACTCGGCGATGTCACGAAGCACCTGGGAATCCCACTCGAGCAGGCGCACCGCGCATCAGGAGACGCAGAAGCAACCGGGCGCGTGTTGCTCGCATTGGCGCAGCAGTTGCCGCGTATCTACGGAGAGCTCGTTCGTCTCCAGAAGCGCTACGCAGCGTTTCAGGAGGCCGAATTTGCCGCGTGGAAACGCTTTCGGTGAGCCCGAAGATCACCCACGCACGATTGATCTGGGTTCCGTTCGCGCTGATGGCGATTGGAAGTTGGACGCCAGTTGTCGGCATGTGGCTCAGCGGCATCGAATGGGCGGGGGCGGCAGGGCGGGCCGTCGCCTTTTGGTACACGGTGCCCGCGCTGGTGGCGATTCTGTTGGTTCAAGGTCCGTGGCTGAATCAACCAATTCTGAAACCGCTCGGCATTCGGTTTTCGATCAATCGATGGTGGGGCATCGCCTGGCTGCTTCCGGTCGCAATCCTTTTCGTCGGCATGCTTTTCACATGGGCCGCCGGTTTCGAGCCAGTGCTGACCGTCGAACGATTGATCGAGACCAAGCGCTCGACGGTGCCGCCAGATCAACTCGCGCAGTTCAACGAATACCTCGCAGATAGCCCGCCTCCACATCCCTTGATGCTGATCGTCATGGGGATGCCAGCAGGGCTGACATTCAATCTCATCCCGGGTCTCTGTGAGGAGGTCGCGTTTCGCGGCTACTACTTCCGCGAGATGCCCGGTGACTTTTGGGCGCGGTCGACGAAGATCGGGCTCTTGTGGTGGCTGTGGCTCGCGCCGTCGGTGGCGATTGGGAACCTGTACGGCGTGCCGGGTCTGTGGAGCGTGGCGCTGGCCCTTCCCTGGTGCATCGTCGCCTCTTGGGTGCTGGTGTACCTGCGCGTGCGAAGTGAATCGGTGATCGCCGTCGCGATCGCGCGAGGGACCATGCTCGCGCTGACCGCCGCCGCTTACGACATCACCTTCGGCGCGCCGACCTGGCTAGGCCCATTCTGCGGAATCGGCGGCATTGGGGGGCTCTTGGTAGTTTGGTTCGCCTTCTGGATCCACGACCGCACCCGTGCCAAGGGTCGATTGACCACGGCCTGAGGGAGAACGACTTGGGAGACTCGGTGAAGCTTGGGCTGCACGCCCGCTATGAAGGCTACGCGCTCGTCACTGGGGCGGCACGAGGGATCGGGCGAGCGTTTGCCACATATCTCGCGGCCGATGGGTTTGATCTCCTGCTCGTCGACCGGGAAGCTGACGAGACGATCGCGCTCGCTCAAGAACTCCGCGCGGAACACGGTGTCGATGCGCGCCCGCTTATATGCGACCTCGCAGAGCCAGGCCTCTCGGCAAAGGCGCAGGACTGGGCGGACGCCTACGAGATTGGACTTCTCGTCAACAACGCGGGCGTCTCGTCACTCGACCCGTTCTTCGACATCTCGCTGGACGCGCATTTGGCCACGTTGGACCTGAACTGCCGCGCCACGCTCGTGCTGACGTACACCGTCGGCAAAGCGATGGCCTCCCGCGGACGCGGCGGGATCATCATCGTCTCCTCGGCTTCTGCGCTGTCGGGCTCCCCATACTTCTGCCACTACGCCGCGACGAAGGGCTACGGCTTGAACCTCGCCGCTGGATTGTGGGCAGAGCTCCGCGGAAGCGGCGTCGACGCCTTGGCGGTATGCCCGGGCATGACGGACACCAAACCCGTTCAGGACCAGAACCTAGGCAGCGACTTACCGTTCTACATCCCTCTGACCGGGCCTGAGCCGGTGGCGCTCGGAGCGCTTCGCGCGATCGGCAAGCAACCCGTCGTCGTCCCGACCTGGTCCGACCGCATGTCTGCTGGCTTGCTTTCGAAGTTACTGCCGAGGGCTTGGACGCTTTCGATCATGAAACAATCGATCGAGAGGATGCGCCGCTAGAAGCTGTCTTTGGCTTCGCGCATCGCGGTAAACGACGCGACCGGGTCTCTTCCGGCAGCAACTCGCGGGTCGTCGAAGCGAAGGAAGGGGTTCGTCGCGAGCTCTCGATCGAGCTGTCCAGGCACGGTGAACTGCCCTGCCTCCCGAGTGGCAATCGCTTGCCGCAGCGCACGTTCGACCTCGGGGTTGCTGGGCTCGATCGTTTTCGCGAATCGAAGATTGTTGACCGTGTACTCGTGGCCGCACCAAATCTTGCTGTCCGCGGGCAAGGAGCGAAGCTTCGCGAGCGACTGCGACATCATCTCCATCGTGCCTTCGAAGACGCGGCCACAACCCGCGATGAAGAGGGTGTCGCCGCTAAACAAATTGCCCTCAGTGATGAACGCGATGGCGCCGAGCGTGTGGCCGGGGATTTCGACGATGTCAACGGACACTCCACCGAAGTCGAAGGAATCGCCGTCTGACAGGGCGTCGGTCTGCCGGGGGATCCGCTGATGGTCCGCGTCGTACTGCGACCCTCGCACGTGCTCGATCGGACACTCTTCGATCAGCGCCTCGATTCCACCAATGTGGTCCCAGTGGTGATGCGTGAGCCAGATCTCGGTGAGCTTCACCCGGGCCTCGTCGATCGCCCTCAACACGGGGTCGGCTTGGGACGGGTCGACCACTGCCGCCCGGCCGTTTTCGATGACGAGGTACGCATAGTTATCGCTCAGACACGGTACGGGAATCACCTGCATTGCCCCAACGATAGGACCCAAGCGCGCGGCTGGCTAGGCCTTCGACACGACGTGCTCCTCGGGGCCTGATTTGTGCGCGGGGCGACGATCGGAAGTATATCGACCACGTGGACCCAAGATTCGCGATTGAGAATGGGATTCCGGCTGTAAGGCGGAAACCGAGTGGTGCCTAGGGCCGACGACAGCCTGCGCGCGCAAATCACCGCGAACCTAGCCGCTCACGAACGGTCGGCTGAGTTCGACCCTTCCCTTCGCCCCGCTGCGGTGGCGATGACGATCGTTGCCAACGAAGCTGGCGAGGCCTGCTTCGTCATCACACGCCGTGTATCGACCCTTCGCGACCACAGCGGGCAGTGGGCCCTTCCCGGGGGCCGCATCGATGAAGGCGAAGATCCAACGGGCGCCGCGTTGCGTGAGCTCGACGAGGAAGTGGGCTTGTCGTGCGGCCCCGGTCGAGTGCTCGGGCTTCTCGATGACTACCCCACCCGCTCCGGCTTCCGGATCACGCCAGTCGTCGTCTGGGCGGGTAGCAATGTCATCCTCACACCGAACCCAAGCGAAGTGGCGGAGGTGCACAGAGTTCCCATCGCAGGTCTCGATGCGCCCGGGATCCCCAAGCTGTTCGATCTCGAAGAAAGCGACCGCCCGGTCCTCTCGGTGAGAATCCTCGGCCAAGACATCTTCGCCCCAACCGCTGCTGTCATCTTCCAGTTCCGAGAAGTGGCCATCCACGGTCGCGACACACGCGTCGCCCACTACGACCAACCCTTCTTCGCCTGGCGCTAAGAGGGAACTGTCCCCTTGTTGGAGGGCGTTAGGCTGCGCGGGTGGAGCTGGGACCGGCGGGCTCGAGCACCGCAGGCTGATGGCCGCGTTGCCATTCGTCGGCTTCCTGCGCGAAGGCCGCGTCGGACAGGGGGGGATGGTTTTGGTTGCGCTGCAAAGCGTCCATGTTGGGGGTGCGCATCAGGAGCGCACGCAGCAGTCGGGACAGGGCGCCCATCTTGTTGCTGAGCGACGGAATCGCTTCGGCCCGCTCGGCTACATAACGGCGGCAAATCGTCTCGAAATCCTCCGGCTCGCGACCCGTGAGCTGGCGAACCACCTTCGTGGGCGCGTCGACTGCGAATGCGTCCTGTTGGTAGTCGGTGAGGTAGAGACGAACTTGCGAAATATCGTACGAGGGGAACCCGGCCACGGTGGCGGCTTTGACGAACATGTCCACGGACGTGGGGGAGTACTTCACATCGCGTCCCAAGACCCGGGCGAACGTTGCCGCGATCTCTTCGGGGGTGAGAAGTTCGGGCCCGGTGGGGCGGTACGTCTTTCCGACATGGGGTGCGGGGTTAGCAAGCGTCGCGGCCACGACGGCACCCATGTCTTCGTTCGACGGTGGCGCGTTTCGGCCCTGTCCCAACGCCATCGGGAACACACCAAGCTGTGCGATGACATCGAGCACGAGGAAGTAGGTCCACGCAAACCATCCGGGAGTGATTTGCACGACGTCCACATTCGGCATCCACGGGGTGATCTGATCAGAAAGCCATAGCTCACGCGTCGCGAGAGATGGATGGCCCGGATGCAACAACCATTGGGTGAGCGTCGTGACGGTCTCGAGCTTGGCTTCTTCCGCGGCGACTGCGAACGCCATCGAGGCGTGAAGTCCGTTCGGGCCGTGAGGCGCAACGAAGTAGGCCCGCTGTACCCCGTCCATCGCGCTTCGTAGATCGCGGACGTCGAAGAGATTGCCGACGACGACATCCGCGCCAAGGTCTCGGAGATGCTGGGCGCGTTGGTCTTCGCGGCGGACCATCGCCCGGACGGGGAAACCGGCGCGAAGTAGGTCTTGGGCCACCGGGCGGCCGGTGTTGCCGGCCCCAGAGGTGACGAGGATGGTGGGCTTAGTATTGGACATGTCAAAACTCCTGAAACTGAGTGGGTTTTAGCTATATACTTTATTATATAAAGTGCTTACAGTTAAAACGCAAGTGAGTTGCTTTAGAAAATCAAGAAAGCCTGTGCGACAACCGGCAGTCATGGCCCAGCCACGGCGATATCGCCTCCTCTGCCCGATCGCCCGCGCGCTCGATCGCGTCGGCGATCGATGGACATTACTTATCCTCCGCGACCTTCATGCCGGGCCGGCACGCTTCTCGGAGCTCCAAACGCTACCCGGCATCGCGTCCAACCTACTCACGAACAGACTCCGGCAACTGGAGGCAGACGGTCTGATTCGCCGGCGCGACGCGGAGTACGGCACAACTGTCTACGAACTCACCGAGCTCGGGGCGCGCACAAGCGACCTGCTGTTCGAGCTCGCGATATTCGGCGCCGAGTTCCCCCCGGACGATGAGATCAAACGGCCGGGCAACCTACGAACGATCGCCGTCACGCTCCGTGTCGCGTGTCAGCGTGTGGTCGATCCCGGCATGAGCCTGCGCGCCGCGCTCGTCGTCGATGGGGAGTCCTTCACCTTCACAGTCGATTGCGGCATCGTCGACGTCAAAGCAGGCAAACCCAACAGTCCCGAAGTGACACTCACGACGAGCTACGAGCCGATGATCGCGGTGGCCGATGGCCAAATGTCCCTCGACGAGTTTGCAAGCCAGCACGTCGAGCTGTCAGGGCCGAACCCATCGCAAGGTCAAGCGCTCACGGGACTCATGGGGCGCGCAATGATGCGCATGACGGGAGCCTCGGGCTAGCGCTCGACCGTAACGCCCTTCCAAAACGCGACGTGGTCCTTGATGTTGGCGGCGGCCTCTTTGGGCTTCGGATAGAACCAGGCGGCGTTCTCGTTACGTTTGCCATTGACGACGACGTGGTGGTAGCTGGCGGTGCCCTTCCAGGGACACCCGCTGCTGCGGTCGCTGGGCTCGAAGAACTCTTTTTTAATGGCGCCAGGTGGGAAGTAAACGTTCCCGTCGACGACCTCGAAATCGTTCGACTCTGCAACTACCTGCCCTTGCCAAATCGCCTTTGCCATCCTGCCTCCTAGTCCATGCAGTCTAGTGCGCGCTCCTCGGGCGTCGACCCCCTGTTGACCTGTCCGTCGCTAGCCCCAGAAACTGGGCACCGCATGGCCAACCATCTCCAGAACGAGACGAGTCCTTATCTGCTCCAACACGTCGACAACCCGGTCGATTGGTACCCCTGGGGCGAGGAGGCGATGCGGCTCGCCAATGAGCAGGACAAACCGATCTTGCTCAGCATCGGCTATGCCGCTTGTCACTGGTGCCATGTGATGGCTCACGAGTCGTTCGAAGACGAAGCGACGGCAGAACAGATGAACACCAGCTTCATCAACGTAAAAGTCGATCGCGAAGAGCGTCCCGACATCGACAGCATCTACATGCAGGCCGTCAACGCCATGATCGGTCGCGGTGGCTGGCCCATGACGGTTTTTCTCACACCCGATGGAAAGCCGTTCTACGCGGGTACCTATTTTCCAAACGAGCCGCGCCACGGGATGCCGAGCTTCACGCAGATCCTGACCGGCGTGACCCAAGCGTGGAACCAGGACCGGGAAAACGTGCTGGGCAGCGCCGGCGAGGTCGCCAAACAACTCCAGGCGCTCTCGGGCGTAGGCTTCGAAGAACAGCCGCTCGACGCGGAGATTTTTGGAAGCGCGCTGCGGGGTTTGGGCCAGCGGTTCGACCCCACCTGGGGCGGATTCGGCGATGCCCCGAAGTTTCCCCAACCCATGACGATCGAGTTTTTGCTTCGTGAGTCGCTCCGCAGCCAGGACTCGAATGCCCTCGAGATGGCCGAGGTGACACTTCAGAAGATGGCCGAAGGCGGGATGTACGATCAGCTCGGCGGCGGCTTTGCCCGCTACTCGGTCGACCATCGCTGGCTGGTTCCGCACTTCGAAAAGATGCTCTACGACAATGCGCAACTCGCGCGGGTCTACCTTCATGCGTGGCAGGTCACGGGCAACGACTTCTATCGCCGCGTCGTCGAAGAGACGCTCGACTACGTGCTGCGGGAGATGCGCCACGAGGATGGCGGCTTTTACAGCAGCCAGGATGCAGACAGCGAAGGAGTCGAAGGCAAATTCTACGTTTGGTCGGCGGACGAGATTCGAGCAGCCTTGGGCGAGGACGCCGACACGTTCATGCGAATCTACGGCGTGTCGGACGAGGGCAACTGGGAAGGTCACAACATCCTGAACCTGCATCTCGATCCGAAAGGCCTGGCTGCGCAACAGGGGGTCGACGCCGAGGCTCTAGAGACGCGCATGGCTGCGGCACGCGCAAAGCTCTATGAGCTCCGCTCCAAACGCATCTGGCCCGGCCTCGACGACAAGGTCCTGACTTCGTGGAACGGCCTGATGCTGGCGGCGTTTGCAGAAGCCGGACAGACGCTGGGCCGGCCTGACTACATCGACGCGGCCACGTCCAACGCGGACTTCCTCCACCGCACGATGAGACTCCATTCCGGTCGCCTTTTCCGAACGTGGAAAGCCGGCTCCGAGGCCAAGTACAACGCGTACCTCGAGGACTATGCTTACCTGGCCGATGGCTTACTTGCGCTTTACGAAGCCACGTTCGAGAAGCGCTGGATCGACTGGGCGCTCGAGCTTACGGAGCTGATGCTCACCCACTTCCGTGACTCGAAGAACGGCGGCTTCTTCGACACCTCGGACGACCACGAGCAGTTGATCCATCGCCCGAAGGATCTGCAAGACAACGCGGTGCCAAGCGGAAACTCGGTGGCAGCCGGCGTTCTGTCGAGGCTCAGCTTGTTGGCGGGCAAGGGCGACTACTGGCAGGTCGCCGAGCAGAGCACGGCGACGATGAGCAAATTCATGAGCCAATATCCCTCCGGCTTTGGTCAATGGCTCAACGCGGCGAGCTTCATTCTCGGCGAGCCGCACGAGATCGCGCTCGTCGGAAGCAACGAAGAGCTCGCACCGTTGCTCGAAGTCGTCCGCGACGGCTACCGGCCTTTTCAAGTGATCGCCGTCGGTGGCGGAGGTGAGGAGGCAGCCGTGGCTCTCCTAGAGAACCGCACCCAAATCGACGGCAAGGGAACTGCGTACGTGTGCCGCCAGTTCCTGTGCCAAGCGCCGGTGACCGACCCATTGGCGCTCTCTCGACAACTAGAGCCGTTGGCGGTGTCGGCGGCCAGGGAGCCCAGCTAACGCTACTGCGCCGGCGGCTCATCAATGACGATGGGGTTACGCACCGG
>CAXMRM010000010.1:0-17572 GCA_964196015.1 uncultured Myxococcota bacterium
GAGCTCCTCGTTGTAGGCTTCGACGCCGCACTCCGAGATGTCGAGACCCTCGAGCTCGTGCGCTTCGGAGACGCGGACGCCGCCTGGCACGAGGAACTTCATGGCGAGCCAAACAATGGAGCCGACGACGAAGGCGAACCCAACGCCAGCGGTCGCGCCCATGGCTTGAATGCCGAGCTGAGAGGCGCCACCACCGACGAGAAGGCCCATCGGCTCCTCGCCTGTCGCTGCGTTGCCGTAGCCGACGAGGCCCACAGCGAGCGTGCCGAAGATGCCGCAAATGCCATGGACCGTGATCGCACCGACCGGGTCGTCGATCTTCACTTTGTCGACGAGCAGGACGCCCTCGACGCAGAGCATGCCAGCAACGACGCCCACGACGATCGACCAGCCGCCGGTAATGTTGTAGCAGCCGGCGGTGATGCCCACGAGACCGGCGAGCGCGCCGTTCAGAGCCATCGAAAGGTCGAGCAGGCCACTACGGAACTTGATCCAGATCAGCGCAGCGATGAAGCCAGCCGAAGCCGCAAGGTTGGTAACCAGGACGATGCGACCGACCTCGGCATCGATGGCGAGCTCGGAGCCGCCATTGAAGCCGAACCAACCGAGCCAGAGGATCAGCACGCCGAGCGCGGCGAGCGGGAAGTTGTGTGCGGGCATCGGCCTGACCGAGCCGTCGGGCAGGAACTTGCCAAGGCGCGGGCCGATGACGAGCGCGCCTGCGAGGGCCATGCCGCCGCCGACGCCGTGAACGACCGTGCTGCCTGCGAAGTCGACGAAGCCCTTCTCAGAGAGCCAGCCGCCACCCCAGACCCAGTGACCGACCACTGGATAGATGATCATGGTGGCGATCGCCGTAAAAAGGAAGAAGGTCAGGAGCCGGCCGCGCTCCGCGATCGCGCCCGACACGATGGTGCAGGCGGTCGCTGCGAAGACCAGCTGGAAGAACAGGAAGACGTAGGGCGGCAGGCCCGACTCAGCTCCCCCGTTGTTCGGGAAGAAGCTCGCGAGCCCCATGAAGGCGTTGCCTTCGCCAAACATCACGCCGTAGCCCACCAGATAGAAGATGAGCGACGAAATCGCGACGACGCCGAAGTTCTTCATCAGCACCATCACCGCGTTCTTGCTGCGGCAGAAACCGCTCTCCACCAGAGCGAAGCCCGCATGCATGAAGAAAACGAGCGCGGCGCTAACGAGAACCCACAAGGCGTTTGCATACGTTGCCAGTTCGTCTGCTCGCGTTGTCAGTTCCGAAAGTTGTTCTTCCATGATCTTGCACCTCTTCGTGATGGCCGCAGCACACCCTCGGCAGCGGCTCGATTGGATCTATGCCTGGCTTCCATTTCCGGTCTGTTTCGTGAAGGCATCGGTTTGGGAAAAACCGATCCGAGCATCGGCCGGTTGCGCGGGTGGGGGGGTGGACACATGCTCGGGATGTGGGTGATTTCCCGCATTTGGCCTACGGAACGCCCCGTAAGCTGCCCAAGCCAGACAGCCTTCCCGGGCGTGTGGTGGTGCTGGACGTCGCGTTTGCGGCGAATGCCGGGGGGGCGAGCTACGAGAAGACCACGCTTCCTTTCATTAAGGGACTGGGCTCGCGGCTTGCGATGTGGGTCGACCACCATGACCACGATCGCCATCCGGAGTACGCGGACGATCCCCGTTTCGTCCTTAGAACCAAGGCGCAGCACGGCGCTTGCCCTGAAATGGTCACACCGGAGCGCGTTGCGGCCGCGGGGCCCGTCGACACGATCTGCTGCCACGTAGATTTCGACGGCCTGTGCTCGGCGGCCAAGTGGATTCGCGCTGGGGTCGAGCCCTACGAGGGGGCGGACGACGACGCTCGGGCGATCGACACCAGGTTGGGTGAGCCGACTGAGCGCGCGAGGGTTCTCGATCGGGCGCTGCGTGCCAGGCCACGCGACGAGGCCCTTCGCGGATTGATGGTGCGGTACCTCGCGGACGGCGCGCACGACGCCGCGATATACCGTGAATTTCAGATTGCGGCCGAAGCCCTACAGGCGATGGAGCGGGAGGCCAAGCGACTTTCAGCCAACTACGAGGTTCGTGGTGGGCTCGCGATCTGCGATGCCAGGCGGCGGGACGGGCCGTACGACAAGACCGAGCTACTGCTGATCGGCCAGCGTCTCGCGCCCATCTCGTTGGTCCACGACGAAACGACGGTCACCGTAGCGGCGCGCTTCGACAGCGGCATCGACTTGGTGACCGCCCTCGGACTCAACGGCGGCATGCCCACGCGGGTGAGCGTCGCGGCCAAGCGCTTAGCCGAAGTCATTGAGGTTTTGGGCCGTTTCGAGGTCGCCAGTTAACCGGTTACAATGGAAGTGATGGAGCTGACGCTCTCCCACATCCGGGCACTCCCCAAGACGGACCTCCACGTCCATCTGGACGGCTCGCTGCGATTGTCGACGATGCTCGAGCTTGCCGAAGAGCAGGGCATCTCGTTGCCGGCGGACACAGATGAGGGTCTAGCCAAGGCGCTCCATTGTGGGGAGAAAGCCGGGTCGCTGGTCGAGTACCTCAAAGCGTTCGACACGACGCTCAAGGTCTTGCAGACCGCCGAGGCGCTCTACCGGGCGGCCTATGAGCTCAGCGAGGACGCCGCTGCTGAGAACGTTCGCTACATGGAGGTGCGCTACTCGCCCATGCTCCACACCCGCGGCGGTCTCCGCCTCACGACCGTGGTCGAAGCCGTGCTTGCGGGCCTTTGGGACGCGCAAAAAGACAAGGGCGCCGTTGCCAACGTCATCCTCTGCGGCATTCGGAACATTTCTCCCGAGTCGTCGTTCGAAATGGCACAGCTCGCGGTGGCCTACAAGAACCGCGGCGTGGTCGCGTTCGACTTGGCGGGCGCCGAGTACGATCACCCTGCCAAACATCACCTTCACGCCTTCAAGCTCGTCCACAACAACAACATCCCGGTAACCATCCATGCCGGAGAGGCATACGGACCCGCTTCGATTCACCAGGCGATCCACGTGTGCGGCGCGCACCGCATTGGCCACGGTTGCCGCCTACGCGAAGATGGAGATCTGCTTCACTACGTCAACGATCACCGCATCGCGCTCGAGTGCTGCCCATCCTCGAACGTGCAGACCGGCGCCGTGAAAGATCTTCGAACCCACCCGCTCAAGCTCTACCACGACCTCGGCTTGCGGGTGACGGTCAACACCGACAACCGGCTCATCACCGACACGACGGTTTCGCGTGAGCTCTGGCTTTGCCACACCCAGATGGGCCTGGATCGCGACGACATTCACCGCATCATCATCAACGGTTTCAAGGCCGCGTTTCTGCCGTTTCACCGGAAGCAGACGATGGTTCGGGCGGTGTCTAGGGAGCTGTCCATCGCAGCACCGGCTTGCGAGCAGCCCGAGTCTCGTCCAGCCGACGTAAACGCGTAACCTGCGGCGCCGCTTTGACGAAGTCGGGCTTCGACCTCGCCTCGTCGCTGATCGCCTTCATGACCTCCACGAACTCATCGAGGGTCTGAAGACTCTCGGTTTCCGTCGGCTCGATCAGCATCGCGCCCTTCACGACCAGTGGGAAGTACACCGTCGGCGGGTGAAAGCCGTAGTCCATCAGCCGCTTGGCAACGTCCATCGTGGTGACGCCCGATTGCTTGAGGTGGCGATCGCTGATCACCACTTCGTGCATGCAGAGCGCGTCGTAGGGAACGTGCCAGAGCTCGCCGAGGCGGACTCGGAGATAGTTGGCGTTGAGGACGGCGAGCTCGGTGGCTTGCTTCAGGCCTTCGGCCCCCATCTCACGGAGGTACGCGTAGGCGCGCACCATCATTCCGAAATTGCCCTGGAACGACCGCAGCCTGCCGATCGAAGCCGGACGACTGTCGTGGTCGAGGACGAAGCGTCCGTCCCGCTTTTCCACGACCGGAACCGGCGCGTAGGGATCGAGGAGCGCCTTGTACCCGACAGGGCCGCAGCCGGGGCCTCCACCGCCGTGCGGGGTCGTGAAGGTCTTATGCAGGTTGAACTGCATCACGTCGATTCCGAGGTCGCCGGGCCGCGCCTTGCCCATCAACGCGTTGAGGTTGGCGCCATCGCCGTAGACGAGGCCGCCCTTGCTGTGAATGAGCTCGGCGATCGCCGGCATGTGCGTTTCGAAGAGCCCGACCGTGTTCGGGTTGGTCGCCATGACCGCGGCCACGTCGTCATCGACGAAGGGCGCAAGGGCCTCGGTGGTGACGATGCCGTCCTCCCCGACGGGGAAGGACACGGCTTGCAGGCCATTGAGCGCACATGAAGCGGGATTGGTTCCGTGTGCGGTGACAGGGATCAGAACCTTCTTCGGGTCTCTTCCCTGTGCCCGATGGTACGCCCGAATCATCATCAACCCGGCGAGCTCACCCTGCGCGCCGGCTGCCGGGTGTAACGAGACGCGATCCATGCCGCACACCTCGGCCAGCCCGAGCTCCAGCCGCCACATCAGCTCGAGGGCGCCCTGGGCGAGCTCGTCCGGCATGTACGGATGAAGGTCGGCGAACCCAGCCAAACGCGCCGCCCACTCGTTGACCTTGGGATTGTACTTCATCGTGCAAGACCCGAGTGGGTACATCCCGGTGTCGATCGCGAAGTTCTGCTGGCTCAATCGAACGTAGTGGCGGAACGCCTCGGGTTCGGACACCTCCGGAAGCAAGGGGGGCACCTCCCGAGCCATGCGTCCGAACGCGCTCTTCGGGTCGACCTCAGGCAGCTCGTCGGGCGTGAGCGACGCCCCGTGGCGCTTGGGCGAGCCCTGCTCGAAGATCAGCGGTGTTTGAAAGGAGAGACCTGACGTAGCCGAGCCGGGCATGATGACCTCGCCCAGCAAGCTAGTGGATTGTGGACCGCCCGCAAGCGATCAAACGGACCGAAGGAGCTCTTCGCTCAGCGCTTCGATCGCGGCAGTGTCGCTTTCGAGGTCGTTGTAGTAGGGCAGTTCGCTGCAGGGCGCATCGATGTGGCTACACACCCGGCCGATGGCCCGCGCTTGGACCGTCTCGCGAAGGGCACGCCGCTTGCCGGCCACGGCCAGCCCCCGGATCCCGCTGTCTTCGGCGATCTCCGATGCCAGGCTCTCGAGAATGGGCCGTTCCTTTTCGGCGAAGAGCACGTTCAGCACCCGGTTGATGACCAGATGCAGCACCGGAATCTCGAGCTCGTTCTTCAATGCGTCCGAGAGCTCGATGGTCTCGCTCGCGGGCATGTACTCGGGCAGTGTGACCAGGACAGCGCCGGCTCGCTCCGGGTCACGGAACATCTTGGCGGCGCGCGCCGCGTCTCGTCGCAAGAGGCCTGGGGGCGCCACACTCTCGATGACGAACGGCACGCGCAGCATGTCGAGCGCGTGTCCGGTCGCGGGGGCGTCCACGATCACGAGATCATAATCGGGCTCTCCTCTTGGTGGGCACGCGTGGTAGAAAGCTTTTCCAAGCATGGACCAGGCCTCGAGCCCTGGCGTGCCTTTCAAGAATGCACGCACCAGTCGGTTCCTGAAGACCGCGTTGAATACGGCCCTCACCTTCAGGATCATCAGCCCGTATTCTTCCAGAGCTGCGTCCGGGGTCATGTTCACCGCATCGAGATTCTCGCGAAGGGAGACGATTTCAGGGCCGATTGGGTCGGTGTCGAGGAGCTGGCTCACGCGCTCCTGGCAGTTCACGAGCGCCAGCAGGACCTTCTTACCGCGGCTACTCGCCGCAAGTGCGAGCCCGGTCGCCACGGTTGTCTTGCCGACGCCACCCTTGCCAACTACGAAAAGGAACCGCCGGTCGAGCAAATCCATCAGCGCCGTCTTTAGCGGCGTGCCGCAAAGGCGGCAAACCGAAGGTGCTTAATCGTGCGATTCGAGGGTCGCGGAGGCTGACGCCCCACTGACTGCGTGCTAGCGTCCCGGCAAGCGCCATCATGAGTAGTGCACGTCAGTCCGGTACCTCGACCGTGTGGTCGCTAGTGTTGTTCGCAACCCTAGCGCTGTTCGCGGCGACTCTCTACGCGATCTTCGTCGTCGCCCCTGTAGAACAACAGATGGGCATCGTGCAGAAGATCTTCTACTTCCACGTTCCGAGTGCCTACGCCATGTACGTTGGCTTCGGTGTGTCGGCGGTGGGCAGCGCGGTGTATCTGCTCAAGCGTGACCCGAAATGGGATGCGCTCGGGGTTGCAGGCGCAGAGGTCGGGACGCTGTTCTGTTTGATCGTGTTGCTCACGGGTCCGCTCTGGGCGCGCAAGGCGTGGGGCGTTTGGTGGACGTGGGATCCGCGGCTCACGACGACGCTTCTGGCCGGCATGATCTTCGCTGCGTACCTCGCGCTTCGGTCGATGGGCGATGCTGGCGAGGTCGAGAAGCGGTTTGCCGCCGGCTTGGCGCTCTTTGGAGTGGTGGACCTACCATTGATTCACTACAGCGTTCAGCGTTGGCGAGGCGGTCACCCCACCGTCATCACCGGAAAAGGGGGCGGGCTCGAGTCCGAGATGTACTGGACGCTCGGGCTCAGCTTCATCGCGTTCACGGGGTTGGCCGTGCTCCTGATTTGGGCGCGCGCCTCCGTGGAGCGGCAACGAGAACAAACCGCCCGCTTACGACTCGAGCTGATGCACCGATGAAGGAAATGATATGCGAGCTCTGATTGCCGCGCTCGTGCTGGGATGCACGATGCTCCTCGTCCCCGTGGCTCTAGCGGAAGAACCACCGGCGGAACCCGCTGCAACGGCTGCCGAAACTCCCAAGGACGCCGCCGAGGAGAGGGCTACGCAATTCGTCGGTGTCCGTGGGCCCGAGGCAGAGAGCATTTCCGGTGGCGCGCTCTTGCTGGCCGCCTACGCGATCGTTTGGGCGCTCTTGTTTCTGTTTCTGATGCGAATGCGCGGCCTGCAGCGCCAAACGGCAGAGGAGCTCGAGCGGCTCAGCGCGGAGATCCGAGCTTCCGGGGCCCGGTGATGCCGTCCATCGCCCACATCATTTACATTCCGGGCGTCTTGCTAATCGGCTTTGCGCTCGGCTTTCGCATGGGAGCGCGCGCCGTGAGGGCCGAGCTCGAGCGTCGCGAACAAGAACGGCGCCGATGACGAAGGGGTAGCGATATGTTGAGTTTCGAGGTTACCGCCGAACAGAAGATCCTCGTCGAGGAGACTCGCCGTTTCACTCGCGAGAAGATCATTCCCGTCGCCGCCAAGGCAGACAAGACCCACGAGTTCCCGATGGACGTCTTCAAGGAGGCGTGGGATCTCGGCTTGGTTGGACCGAACATCCCCGAGGCGTATGGCGGAGCCGGCCTGGGCGAGGTCGACAACGTCCTGCTGACCGAAGAGCTCGCATTCGGGTGCACTGGCATTCAAACCAGCATGACCGCCAACACGCTTGCCGCGACACCGATTCTCATCGCAGGCAATGACGCGCAGAAGAAGAAGTACCTCGGCTCGCTGACCTCCGAGCCGATCTTCGCAGCGTACGCGCTCACCGAGCCGGCCGCCGGAAGCGATGCGGCGGGCATTCAGGCCCGATGCCGCAAAGACGGCAACGACTGGATCGTCAACGGCCAGAAGTGCTTCATCACCAACGCCGCCTGGGCCAGCTGGTATATCGTATTCGCGACGGTCGACCCCTCGCTCCGACACGGTGGGATCATGGCGTTCGTGATCGACCGCGACGCGCAGGGTGTCAGCGTTGGAAAGACCGAGGACAAGCTCGGTCAGCGGGCGAGCAACACGGCCACGGTCAACTTCGACGACGTCCGCGTCTCCTCCGACAACGTGCTCGCTGAGGCAGGGCATGGCTTCAAGCTTGCGATGAAAACCTTCGACCGCACCCGCCCGGACATCGGGGCAGGCGCCTGCGGCTTGATGCGCCGCGCCCTCGAGGAGTCGATCGCCTATGCGCTCGAGCGCAAGACGTTTGGCGTGCCGATTGCCGAGCATCAGATGGTGCAGGCGTTGATCGCCGAGATGGGCATCAAGTACGAGGCCACCCGGCTCTTGGTGTTGAAGTCGGCCTGGCAGATCGACCAGGGCGGCCGCAACTCACTCGTCGCCTCGTACAGCAAAGCCTTCGGCGCCGACAGCGCCATGCAAGTGGCCACCGATGCGGTACAGGTCTTTGGCGGCAACGGCTATATCACGGAGTACCCCGTCGAGAAGCTGATGCGTGACGCCAAGATCCTTCAGATCTACGAGGGCACTTCTCAGATCCAACGGATGGTCATTGCCAAGAATCTTTTCGCGGGCGTTCGCTAGCTTAGTACTGGCGGCGGTTGTTGCTGGTTGGCTGAGCTCGGTGGCAAGCGCCGAGCTCGAGCCGTTGCCCCGGTTCGTTGGCACGGAGGTCGAGCAAGATGAGCTCCTCGAAGTCATCTCGTCGGCGGATTCGCGTAGCTTCAAACCGGTGGGTCACAGCTCGGTCGTCTTGCGGATGCGCACCGTAGCGCGCGTCACCGCCGCTTTGAAGCTAAGGAGCCGCAAGATTGAACGCGGCTATCAGCACGAGATCGCCGCGTATCGAATCGGCCGGTTGCTCGGCCTGGACAACGTGCCGCCTGCGATCTACCGCCGCGCGACGTGGAAAGAGATCCAGCAACGATTTCACCAAGACATGCTCGATCGGCGTGGGTCGATCCGGCGCGCAGTAGTGTGGGATGAGGACGGCTCGGCTCCTGGCGCGGCGGTCTATTGGATCAAAGGCCTGAGGTCCGTCGGTCTCGAGAACGAAGCACGGTGGCAGAGCTGGCTTCAAAACGGGGAAGTCCCAAGAGGCAAAGCTGCACTGGCCCGCGACCTCTCGACGATGCTCGTGTTCGATTTCCTGATCGGGAATTGGGATCGGTTCAGCGGCGGTAATCTCCCAAGCGATACGAGCGGACAGCGGGCGTTCCTTCGTGACAACGACCGCTCGTTTTCGACACCCTTGCTGGAGCGACGCTACGAGAAGCTGCTCGATGGGCTGACCCGCACTGGACGGTTCTCCAAAGACATGGTTCGCCGCCTGGCCGCCCTCGACGAAGTGTCAATCAGAACCGAGCTCGCCCGGGACCCGAGTCACGAGGCGGACCCATTGTTGAGCGACGCCCAAATCGCAGACCTCTTGGACCGTCGGGCCACGCTTCTGTCGTACATCGCAGCGCTGATCGAGGAGAGTGGCGCGCAGGACGTGCTCTTCTTCCCTTGAGTTATGCCCCGTGGTAGGGACATGATGTGGCGAAGCCCGACGTGATCAATGCCGACGAAATGGGCCACGCTTTGGGTCTGTTCGTCCACGATCTCCGCAACCCCGCGTCCACGATCAGCGCCAACGCGGACTTCCTGCAAGAGGTGGGTCTTGTCGATACCGATTCGGTCGAAGCCTTGCAAGACGTGAAGCTCGCCGTAGGAGAGCTTCGCCGAGGGCTCGACATGCTCGCATGGATTAGCCGTTGGCTCACGGGCCACGTTCCGATCGAGGCTGCCGATGGCGACGTAGGCGTGTTCTTGGAGCGGATCGAGCGTGCGGATACGCCGGTTCCCGTGACTGTCGAGATCGCCGAAGGCGATGAGCTCTACGCGCGAGGCGCACAAGTCGCTGTCGAGGTTGTCGACCTCCTTCTCCACAACACGCAGGCCAACGTTGCCGATCCGCGCGCCACCATTCGCGTGTACCAGCAGGGCGGCCACGTGGTGATCGAAGTGGAGGACGCCGGGGAAGCCATGGCCCCGGAGCTGCGCCACACGGCGTTCACACTCGAGGGGCAGAAGGCGTTGAAGGGTCGGTTGGACGGCCGCTACAGCCGGTTCGTCGGGCTCTTCGCTGCGACTCTGGTGCTCGACGGCATCGGTGGCACGATCGAGGCCGACGGCGAACACGGCGCCGCGATCTTCAGGGTTTTTCTCCCTGGGGCCCGCCCGACCCGCCCCCCTTCGCCTTAGGCGTTGCTCGGAGCTCGCTCAGGCGCTCGCGAATCCGTGCCTCGAAGCCATGCTCCGTCGGACGGTAGTATTCGCGATCGAGGAGCGCGTCGGGGAGGTACGTCTCGCCCGGGCTGAAGCCGCTTTCGTCGTGCGGGTATCGATAGCCCTCTCCGTAACCCCATTCTTTCATCGCCTCGGTCGGGGCGTTGCGAAGTTTGAGCGGCACCGGGAGCGCCCCGTGCTCGCGCACGTCGGCTTGGGCGGTCTTCCAGGCCTTGTAGCTCGCGTTGCTCTTCGGTGCGCTGGCCAGGTACGTGCAGCACTGCGCGATCGGGAAGATGCCTTCGGGCATGCCGAGCCGCCGAAACGCGGCGTCCGCGCTAACGGCGATCTCGAGCGCTTGAGGATCGGCATTGCCGATGTCCTCGCTCGCGAAGATCAGCATGCGTCGAAGGACGACGAGGGGGTCTTCCCCGGCCTCGAGCATGCGCATCAGCCAATAGACTGCTGCATCGGGGTCGCTGCCCCGCATCGATTTAATGAACGCGCTGATGACGTTGTAGTGCTCTTCGCCGGACTTGTCGTAGAGCAGTGTTTGGGTCGCGAGCGCTTCTTGAACGATCGCGACCGTGACCGCCTCGACACCTGCGGACTGCGCAAAGTCGCTGGCAAGCTCGAGTGCCGACAAAGCGCGCCGCGCGTCGCCCCGCGCATTTTGCGAAATCGCCGCAAGCGCGTCGTCATCGACCGTGTGAGGGACGTGGCCGATCCCTTGCGCGTCGTCCGCGAGCGCCCGTTCGAGCAGCTGACGCAGGTCTTCAGCATCGAGCGGCCTTAGGTCGAACACACGCGCGCGGGAAAGCAACGCGGAGTTGACCGCGAACGAAGGGTTCTCCGTGGTTGCGCCGATCAGGGTCACGGTGCCGTTCTCGACGTGCGGGAGCAGGGCGTCCTGTTGTGCCTTGTTGAACCGGTGAATCTCGTCGACGAAGAGAATCGTCTTCTTGCCGTAGTAGTTCTTCTGCTCTTTGGCGGCGGCGATGAGCTTTCGAAGCTCCGGCACTCCGCCGAGCACCGCGCTGAACGGCACGAAAATCGAGTGCGTCTCGTTTGCGATGACGTGCGCGAGCGTCGTCTTGCCTGTGCCGGGCGGCCCCCAGAGGATCATCGACGGAATGCGGTCGGCGCGGATCGCCTGGGCCAGGATGCGCCCGTCTCCGAGCAGGTGCGCTTGACCTACCACGTCCTCAATTCGGTTCGGCCGCATCCGATCAGCGAGTGGGGAGCCGGCTTCCGCTTGGCGCTCAAAGAGGTCCACAGTGACGCTTATAGCTCAGCGGAGGATGCGGAGTCTCTTGGGACCTTCACCATCGGGCGCAGTTTCGCTTCCACTGCGGTCAAAGTGCTCTTTGGCGATCCGTTCGGCCACGGCGTCAGCCACGGCCGCAAAGGCCTGGCCCGCGGGAGATGCCGGGGCGGCCTGAACGATCGGGGTGCCCTGATCGCCCCATTCCCGCACTTGGGCGTCGATCGGCACCTGCCCGAACAGCGGGGCCTCTGCGAACTCGGAGATCTTCTCGCCGCCACCACTGCCGAAGATCTCGTGCTTCACCCCCGCGCTATCGATGAAATAGCTCATGTTCTCGACGACGCCCAGGATCGGGATGTTGAGCTTCTTGCACATCGACACCGATTTGTAGACGTCTTGAAGTGCCACCTCTTGGGGGGTCGTGACGATGATCGCGCCCGTGATTCGTAGCTTCTGGGCCAGCGTGAGCGCGACGTCGCCGGTGCCCGGCGGCGAGTCGATGATCAGGTAGTCGAGTGCTCCCCAATCCACGTCGCTCAAGAACTGCTGCAGCGCGCCGTGGAGCATCGGGCCTCGCCAGACGACGGCCTGCTTCGGATCCTCGAGGAGGAAGCCGATGCTCATCAGCTTGATGCCGAAGCGCTGCAGGGGCTGCATCCGCTTGCCGTCTTTGGACGTCGGCTGGCCTTCGATGCCCAACATCGTAGGCAGCGACGGGCCGTAAATGTCGGCATCGAGTAAACCGACCCGGGTGCCCAGACGTCGCAGAGCCAGCGCGAGGTTCGTCGCGACGGTGCTCTTGCCAACGCCTCCCTTGCCGCTCATCACCAGGATCACGTTCCGTACGTCGGGAATCGGATCGGTGCTGGTCGCTTCGCGGGTGGGCACGTTGACTTCGAGTTCCAACTCAACGAACTCGACGCCGAGAGCCTCGAGCGCCGCATCGACGCGGTGGCGGACCGTTTCGCGAACCTCCTCGGAGGGGGAGCTCACCCGAACCTTCGCCCAGACCCGCCCATCTTCGAGGCGCGCGTCGACGAGCGTCCCCAAGGTGCCGAGGGACTTCTGAAAGATCGGATCTTCGACGTTGCGAAGGGCTTCAGTCACTGCATCGAGGGTGGGGGACCCCATCGAAACCTCCAAATCGGTAGAACCGGAGTCCTCTAGAGCGCAGGTTTCGCCTCGTCAAGGTGGACAAACTTCGAATATGCTCCACGCTCGGTTATGCTGCCGCAGTGTCGGTTTGGGAGCGACGGTGGGCACTTCCACTTGCGATCTTCGTTCTCAGCGCGGGCGTCTACTGTGCGACCTCGGCGCAGCGGCTCGTCCGACCCTCGCCGAACAACCACTACGTGCACTTGGCGCACGCGTGGTTGCAAGGCCGCCTCGACATCGGGGGCAGCCCCCCCGGCACCAACGACTGGGCGTGTTACGACACGGTCGACGAGGGGCCATGCCCTCCGGGCCGCTATTCGTTCTCGGGGCCCGATGCCGAGCGCTACCGTTGGTACGTCTCGTTTCCGCCGTTGCCTGCGGTGCTTCTATTGCCTGTCGTCGCGATCTTCGGGCTCGGTACCCTCGACGCACTCTTCTGGGCGATCTTCGCAGGCCTGGCGCCGGCGCTGTTGTTCGTCCTGTTGCGCTTCTTGCGGGACTCCGGGCAAAGCGCGCGCACGCAGCGAGACGATCTGCTCGTCACGACTCTTTTCGCGATCGGATCGGTGTACTACTTCGTCGCGGTGCAGGGGACCGTCTGGTTTGCCGCCCACGTCGTCGCCGCGGCGTTCATTTGTCTGTACCTTCTGTGCTCCTTTGGCGCACGCCGCCCCGGAGCGGCAGGTCTCGCCCTCGGCCTCGCGTTCCTATGCCGCCCTGCGACCTTGCTGCTCGCGGTGTTCTTCGCGCTTCAGGCGATCACCGCGGCAAAGCAAGAAAGGCGCCCATGGTCGGATTCTGCGCCTCGCCTCATCCGCGTGCTCGCGATGTTTGCGCTTCCACTCGCCGTGATCGTCGCGTTCACGATGTGGCACAACTCAGCCCGCTTTGGTGACCCGTT
This sequence comes from uncultured Myxococcota bacterium, assembly GCA_964196015.1. GTDB lineage: Bacteria > Myxococcota_A > Polyangia > Polyangiales > Houyiibacteriaceae > SG8-38. The sequence continues at coordinate 13,262 of CAXMRM010000010.1, forward strand.
TGAGTTCGGGCACCGCTTTCTTCAAATCCGTTGGCGATCGAGAATCGAGACCTGGGGCCTGTTCAGCACGCACTATCTGCCGACGAACCTGACGGTCTTCTTCCTCTCCTTGCCGTGGCTCATCCCGTCGAGCCCCTTCATCCGCATCACGAGGCACGGACTGGCGCTTTGGTTCACCACCCCGAACCTGTTGTGGGGCCTTTGGCCGAAAAAGCTCGACGCGACGATCGTAGCGCTTTGGACGGCCGTTGTGTCCACCGCGCTCTGCACACTGCTCTACCAGAACACCGGTTGGGTGCAGTTTGGCTATCGATTCTCCGTGGACTACCTGCCGCTCTTGTTCGTGCTCGTCGCCCTCAGCCGGCGGCGGTTTGGCGTCGCATTCCTGAGCTGCGCCGTGTTTGCGATCGTCGTCAACACGTTTGGGGCCGTGACGTTCGACCGCTATCACGAGTTCTACGACACCGACTCGACCCAGCGGGTCATCTTTCAGCCGGATTGAGCCGCTTCGTTCAGTAGTTGCTCTGCAAGAGGACTAGCTGGCCCGCGGGGCAGCATGACGCGCCGCAGACCTGCCAGTCCAGCCTCTCGCTGCAGCGACCGCAGCTCGTCGAGCGCGGCTTTCGTATCGCTGCGCTCGGCGAGGACGTGTGCATGAACGAGCCGATGCGACGCTCGAAGCGAGGGATTGTCGTCTGCGTCCTTTCCGTCGAGGTGTGCCAGCGCTTTTTCGGATTGGCCCTGCACAGCCATCAGCAGAGCCTCCATCGCAACCAACCACACTTCGATTGAGCTTTCGGTCGGGCGATGGATCCGGTCGATCGCGCGCTGCGCTGCGTCCACGTCGTCGAACTGAAGCTCGCAGGTGGCGAGCGCTTGGTTGCGAAGCGCCGCCTGCGGCTCCGACAGCAGGTCGTCGTTCAGGCTGCGCAACTGCTTTCGCGCCGCCGCCCACATGCCCGCCTGCGTCAGCGGTACGGTCGCCATCAGCACCAGAGCGATGTGCCGCTGTTCGTCCTTGCGGCGCAGCCGATCGAGAAGCCGGTTGAGCGCGGCCGCAGCGATTGGCCGCGCGTCTTCCTCCTGTAGGCGCTGGCACAGGATTGAGAGCCCGCGCACGTGCCGCGACCTCCGCGCCGAGCTGAGCAACAAGAGCAAAGCGACGCCTCCGCCAATCAAACCGGCAACTCGATCGACCTGATCCTGAGGCATGGACGTCGCGCGGAGCGCAAAGTGAGCCGCGACTCCGATCAGCAGCACCGTCAGCACCGACCCCACGAACGAACGCAGCACGGCGGCAATCGACAACAGGCTGAATGGGACGCCCCAGATCCATCCTCGGATCATCGGTGCAGCCAATCCGACGAGGACCGCGGCGATGAGCGTCCAAGTCATGGGCTAGGGCGTGCTTTCGCCGCGGTAGGCGTAATAGTGCTTGAGCACGCGGCGCACGTAGCGCTGCGTCTCCCTGTACGGAGGGATACCGCTGTACTTCTCAACCGCGCCTTGGCCGGCGTTGTACGCTGCCACCGTCAACACCAGGTCGCCTTTGAACCGATTGGCCAGAATGCGGAGGTAGCGCGCGCCGCCGAAGATGTTCTGGCGCGCGTCGAACGGGTCGGCGACTCCCATCGACCGTGCGGTCTTTGGCATGAGTTGCATCAGGCCCATTGCCCCCGCTCGGCTGACCACCGTGGCATTGAAGTTGCTCTCCACTCGCATGACGGCGCGAATGAACGACTCGGGAAGCTCGTACAGTTTCGCCGCCTCATCGATCAGGCTGTCGTAACGGCTGTAACGAGCCGGGTCTTTGGAGCGGCTGCTACTCGGTGCCTTCGTTCCCGAGTTCTTCTTCTTACTACCACGCACGACGAGCTGGCAGCGGCGGCCTGGCTCCCTGATATTCGTGTAGTGCTGCGTTCCGTCCGCGCGCTTGCAGCGATAGATGTCCGCGTAGGCAGGCGTCGCCGTGCCCAGGATCAGGCTCGCCACGCTCACTGCCGCCAACACCTGCGAAACCATCGTTCTGGAGTGTATCTCCGGGTGCTGAGTCACGCCAAAATGCGCCTCCCACGCTTGCGCTCGTCGCGCTTCTGCGCATGATGGGTCGTTCGATGGCGACACCGAGCTATTTCGAAGGCCCTGAAAAGAAGCTGGAGGTGGTCGTAACCCCAGACTTCCCGCCCCTGCGCTCTTTGGGTGACGAGGCATGGCGTCGCGTCGTCGAGGCTGCTGGCGCCAAAGTCCTTTCCGTCCTCCGAAGCGAGCATTGCGATGCGTATCTCCTGTCCGAGTCGAGCCTGTTCGTCTTCGACGATTGGTTTGTCCTGATCACCTGCGGTCAAACGACTTTGGTCGACGCCGTCCCCCAGCTGCTCCAATCGATTCCGCGTGAATCGATCGCCTTCCTCGTGTACGAGCGCAAGAGCGAGCACTTCCCGAAACAGCAACCGACCACGTTCCGCGAAGACGCCCGTCGTCTGCACACGATGCTCCCCGGGCGAGCGCTTCGCTTCGGTGACGAGCATGGGCACTACGTCCAGATGTTCCATACCAGCCGTCCGTACACACCGGAGAAGAACGATCCGACCCTCGAAGTACTCATGCATGTGATCGACGAGGACGTCGCTGGACAGTTCGCTCCCGCGCGCGTTTCCAAGGACGCATCGGTTGCGGCTTCGTCGGGCATCGATGCCATCCTTCCGGGGTTCACCACCTCTGAATATGTCTTCAACCCGACAGGATATTCCCTCAACGCTGTGAAAGGCGAAGAGTACTACACCATCCACGTAACCCCTGAGGAGACAGGGAGCTACGTCAGCTTCGAGACCAACTATGATTTTCGGGGCCATCTGAGCAGTTTGGTTGGGTCGATCGTCGAGCTCTTTCGGCCACGGGCCTTCGATGTGATCACGTTCGTGCCCGAGGCCGAGCCCGAGCTTCCCGTCCGGGGCTATCCGCTGGGAGACCACGTTGTGCATGCGCTTGGTGGCTACCGTGTGAGCTATTTCCAGTACTTCGTTCCCCCATCCGGCCCACGTTCGGCCTGCGAGATCGAGCTGTAGCTATGGGCGAAAACCTCATTCAAGACTGCCGCCTGGCCTGGTAGACTACGCGGTCCATGCGAGCGGAATGCGACTACTTGGTCTTGGGCAGCGGAATAGCCGGCTTGAGCTTCGCGCTCGAAGCGGCGCGCCACAGCCGAGTGACGATGGTCACGAAGCGAAGCCGTACGGATTCCGCGACCAACTGGGCACAGGGCGGCATCGCCGCGGTGCTCGATCCCGCCGATTCATTCGAGGCCCACGTCAAGGACACGATGACTACCGGCAGCGGGCTTTCGCACCCCGAGATCGTCGAGATGGTCGTTCGCGATGGCCCCAGCCGAATCCACGAACTGATGGACCTCGGGGCTCAGTTTAGTCGAAGGGAAGAGGGCCGCTCGCTCGATCTCACCAGAGAGGGTGGTCACAGCGCCCGACGGATCGTTCATGCAGGCGACATCACAGGTGAAGAAGTCCAACGTGTTCTCCTTCAGGCTGCGGCCGCATCGTCCAACATCGAGATCATCGAAGACCACATGGCGATCGATCTCGTCGAGGCATCGAAGTTCGGGGGGCCGCGTCGAGTAGTCGGCGCCTACGTGCTCGACGAACATACGGGTGGGGTGAAAACCTATCTCGCGCGCGCGACCGTTCTCGCCACGGGAGGCGCCGGCAAGGTGTACCTCTATACGTCGAATCCCGACGTCGCGACCGGCGACGGTATTGCAATGGCGTACCGCGCCGGCGCCGAACTCGCGAACATGGAGTTCTTTCAGTTTCATCCGACGTGTTTGTTTCATTCCGAAGCCAAGAGCTTTCTGGTCAGCGAGGCGCTGCGCGGGGAGGGCGGCGTTCTTCGTCTGCGAAGCGGCGAGGCCTTCATGGAGCGGCATCATGAGATGAAGGACCTCGCCCCTCGTGATGTGGTCGCGCGCGCGATCGACTACGAGATGAAACGCAGCGGCGACGATTGCGTCTATCTCGACATGACCCACGAGCCCGCGTCCTTCATGCTCGAGAGGTTTCCGAACATCCACGCGCGATGTCTTCAGTTAGGCATCGACATGACGAAGGATCCGATCCCCGTCGTTCCCGCCGCACACTACATGTGTGGCGGAGTCGTGGTAGACGACGAGGGATGCTCGACTCTCCCCGGCCTATGGGCCGCGGGCGAGGTGACGTGCACGGGCCTCCACGGCGCGAATCGCCTCGCCTCCAACTCGCTCCTCGAAGGTTTGGTGTACGGCCACCGCACCGCGATCGCTGC
>CAXMRM010000011.1:0-7502 GCA_964196015.1 uncultured Myxococcota bacterium
GGCCTTGACGCCACCGCGGATGGTTACGGCGAGGCCGCCCTTCACGCGTTGGGTGATCGTGCCTTCGATCAGCTCGTCGCGCTCGCACGCGGCGCTGATCTCGTCCCAGACCTTCAGCTTGTCGGCCTTCTCCTTGGAGAGCACGACGAGGCCGTCTTCGTTCTCCTTGGATTCGATCAGGACGTCGACGGGATCGCCGGCTGTCGCCGAGATGTTGCCTTCGGCGTTGATGAACTCGTGAAGCGAGATGATGCCTTCGGATTTGTATCCGGTGTCGACGACGACGGTGTCTTTGCCGACCTTGATGATCGTCCCGGCGACGATGTCGCCCTCACTGAGTTGGTCTGTACGTGTTGCCGAGGCTTCGAAAAGAGCAGCGAAGCTCTCGGGATTGGGGGTTTCGATTTGTGTGGTTTGGGTCATTTATAAATCGCTGCTTGCCGGAGCTCTGGAGAGCGCCCGGCACATGCGGCCGTACTTCCGAAGGCCCCCGGAAATCCAGGGGAGTGCGTGGGTAGCAGGGGAGTTAAGGGGTGTCAATTGCAGGAGTGGACTAGCTCGAGGATGTGCTGGACGACCGATTCGAGGTCCAAGTTGGTGCTGTCGAGGATCACGGCGTCCTGTGCCGGGCGCAGCGGTGCGATCGCGCGCGTGGAGTCGGCTTCGTCACGGGAGCGAATTTGGGCCAGAATCCTCTCGTAATCAGCCACCATTCCGCGGTCCTGCAGGTCTTGGACGCGGCGGTGGGCCCGTTCCTCGGCCGATGCGGTTAGGAAGAGCTTCACCTCTGCGTCCGGAAAGACGACTGTGCCGATATCGCGGCCTTCGAGCACTACTCCGCCCTCTCGGCCGAGATCGCGCTGAATGCCGAGCAGCGCACGGCGGACGCCTGGATAGGCGCTGACCTGGCTTGCGCCGGCCGCCAACTCGGGGGTTCGGATCTCGTCGGCGCGATCTTGGCCGTTGAGCAAAAGCCGAGGCGTTCCGTCTTTTTGCGAGACGAAACCAAGCTCCGTCTCATCGCTGAGGGCATCCACGGCGGCCTCATCGTCCCACGAGATGCCGCGGTCGCGCGCCGCCAAGGCCACGCCGCGATAGAGCGCTCCAGTGTCCACCAGGGTGTAGCCGAGGCGCTGCGCGAGGACGCGCGCCGTCGTACTCTTGCCCACGCCGGCGGGGCCGTCGATCGCGATGACCGGACGTGGGCGAGTCATTGGGTTTCCTCGGTGATGTCCGCGCCAAGCGATCGTAGCAGCGAGACAAACCCGGGGAAGCTCGTGTCGACCGCTTCGGCGCCGTCGATCAGCGACTCACCCTCGGCCAGCAGGCCGAGCAAGGTGGCGGACATCGCGATTCGGTGATCGCCGCGGCTCTCGATCCGGGCGCCGCGTAGTGGTGCACCTCCCGTGATGATCAATCCGTCAGGGAGCTCTTCGCATGGAACGCCAAACGCGCCGAGCACCTGTGCCATGGTTGCAATACGGTCGCTCTCTTTGACGCGAAGCTCCGCGGCGTCACGGATTTCGGTGCGCCCTTCGCAAACCGCGGCCAGCGCACAGACTGCGGGAATCTCGTCGATCATGCGGACGATGAGCTCGCCGCCCGCGATCGAGCCCCGAATCGTGCCATGGGCTACGGTGATTTCGGCCATCGGCTCGTCACCGGCGCCGTGCCCGCTCGGCCGGCGGGAGATGTTCGCACCGAGCATACGCAGCCAATCGAACAGACCGGTGCGGGTCGGGTTGACGCATACGTCCTCCACGCTGACTTGGCTCCCTGGCACCATCGCAGCGGCCAGCAATGGGAACGCGGCGCTCGATGGATCCCCGGGCACATGCCATTCGAAGGGCTCCCAACCTCCGGTCCATTCGAGGTTTGGGTCGAGAACCGCTGAAGCCCCTGCGGTTTGAAGCGGGACGCCAAGGGCGAGCATCATCCGCTCGGTGTGGTCGCGCGAGAGGACTGGCTCCTCGATAGCGGTCGGGCCCGAGGCGTAAAGGCCGCTCAGCAGGAGGGCACTCTTCACTTGGGCGCTGGCGACCGGCATCGAGTACTCGATGCCCTTCAATGCTTCGCCCTCGACCAGAGGCGCGATCGAAATCGGCGGGTAGAGCTCGTCGGGCTTTGCGCCCGCGGAGCCCGCGATGTGCGCCCCCCTCGCCCGGAGCGGCTTGATGACGCGGCCCATGGGACGCCGCGTGAGGGACTCGTCGCCGGTCATGCGCGTGCCGAAGCGCTGTCCGCTCAACAGGCCGGCCAGCAGTCGCATCGTCGTGCCCGAGTTGCCGCAATCGATGACGTCGCTGGGCATCCGGAGCCCGCGGAGCCCGACGCCATGAACCGTCGTTGCGTCGTCCGTGCTTTCGACGGCGACGCCCATAGAGCGGAACGCACGCCGCGTCGCTGCGTTGTCCAAACCCTCCGACAGCCCGGTGATGCGCGACACGCCGCGGCCGAGCGCCCCGAAGATCAAGCTCCGGTGGCCGATCGACTTGTCCCCTGGAACCCGAACGCTGCCGCGCAGTGGGCCGGATCGGCGAACACGGTATTGCTTGCGTGCGCTAGACACGCGAGTCCCTTAGCACGCGCTCGAGCGAACGGAGAAAGCGCTCGTTCTCCTCGGGCTGGCCAACCGTGACGCGGATCCAGGACTGCAGCGGCTCCGGCATGGCGCGCACGATGACCCCCTCGTGAAGCAGCGCGTCGTAGACCGCCCTGCCCGGTCGCTGCACATTGACCAGGACGAAGTTCGCCTGGCTCGGAGCCACCTGGAGCCCGGTGGCTTGCAGGGCCGCGGTGAGCACGCCGCGGTCGCGAACCGTGGCCTCGACGCTCGCTCGCAGGTGGGCGCCATCCGCGAGTGCGACCTTCGCGGCGATTTGGCCGGGCGTGCCGACGTTGAACGGCGCGCGCAATCGATTGAGGTTGGTGACGAGCTCGGGGGTGCCGATCACGTAACCAACTCGCAGCGCGGCCAGTCCATATGCCTTCGAGAACGTCCGCAGGATGGCCAGCCGCTCGCGCGCGTCGCGGAGCTCGGTGGCCGGGACGAAATCATCGGCGTTTGCATATTCGACGTACGCTTCGTCGATCACGGCAAGCACGCGCTCCGGGAGCGAGCGCAGGAGCCGCTCGAGCTCGTCCCGGGCGAGGTAGCTTCCGGTGGGGTTATTCGGGTTGGAGACGAAGAGCAGCTTCGTCTCTGCGGTCACCGCGTCGAGCAAGTCGTCCACGTTCCAGTGCAAGTGATCGCGAAGCGGGACCGCCGTGAAGCTCAGCTCCTGCGCGACCGAGCCTATGCGGTAACAAGGAAACGACGGCTGGCCGAACACCGCGTGCTCGCCGCGGCTCGCGAACACGCGGCAAATCAAGTCGATCAGCTCGTTGGAGCCATTGCCGAGACACAGCTGCTCGGCCGGGACGCTGTGATGCAGGGCCAGGGCCTGGCGCAGCTCGTGTCCTCTCGGATCGGGGTAACGATGCAGTTGAAGTGCCGCAGCCGACACCGCCTCGATGGCTTTGGGCGAAGGCCCGTACGGGTTTTCGTTCGACGCGAGCTTCACGACCTCGTCGATGCCGAGCTCGCGTTTCAACTCGTCTTCGGGTTTGCCCGGCTCATATGCCGTCAGCGGGAGAATGTGGGGTGCCGCGAGGTCGCTCATGGGGCTCGGTCAGCTAGGTCTAGGATAGCTTCCGAGGACTTTGGCATAACGCGCGATGCGGCGCAGCTCCTCCACCGCCGTGAGGACGGCCCGGTCGGTGAGGTGGCCGTCCATCTCGAGGAAGAAAACATGCCGCCATTCGGTGCCTGTCGAGGGCCGCGATTCGACGCGTGTGAGGTTGATTTCGCGGTCCGCCAAGGGTTGGAGCGCACGATGGAGCGCGCCTGGTTCATCGCCCGGTGCCATCGCGAGGACGGTGCGGTCTCGCCCTGTGCGCGATGGGAGCCGGTTGCCAACGACCCCGAACCGAGTGATCACATCGGAGTCGTCCTCGAGCCGGTCGTCAACTAGCTTCAAGCCGTGAAGCTCTCTCAGGAGCGCAGAGCCAAGCGCCGCCGACTGGTCGTCCCCAATCGCGAAATGGGCGGCGACCTGTCCCGATTGAACGTCGACGACGATGGCGTCTGGGTAGCGCGAGCGCAGCTGCCGTTCGCAGGCGGCGATGGCCGGGGCGGCGCCGTAGATCTTGAGCACCTCAGTGGCGTCGCCCGATTGCGAGAGCAGCTGATAGCGCAGGGGCGCGACGCGTTCGGCACAGAGCTTGGCGTCGGTGGCGACCAGCCCTTTGAGCGTTGCCGTGACCGCTCCGTCAGTCGAGGTTTCGAGCGGAACCACGCCGAAGGTTGCGTGGCCGTGAAGCACGGCTTCGAGCACGCCCGAGACCGACTCGGTCGGGCGGAAGCTCGGCGCGTGACCGAAGTAGTCGCGCGCGGCCGCGTGCGCGAGGTCCCCGGGGCCGCCGAAGTACGCCACCACATCCGGCATGGTCAACTCGGTGCACGCAGACAAGACCTCGCGGAAGACCGGCTCGATGCTGTTCGCAGGGAACTCCTCGGCCAGCCGGCGCGCGGCCTCGACGACGTTGGTCTTTTTCGGCAGGTGCAGCGGCTCGTCGCCCGCCTCCTCGCGGAGCCCGTTGTACTCATGGATCGCCCGCGCTCGCGCATTGAGCGCCATTACGATTTGCCGGTCCGCTTCTTCGAGTGCTGCGGTGATCCGGTGAAGACGATCATCCATAGTGGCGATGGTAACAGCCCCCTTATCGAAGGTATACTGTCGGCCGTGTTTCGTTACTCCTCGTCGCGGCTCGCCAGGTCACGGAGCCGTGCAAGCGTGACGAGCGCATCGAGGGGTGTCATGCGCTCGATGTCGAGTGCCTGTAAGGTGGCTTCCACTTCGGACTGTTCCGCGACGGTCGCTTCGAACAAGGGCATCTGCGGCGCCGGCGTCGTTTCGGCCCGCGTTTCGAGTTCATGCAGTTTTGTCTTGGCACGTGCCAAGACGACCGGGGGAACCCCCGCAAGCCTAGCGACAGCCAGGCCATAACTCCGATTCGAACCGCCGGGCACGAGCTGATGCAGTAGAACCATACTGTCATCATGCTCTTTGGCGGCAACGTTGTAGTTCGCTGCGTTGGGCAGGCGATCGGCCAGCTCGCACAGCTCGTGATAGTGTGTGGCAAAGATGGCGCGGCAACGCGTTGCGTCGTGCAGGTGCTCGGCCACCGCCCATGCGATCGCGAGGCCGTCATAGGTGCTCGTGCCCCGTCCGATCTCGTCCAGGATCACGAATGAACGCTCGGTCGCGCCACGCAGGATCGCAGCCGCTTCCATCATCTCGACCATGAAGGTGCTCTGCCCGCGTGCGAGGTGGTCACTGGCCCCGACGCGGGTGTACACGCGATCGACGATGCCGATCCGTGCGCTCTTGGCGGCCACGAACCCTCCGGCCTGCGCCATGATCACGGCGAGCGCTGCCTGCCTCATAGCAGTGGACTTCCCCGACATGTTCGGTCCCGTCAGCAGCATGAATCGGGTGGCATCGGGATCGAGCTTGATCGTGTTGGGGACGAAGCCGTCTTTGGCGGCGTAGCATTCGACGGTTGGGTGCCGGCTATCTTCGAGGAAGAGATCGCGGGTGCCATCGACGGTCGGACGGACATACCCGCGGCAGTGCGCAACCTCAGCGAGCGCCGCGCCGGTATCAATGGAGGCGATGATTCGCGCGAGCCGGTGAAGCCGCGGTGCGTGATCGCCGATGGTCTTGCGGAAGTCGATGAACGCCACCGACTCGAGCGCGCGGGCGCGTTCGTCCGCATGAAGGATACGGTCTTGAAGCTCCGCGAGTTCGGCGGTGATGAAGCGCTCTCCGTTCGCGATGGTTTGCTTGCGAACATACTCGTCGGGCACGGCGTCGAGCTTGGACTTTGTGATTTCGATATAGTAGCCGAAGACCCTCGTAAACTTGATCTTGAGGGAACCGATGCCAGTCCGTTCCCGCTCGCGGCGCTCGAGATCGAGCACGATGTCTTTGGCGGTTGTTGACAGCTTGCGCAGCTCATCGAGCTCGGCGATGTGTCCTTCGCGAAAGACCCCGCCCTGGCGGTCGATTGCCGGCGGTTCGTCGACGAGCGCGGTTTGGAGCAATGCGAGGACGTCCGGGCACGAGTCGGCGCCTTGCAATGAGGCCATCGCGTCGTCGAGGCAGTCGCCCGGACGGTTCGAGAGTTGCTGCTGAAGAGCGTCGGCGCTCACGAGGCTGTTGCGGATCACGCCGAGGTCGCGCGGGGTCGCCAAACCGACCGCAGCGCGCACTGCAAGGCGCTCGAGGTCGCCGATTTCGCCGAGGCGTGCCCTCGCCTGGTCGCGGCAACGGGCGTCGCGATAGAAGAGCTCCACCGCGTCGTGACGTCGCCGGATGCGCTCGATGTCGGTCAGCGGCTCGAGTAACCGGGACCGAAGCGCTCGGGCGCCCATAGGGGTCTTGGTCTCGTCGAGGAGGTCGAGGACTGAGCCGCGGCGTTCGCCGTCGAGCGTGCGCACCAACTCGAGGTTGCGAACTGCCGCATCATCGAGGACCAGGCGGTCACCGGCAGTGTAGAGCCTGGCCTGGTGAATCTGCGAATGGGCCTGGTGCGCCTTGGCGTAGTCGAGCACCAACGACGCGGCCCGGGCCGCAGGCCCTTCGCTCGCGAGCTCGGCGGCCTGTTCGGCGGTGAGCACCTCGCTCAAGCGGTCGGCGCCAGCCGCGAATTCTACGGTGCGCAGAGCCGCATTGGGAAGACTCTGCTTGCAGAGCGCCTCGAGCTCCGACGCGCCCGCCTCCACCAGCACCTCGGCGGGGTCCAATCGCACCAGCTCGCCGACAAACTGGGGCCCGATCTCGACCACGCAAGCGCGGAGTGTGCCGGTCGAGAGTTCGAGCGCGGCGACGCCTCCATCACGTGTAGCTGCGACTAGGAAATTCTCCGAGCGTGCGTCGAGCGCGTCAGGCTCGAGGCACAGCCCTGGCGTGACCACGCGCACGACCTCCCGCGAGACGACCCCGCGAACACTGGACGGGTCGCCCATCTGCTCGCAAATCGCGACCTTCTCGCCATGACGGAGCAGCGCCGCGAGGTATCTGGCCCCAGCGTGATGTGGCACGCCAGCCATCGGGATCTTGCTGCCGTCGGGGTCCGTGCCGCGGGACGTCAGTGCGATGTCGAGGATATCGGCCGCTCGGACCGCGTCCTCGTAGAACATCTCGTAGAAGTCTCCAAGCCGAAAGAAGATGATCGCGTCGGGATGCTGCCCTTTGGCGCGCAGGAACTGGCGCATGACCGGGCTGTGGTCCTTCTTTCGAGCGGTCCCCCGTACACCCATGAAACCGGTCTAGTTAAAAGTCTGGACGATGGAAAGCGGAGAAAACACGATGCGCCGGACCCCTGCCTCGAAGTCTATGAAGAACAACTGGTCCTGTTGCTCGGAAAACAGCATCGATGCCGGCAGCGAGAGCCGC
>CAXMRM010000012.1:0-9293 GCA_964196015.1 uncultured Myxococcota bacterium
GGCTCATAGCGTCGCCGCGCCGTCCGTGCTCAAGAACGCCTCGTGGACCGTGAGCTCGTTGGCCCCGCGGAACATCTCCTTGGGGGGCCGGTTTCGATGTGCCTCGGCAAACGATGGGCTCGTGGTCCAGGCGACGAAGTCGTCGAACGACTGCCACCAGGTCTTGACCTCGTAGTACCCCGTGCCCGCAGGTCCGGGCGTCCACTCGCCGGTTTGGTGGTCGAGCTTCATCGGCCGTGGCCGATGCACTTCATTTCGAACGAAGCCCTTGGCTTTGTCCACGAGATGAACGCGCTTGCGAAAACGGTCTTCGAAGTCGATTTCATAGCCTTCGGCCACGGGGATGCGATTGGTGACGACGATCATGGGCGAAGTATACCCCGCTTCCCGTCGGGCGCAGCTCGCGCTAAGGAACGAGAATGTGGGAGCGCTACGCGAGCATTTTCATCGAGTCCTTTGCGGGCTACGGGCGTTATCTGTGGCACGAGATCACCGAGCCGAGTTGGCATAGCTATTTCTACGGCTTGATCCTCGTCTCCCTCGCCGTCTACGGCCTCGAACTCGCGTTTCCCTGGCGCAAGAACCAGCCTCGCATCCGCAAGGACTTCTGGCTCGACGCCTTCTACATGTTTTTCAACTTCTTCCTGTTCTCGCTCGTTGGGTACAACTCGGTGTCCAACGTGGCCGTGGAGGCTTTCACCGACCTCCGCCAAGCCCTCGGCATTGAAAGCCTGCTGTTGTTCGACGTCGCTGCGCTCTCCGTCGTCGCGCAGCTCACGATCATGTTCGTCGCCAGGGACTTCGTTCAATACTGGATACACAGGCTGCTCCACCGCATCCCGCGTCTGTGGGCGTTCCACAAAGTGCACCACTCGGTCATGCAGATGGGGTTCGCCGCGCATCTCCGCTACCACTGGATGGAAACGATCGTCTACCGGGTCATCGAGTATATCCCGCTGGCTATGATCGGGTTTGGCATCGAGGAGTTCTTCGTCGTCCACATGATCGCCCTGACGATTGGCCACATCAATCACGCGAATTTCCATCCTCCGATCGGGCCGCTTCGCTACATCTTCAACTCACCCCAAATGCACATTTGGCACCACGCTAAGGAGCTGCCGGCGCGCTATGGAGCCAACTACGGACTGAGCCTCAGCGTCTGGGACTGGATTTTCGGCACCGTCCACTGGCCACATTCAGGCAGAGACATTCCCCTTGGTTTCCCGCACGTCGACGAATACCCGGACCACTTCCTGCCTCAGATGGTCGTGCCGTTCCGCGACGAGACGGCATGAGCCGCTCGGCTCCGTCCTCTCCGTCGACCCTGGGGGGACTGTGCTAGGAATGCTCCGTGACCGATTGGCGCCTCAAAAAGCACCCGACTTTTCCTGGCGTTCCCGGGCCCGTGCTCATCGTCGTCATGGACGGCGTGGGCTGCGGTGCATCCAATGAGGGCGATGCGGTTTGGCTGGCTCGGACTCCGACGCTCGACCGGCTCGCCGGGATCTCGCTGACGACGCGGCTTCGCGCGCATGGCACGGCCGTTGGGCTTCCAAGCGACGACGACATGGGAAACAGCGAGGTTGGTCACAATGCGTTCGGCGCAGGGCGCGTCTTCGACCAGGGCGCCAAGCGCGTTCAAATGGCGATCCAGAGCGGTGAAATCTTCGAAGGCGAAGAATGGACAAAGCTCGTTCGCCGCGTCGGCGAGAGCGGCGAGCCGATGCACTTCATCGGCCTGCTCTCGGATGGCAACGTCCACAGCCACATCGAGCACCTCTTTGCGATGCTGCGCAGATGCAACGAAGAGGGCGTGCAGCACGCGCGTGTGCATATCCTGCTCGACGGGCGCGATGTGCCCGAAACCAGTGGGCTTCAGTACGTCGAGTCGCTCGAGAAGGTGCTGCACGATCTCAACGAGCAGGGCGGGCGCGACTACCGCATCGCGTCCGGCGGTGGCCGCATGTTCATGACGATGGACCGCTACAACGCCGACTGGTCGATGGTCGAGCGCGGTTGGAAGCATCACGTGCTCGGCGAGGGCAGAGGCTTTTCGCGCGCGACCGAGGCGATTCAGACCCTCCGTGACGAGAACCCCGCGATGATCGACCAGGACCTCCTCGGCTTCGTGATTGTCGATGACGAAGGCAACCCTGTCGGCCCGATTCGCGATGGCGCAGCCGTCGTGCTCTACAACTTCCGCGGCGACCGGGCGCTCGAGCTCACCCGCGCATTCACCGAGCCGGAGCTGAGCGAGTTCGACCGCGGGCCGATCCCCGACGTCGAGTTCGTGGGCATGATGCAATACGACGGTGACCTCAAGCTGCCCCCTCACTACCTCGTGCAGCCGCCCCACATCGACCGGACCATGGGCGAGTACCTGGCACGCAATCAGGTCAGTCAGTTCGCCTGCAGCGAGACCCAGAAGTTTGGTCACGTGACGTACTTCTGGAACGGCAACCGGTCCGGGATGTTCGACGAGGTCTACGAAGAGTATGTCGAGGTTCCCAGTGATGTGATTCCGTTCGAGCAACGCCCTTGGATGAAGGCAGCGGAGATCACGGATGCGACACTCGTGGCCCTACAGCGCGGTGGCCTGCGGCACGCACGTATCAACTACGCCAACGGCGACATGGTGGGTCACACCGGTAACCTCGACGCGTCCGTCATTGCCGTAGAGGCGGTCGATCTGTCGTTGGCGCGGCTCATTCCCGTCATCGAGAAGCTCAACGGCGCGCTCATCGTCACCGCCGACCACGGCAACTGCGACGAGATGTTCGAGGTCGACAAGAAGTCGGGAGACTTCGAACGCGACGCGGCCGGGCGCTTGAGGAACAAGACGAGCCACACACTCAATGCCGTCCCGTGCTACGTCTACGTACCGGGCAACGACGGTCTGCGCCTAGACGAAGGCATCCAAAACCCGGGCATCGCCAACATCTCCGCGACGACCTTCCAGCTTCTCGGCTATGATCGCCCCGAAGGCTACGAGCCGTCGATACTCGTCCATCAGCGGTAGCGCAGCCGCAGCTTGATTCCGAGGAAGTCGGCGATCTGCTGCGCGTACGACCGGGGGATCAAGTCGAGCCGGCCTTCTACGACGGCGCGGGCTCGGGCATGGGGCTCGCCCTTGAGCGCGGGAAGCACGATTTGGCTCCAGGCGAAGAGCGTCTTGCCGTCCGCGCCGTCGAGGGCGACGGTGAGCACCGGCTCGAGACGCTTTTGGTACGCGACCGAAGCGGTACACAGCGCAGCGAACGTCCTGACGAGGCCATCCTTGCCGATCTCGTTGGCGCCTTCGAACGAGCTCTTGAGCACGTCGAGTTGTCGCGCGACTCGGGCGGGCGCGATCCGGGCGATGGCCGGGAGTGCTTCGGCGGACGTTTGTACGACACGCTTGTTCGACGATGAAACGCCCCTCGCGAACTTGGCTACCAGCGGCACGACGAGCTCGGGCTTCACCGTGATGATCTCACTGAGCACGCGCGCGGATTGCGTCGCAGCCGTCCGCGGGCCTTCCATCATGGTCTCGCCATGCTCTGCGATCTGGGATTGCGGGCTTTCGTCCGTAAGGATCTTCTGAGCTGCGGCCACAGCGCCACCGCCCGCTGCCTTCTTGGGGGTCTCGGCCTCCACAGCGTCCGTCTCTTCTTGCATGCTCTTCTTCTTGGTGGTCATTCGGGTCCTTGAAGTGCTTCAACGATTTGCGGCAGCGAGACCTCGTAACGCCACGAGGTGCCTCGGTGTCCGCCTTCGTACTCCTCGTAGTGAACGGGCAACCCACGCTCTGAGAGCGCATCGCTGAGCATCCGCGCTGCGAAGTGTAGCCCGTGCTCATCTCTGTTGCCTGCATCGACGTAAATAAGCGACATCGTTTGCAAAGACGCAGTGGAAGCGTCGATCCGCTGGAGTGGATCGTGCTCCAGCCACCCGGTCCAGATGTCATCACGGAGCTCGCCGGTCGTCGGGTCCATGGGAATTCGTGCGAAGGGGAAGTCGCTGGTGTCCGGTGAATAGGCCGCACCGGCGGCGAGCACGAAGATCGCGTCGAACTGGCTCGCGTTCTTGGGACCGGCCACAGGCATCTCTTCGGCAAACGCTCGCAGGCCGCCGGCAAGATCGATCGCGATCGCCGCGCTCGTGAGCATCGGCCGCATGCTGACTTCGAATGCAGCGTCGCCCGCGTGGCTCCCGATGACCGACACCACGTCGGGCCTGTCCATGCCGAGACGTAGCGCGCCGAAGCCACCGGAGGAACGGCCGACCACAGCACGCGCCTCGCGTTTGGGGATCGTTCGGAACTGCGCGTCGACGAACGAAAACACCTCGTCGGCGAGATAAGTTTGGTAGCGCCCCGTTCCCTTCGAATCGATGAACTGCGAGCCACCCCATCGATTGAAGCAGTCCGGCAGCACGAGGATCGCAGGCTGGCACTGCCCCTCTGCGATGAGCCGGTCGAATAGCTCGATCGTGTTCGGCTTCCATGGGCTCCAGCCGGCGATCGAGTGGTTCGTCGACCCGAAGCCGGCGAGCATCATTACGACCGGAAAGCGCTGCTTTTCGTCGTACTGCGGAGGCAGGTAGACGTACAGATCGCGCTCGTGCGGGTCCCCGAGCGGGTTGTCGCTCAGGCAGAGGCTCTCATGGGATGTTCGAACGACCCGGCCCTTCATCAGCGAGCTTCGCATAGCACGTTCGTGCTGCCGCGGCGGGAAATACAGCGATTTGCGCTACATACGATCGATCACGCCGATGCCCACGAGTCCGAGCCCACGGCGGATCTGCCGGGCGGTCAACGCCGTTAGCCCGAGCCGACTCTCTCGCGTGGCGCCCTCGGCGTCGAGCACAGGGCACTCGGTGTAGAAGCCGTTGAAGGCGCGCGCCAGCTCGTAGATGTGCTCGCAAACGACGTGCGGTTGGCTGGTCGCGCCCGCCCGGTAGACGACGTCGGCGAATCGCAGCAGGTGCTTGCCGAGGCTTTGCTCGGCGGGCGCGTCGAGGGTGATCGTCGCACTCGCCCCAATAGCGTCCATGTCGATTCCGCCCTTCGCGAAGATCGAGGCGCAACGCGCGTAGGCGTATTGCAGGTACGGACCGGCGTTGCCCTGGAACGAGATCATCTTATCCCAGTTGAATTGGTAGTCGCTGAGCCGGTTCTGGCGGAGATCGGCGTACTTCACGGCGCCGATCCCAACGACCCGCGACACCTCGTCTATTTCCTCGGGACGAACCCGTAGGCGGCCTTCGGCGATGCCCTCATCGATTCGTTGCCGCGCGCGCTGCTTCGATTCTTCGAGCAGCGATGCCAGGGTGATTACCTGCCCACTCGCGTCCCGAGTCCGCAATGGTTTGCCATCGTTACCGAGTACGGTACCAAAGCCGATGTGCTCGAGTTTCATGTGGGCGCCGAGCAGCTTCATGACGGTGAAGAGTTGCTGGAAGTGAAGACCTTGGCGGTTGTCGACGACGTAGAGCGCGCGATCGGCGTGCAATTGATCTTCGCGATATTGGACCGTTGCAATGTCAGTCGTGGAGTAGAGAAAGGCGCCGTCCTTTTTTCTCACGATGAATGGGGTCTTCTGCTTGCGGAGCGACCCGGGCGCGTCGTCGACCTCGTCCCAAAAGATGCACACGGCCCCATCGTCCTCGCGGGCGATACCTCGCTCGAGAAGATCGTCGACCACGCCGGGAAGGGCGTCGTGGTAGGCGCTCTCGCCGAGCCACATGTCGAATGACACGTCGAGCTCCGCGTAAACCGCTTCGAGGGTACCGCGGCTCACCTCCACGAAGTGCTCCCAGAGCTTGTGGTTCTCTTCGTCGCCGCTCTGGAGCTTCGCGAGCTCTGCCCGCGCTCGTTCGGCGAAGGTTTCGTCGCTGCCGGCACGTTCGGAAGCGAGCTTGTACACGCGCTCGAGTTCCGGGATCGGGTCGGATTGCAAGGCGCCCTCGTCTCCCCACTCGCGCATCCCGACGATCAGCAGCCCAAACTGCGTGCCCCAATCACCGAGGTGATTGTCGCGCACAACATCATGCCCAATGAACGACAAGATCCGCGCGATTGCATCGCCGATGATCGTCGAGCGCAGATGTCCGACGTGCATCTGCTTGGCGATGTTTGGGCTCGAGAAGTCGACGATGACCTTGGATGCCTCTTGCACGGCCGGCACCCCGTCCCGCACGGCGTCGCGGAGCGCGTCGGTGAGCTTCGACGCGATCCAGTCGGACGCGAGATGAATGTTGATGAAACCAGGCCCCGCGACCTCGGCTTTCTCGATCGCGTCGACGCCCGCTAACGCCTCGGCAATGGGCTGCGCAAGCTCTCGCGGAGGCTTCCGGAGCTCTTTGCCGAGCGGCATGGCTCCGTTGATTTGGAAGTCGCCAAACTTCGGATCCTGCGTCGGCCGAATCATCGCCGGGCGAGGCCCTTGCAGACCCAAGGCCTTCCTAATGGCGTCAGAGCCCAGGGCCTCCAGATATCGCTCCAGCAGCATCGCCGGAGGGATACCACGTGCTACTCTCTGGCGCCGTGAATGTGATTCGCGTCATGATGGATGGGTTGAAGCCGGTGATTCGCGTCCGTCGGGCGATCTTTGGGCCCCGCCGCCCCACTTGGACGCTAGAGCTCGAGACGGTTGCTGAGGTTCTCCGGCGGTCGGCCAACCTTTCCAACCTCCTCCCCCTTCAGTTCCAACGCCGCGTCATCGATCCCCCCCGCCCGGTGACCAAGCCGATGCGGGAAGTCGACATGCAGCCGATCGATGCCGGCGGGGTGTCGGCGGAGTGGTTTTCGCGGCCCGATAGCGATTCCGATCGCGTCATCCTCTACTTCCATGGCGGCGGGTACTCGACCGGCTCGATCAACTCACATCGAGACTTCTTAGCGCGGCTGTGCATCGCGAGCGGGATGCGTGTGTTGGCGGCCGACTACCGGCTCGCGCCCGAGCATCCGTTCCCCGCGCAACTCGAAGACTCCCGTCGCGTCTATCTCTGGCTGATCGAGGAGCAGGGGATTCATCCCGACCACATCGTTCTCGGCGGCGAGTCCGCCGGGGCTGCCTTGACGCTCTCTACGCTGGTCTCGCTGCGCGATGAGGGCCTTCCTTTACCGGCCGGCGGCGTGCTCATTTCCGGCTGGTTCGACCTGGACTCTCGCAGCACGTCGATGCAGTTCAACAGTCACTACGATTTCGTCACCCGAATTGGCATCCGCACGATGGCCAAACGCTTCGCCCCAGTGTCCGAGCACAGCAACCCTTTGGTGTCACCCGTCCATGCCGATATGAAGGGGCTTCCGAGGCTTTTGATTCAGGTCGGAGCGGCGGAAACCCTGCTGGATGACAATCTACGCGTTGCTGAAGCCGCACGGTCGGCCGGCGTCGACGTCACGCTCGAGGTCTGGCCCGACATGATTCACGCCTGGCACGTCTTCGCTCCGATGCTCGAGGAAGGACGCCGCGCGATCGGGCGAATCGGCGAGTTTGTGAAGGACCGCACAGCCGACTAGACCTGTCGCCGGCTTGACGGAAAGCGCGCTTGCCCCCAGTTTTCTTACAGCAGGCATCCATTAGGGCCTTAACGCGTAATCCCGCTCAGGCCCGAGGGTGACCGACTCGAACACTGGAGGCTGACGTGGCGCAAGCAATCAACCGCTATCGTGCGGATCTACGAGACTTTCGTTTCCTGTTCTTTGAGCAGTTTGATCTACCTGCGGTCCTAGGGAAGGACCCCTACGCCGAGTGGAGCTCGGACGAGTGCAACATGGTGCTCGACGAGGTCTATCGCTTCGTCTGTGAGGTCACCGGACCGCTCAACGCCACCGGCGACGCGCAGGGCTGTCGAATCGAGGACGGCCGTGTGATCACGCCCGACGGCTTCAAGGAAGCTTGGGACAAGCTCTTTGAGGCTGGCTGGCGCACGATCGCGGCGCCTTCCCGCTGGGGCGGCCAGGACGCGCCGAGCATGATCGGGTCCTTCGTCGAGGAGATGCTGTGCGGCGCCAACACCTCGTTTGCGCTGTACACCGGCCTGTCGCTGACGGCGTCGGAGCTCATCATGGAGTTCGGCACCGAGGAGCAGAAGCAGAAGTACGTGCCCAAGATGATCGGCGGCGAGTGGACCGGCACGATGTGTCTCACCGAGCCGCAGGCTGGCTCTGATGTCGGCGCCGTGATGACCAGTGCCACGCGCAACGACGACGGCACATACAACATCCGCGGCACCAAGGTCTTCATCAGCGCCGGCGACAACGACCTCGGAACCAACGTGGTGCATCTGGTCCTCGCGCGCATCGAAGGCGCCGAGGCTGGCACCAAGGGTCTGTCGCTCTTCTTGGTCCCCCGGGTGCGCATTCAAGAGGACGGCTCGCTCGGCGAGCTCAACGACGTGACCGTTCCTTCGATCGAGCACAAGATGGGCATCAACGCCTCGGCCACCTGCGTGATGCAGTTCGGCGACGAGGACGGCTGCACCGGCGAGGTAGTCGGTGGCGTCGAGCATCAGGGCATTCGCCAGATGTTTCACATGATGAACGCCGCCCGTATCGGTGTCGGCATTCAGGGTCTCTCGGTGGCTTCTGCTGCGTACCTGAGCGCGCTCGAGTATGCGCGTGACCGCAAGCAGGGCGCCAGCATCAAGCAGTTCAAGGATGCTAACGCGCCCCGCGTGCCGATCATCGAGCACCCGAACATTCGCCGTGACCTATTGGCGATGAAGGCACGGGTCGAGGGCATTCGCGCCCTCGTCATGAAGCTTTCGCACCACGGCGATCGCCTGGCGGTGACCCAGGGCAAGGATGACGAGTCGGAGGCCTACCACCAGGGCCAAGTCGATCTTCTGACCCCGCTCGTGAAGGCCTACGGCACCGACGCTGCGTTCGAGGTGTCGAGCCGCGCGATCCAGATTTACGGAGGGCACGGCTTCCTCAAGGACCATCCGGTCGAGCAGTACTGCCGCGATGCGAAGATCTTCCAGATCTACGAGGGCACGAACTTCATCCAGTCGATGGACCTGGTCAGCCGCAAGCTCGGCCAAGGCGGCGGCGCCAACACCCAAGCCTTCCTGATGGATATCCAGAACTTCATCAACGCGAACAAAGACACGCCGGAGCTCAAAGACGGGGTCGGTCACCTACAGGCCGCGCACGAAGCGGTCGCCGCGTCGGTGATGCAGTTCATCAGCTGGTTCAAGGGTGGCAAGCTCGAGCACATCCCGCTCGCTGCCGAGGACTTCCTCACGATCATGAGCGATCTGGCGGTTGGCTGGTTGCTGCTCGACCAGGCTGCGATCGCACTGAA
>CAXMRM010000013.1:0-5027 GCA_964196015.1 uncultured Myxococcota bacterium
CACGGTGTTCGCGGAAATCCGGCGCGTGCTGGTTCCGGGCGGGAGGCTCATGTTTTCGGACATCGTGACGGGCGTCGAGCTCCCCGACTCGGTTCGAGACAACTGCGCGCTCTGGGCCGAGTGCATCGGCGGCGCCCAGGAGTCACAGCGCTACCTACGCCAGATCGAAAAGGCCGGCTTCAAGATCGAACAGACCAGCCCAAACGAAAGCTATTCCTTCAGCCAAGACTCGACCCAAAACGCCGCCACAAAATTCCGAGTCCACAGCATCAGCATCCTCGCCCGCCGACCCTAAAAAAAAAGGGGTCAGACCCCTTTTTCTCCCGTGGGGAGGGCTTCGCCGATGTGGGTGAAGGCGAGCAGGGCGAGCAGGGCGAGGAGCGGGGCTGCGACGATGGCGCCTTCTAGTCCTTTGGTCATCATTGCCGGGACCAAGGTGCTCAGGAACAGCGCCCACAGCAGGGTGGCGCCGATGATCTCCAGCATCGCGTACTTGCGGTAGCCCAGGTAGAAGTCACCCAGGCCCTTCAACTGCCGCGCCTCAGACCTCTTCACCCCGTGGAACATCAATTGCTCACGCCCGGAGCGAATGAAGATGTAGCTATTGCGGCCCGACGTGGAGCGGATGCGCTCGAGCGGCAGCTGGTTTGGGAGCATGAGGTCGCTGGTTCGAATCCAGTCGCCGCGCACCGCCTGTCTGGATCACTCAGCCACGCGTCGGGCCATCATCAGGCCTACGCGTCTGAGCAGCCACGGCGCGAAGCGCTTCATGTAATAGAGCATCCATGCTTCGACTGAAATCGGCGCCACGACACGGTCCTTCTCGACCGCTTTGAGAATGTTTCGCGCGACCCGCTCGGGGGTATAACCCCGGCGTTGGTACCCTCGAATCACCTGCTCTCGTTTCTCCGGGTTGTCCATTTCACCGACGAGGCGCGAATTCCGGGTGATGGGCGTGTCGATCAATCCCGGACAGATTGCTGTCACGCCAATCGAATGGGGATGGAGCTCCTCCCAGAGTGCTTCGGATAACCCGATCACCGAAAATTTCGTCGCGTTGTACGCGGCCAGTAGTGAGCTCGCACTGTATCCCGCGGCCGACGCTACGTTGATGACATGCCCACCCCGGCCTCGCTTCACCATGTTCGGAATGAAGAAGTGGCAACCGTGTACGACACCGAGCGTATTGACCCCGAGAATCCAATTCCAGTCCTCGAGCGAGGTCGAGAGGAAGGGCCCCCCTATGGCCACGCCCGCGTTGTTCATCAGGATATCGACCGCAGAAATGTTCTGATGAACCTCGTCGGCGAAGGCCTTCATCTCGTCGGCCTTCGAAACATCCACCCGACGCGTGAGGACGCTGCGCCCGAGCCCCTCGATCCGCGCCCCGACCGTGGCGAGCCCTGCCTCGTCCACATCGCAGATCACGAGATCCGCACCTCGCCCTGCAAAGGCGAGTGCCGTCTCGAGACCGATTCCACTGGCTGCACCCGTGACCAGGGCCGTCTTTCCTTCGAGTGAACTCAAATCCATCTCGTCCTCCGCTGGCAGTATGTTCAAGAGCCCTTTCTCGGAGACGACAAAGGGGCTCTGGAAGCTACCACGAGCCTCGTTCGGGCGAACGCCGTTCAGGATGGCGGCTCCGAAACCAAGCCAGGTGCGGGCGATTCGGCTTCCACCAAGCCGCGCACCGCACTCTAAGTCGCCGCGTTCTGTGGAGCGGCTACGCCCTCAGTGTTCACGTGGCACCGCCGCCAATCTTCCAGCAGCAGCTTAAGGCCGAAGTATCCGAAGATGAGGGGAAAGAGGAAGTATTGGTACTGCGTCCAGACCAGGGCTAGCAAGGTATCGGCTAGCCCTCCCGGCATGTTTTCGAAACCGGCGAACACCTCGGAGAAAGAGAAGATGAACGTCGACGCCACGGGTTCGCCGCTTCCGAGCACCGGGATCAGGTAGCGATAGGGTGAGCGCTTCTTGTTCAGGTAGAAGAAGTAGATGACCGACAGAACGTTCACGAAGGAGTAGAGTTCTAGCGTGTAGAACGTAGGGTTGTGGTTGACGGTGCGCAGATCCACGGAGCTGAACGACGCCAGCACCCACCAGTACATGTTGAGCGGGCTCTCGCGCATGAAGTCGGTGTACGCCAGCACGTCATCGAGCGTGTGGAGGTTCTCGAACACGAAGGGGGAGAACATGACCCAGGGGATCTCCCACAGGGCGTTGGTCAGCGCGTAGGAGAGCATCCACACCACCAGGGCGTCGTGGTAGAGGTCCATCTTCGAGCGGCCTTTGTTCTGCGGCAGCAGAAACACGAGCATCCAGGCGTTCAACCAGATGCTAATCGCGTACAGCCCGGTCTTGGTGGTCGTGACGAAATCCAGGACGCCGACGTAGAACAGGACCGCGCAGACACCCACCCCACCCCAGACGAGGGCGGTCAAGGTCCAGAAGACCCTTGTCGTGCTTCGGGAGGCCGCGCGCTTGCTGGCCGGCCCACGCATTTGAAGCTTGCCTGCTGCCGTTGAAATACTCACGTCATTCCTCTTAGCCGGCCGTTCATATTACAGTTTGGGGAATCCGTCACGGACACAGCGATCCAACGATCCGGCTGAGGTTGGCTTCTTTGCTTTGGGAGCATGAGGTCGCCGGTTCGAATCCAGTCGCCCCGACTATTGATTCCGGCAGGTGGCGTGGTTAGCTCAATGGTTTTTCACACACGATTTCGACCGGTGCTAGTACGCTAGAAGCGATCGCGTCGACCATGTTGGAGATCTTCGTAGGTGCCTCGCTTCCCATGATGACGTGCAAACCGAGAGGAGGAGGCCCACCGAGCTCGGCCGTCCGTTGCTTCAGTGCGGCGAAGAATTCGACCGCGACGTCTCGGCGATTGGTTTCCGCCGTGATGACGAAACCTGCCGACTCAAGAGCTTGCCGGTAGTTCGACGGACTGTCGACGAAGCTCATGGACGAGTTGGTTGCCCACGGGACCGGGTAAGCATGCACAGCCCCGGACTCACCCATGACGTCGTAGACACCGAATCGACCGCCAGGCCGCAGCACTCGGAACACTTCTTCGAAAAGCGCTCCCTTGTCCTGGATGTTCATGCCGACGTGTAGCTGCGTGGCCATATCGAAGCTGCCGTCCTCAAATGGCATGTCCAGTGCACTTCCGGCCTCGAATCGGAGCTGCTCAGCAAGGCCCGTCCAGTCGCTCAGTGTCCGAGCCACATCGATGTACTCTGGCGTCAGGTCAATACCGGCGACCCGGCAGCCGAACGTCGAGGAGATGAACCGAGCCGCTCCTCCGATTCCGCATCCGATGTCGATCACCTTGGACTCAGGCAGAACGTCTAGCTGCTCGCAAAGCTCCGTGGTTGCTGGGCGACCTCCGATATGGAACTCATCGACAAGGGCCAGGTCCTCGATCGTTGCTGTTGATGCCGTCTTGCCCATCGCAACGAGTCCTGCCTCGATCGCGGAGAGTAATCCGCCTCCTGAATAGTGGGCTGCAATTTGTTCGTTGTTCGACATGACGAGAGAGTAGATTGCCTCCTGGTCCTCGTGCTACCGGTGCGGTGCGCGGTGCGGCTGAGTCGCTGGCCTAGGCTCGCGTGGCATGTCCTCCCTGGCCTCCTCGCGGACATGGTGCCGGTAGACTGGCGCGCGCGTCCCGCCCACGTAGACGGTGTCGCTTTCCTCCTCGTACACGTCGCCGGAAGCCTCGCTCGGTTGCTCGGCTCGTGAGGGTTCGCTCGGCTGCGGAGCGTATGAAGGCTGCGGCACTGCGGCGCCGGCCGCCCTCGCTGCCTCGAGCTCCTCCGGCGTCAGCTCCTCTTGTGCGTATCCGGGGTCACCGTCGATCCCGAGACTCAGGCGATGGTCGGTAGGCGCCGGGGTCGGATCTTCGGCCGGAGCTATGAGCTCCATGAGCTCCGCCGGCGTCCGCTTCTCTTGCGCGTGCCCTGGGTCACCGACGCTTGTCACGGGCGGGGGAGCGTCGGTAGGCATCGGGGGCGGAGCCTCTGCCGGAGCCACGACTGGTAGGACCTCTGGCTCCTGTTCGGTCTCCTTCGAGCAACCGACGGCACACACAGCCAGCGACGCGATCAACACGCAAGTCGAACGTACATCCATGCTGTCTGGGTAACCGCGCCGTCAACGCGAGTCAAATTCGGCAGTAGCGCCACGGCAAATAGAATTGCCACTCCGGTGCACGTGATGGACCTCATGCCCACCTTCGTGGACGTCGCGGCCGCGCCAGGCACGACGGGCGTGAGAAGAGGGTCGAATTTCCTAGAAATCAGGCCGGTCGGCCTCTGAAAGCTCGGGTCGGGTCGCCTGAGAGTTCGAGGTGCTGTATCTAGCAGCGATGAACGACGCGGGGGAAACAAACGAACTCGATCGCGCACGACGCCACTTCCTGAGGGCCGCGGCGTATGTGGCACCCGCGATACTCGCGACGATCACCCTGAACAAGGCACACGCGCAGGCGTCGTGCAATCCCTCGACCTGTAACCCAGGGACCTGCAACCCAAACAACTGTAACCCAGTGGGCTGTAACCCAGGGATCTGCATGCCCAGCGGTGGATGAAGCGGATGGAACCGTTGAAGCAGCAACGATGAACGCAACCGGCTACTTTTTGCCCGACGACTGGATCCTCTGGCACAGAGAGGGATTACTCGAAGCGATAAAACTGAGCAGCGGAGATCACATCCGAATCGAAGGCACGCCCGAGAACGATCCGTTGCATAACGAACTGCCCGCATCCATTTGGGATTCGCTGGCGCGGTTTGAACCTTTGCTGGGGCAACTTCGAGAACAACTCCAAGAGCAGGCGCTACAACCACTCACACGAGAAACCGTGTTGCGTGGTTCCGGATGGAAACAGCTTTTCGTAGAGCTTACGGCGAAGTGCAACGAGCAATGTGTGCATTGCTATGCCGAGTCGTCGCCTACCCGCACGGAGGCACTTGGGTGGCCGGAGATCCGCAAGGTACTCCAAGATGCGAAGGCCCTGGACTTTGGC
>CAXMRM010000014.1:0-14046 GCA_964196015.1 uncultured Myxococcota bacterium
GAGAACACATCGCCTGACGCCTTGCACCCGAAGCAGTGGTAGAAGCCGCGGTTCGGATGCACGTAGAACGACGGAGTTTTCTCGTTGTGGAACGGGCAAAGGCCCTTGAGGCTGTTGCCGGATTTCTTGAGCGCGACGTAGTTACCGATGACGTCTGCGATGGGGGTACGTTCGCGGATCTCAGAAATCTTGTCTTCGGAAATCACCGCCGCGTCTCACTCATGCTCGCCGTCGCTGCGAATCGAGGGGGAGTGTAGACTTCGCTTGCTTCTTGGCAAGCGCCGCCAGTCGCTGTAGTGGTGGCGCGATGGGTCACGCGCGCGCATCGCTACGACAGATCCTGTGGCTGTACGCGCTGGTGTGCTTGGCCATTTTCGCTGTGACCCGGCTCGAGCCGCTCGCCGTCGTGGGGCAATATGTCCACCTGGCCGTTGCGGCCACCTTTCTACTGACGTCAATCCGGCTCACGCGCAGCGATCCCGCACACTACGGCATCGCGCTGGGCGGGCTATTGGAGCCCTCCACCGACGATCAGCCGGCAGGCCCACTCGGACTCCTCGACCTCAGCCGTGCGATTCGCAAAGCGCTCCCCTCCGCCGCGCTGGAGCTCGGCGTGGCAGCCGGCATCGCGGCCGTGGTATTTCCCCTCTACGCGATCGGCTTCTACTGGTGGAGCCAGCCTGGGGGAAACTTCTCACTGGCACTCCCCCCCAACGTCGCCAGCCTCACCATGGCACAGCTCGTCGTGGTCGCGCTGCCGGAGGAAGCCTTCTTTCGCGGCTACCTCCAAACCGGGCTGAGCGACCTGGAGAAGAAGCGACGTCGCGTGCTCGGAGTGGAGCTCGCGCCGGGCGCATGGATGCTGCAAGCGAGTCTGTTCGCCGCGACTCACTTCATGGTCGAGCCACACCCGGCCCGGCTCGCGGTCTTTTTCCCGGCCCTTTTATTTGGATGGACCCGAGCATGGCGTGGCGGGATCGGCGCCGCGCTAGCGCTCCATGCGATGAGCAACCTTTATTCCGAGATTCTGGCGCGGAGTTGGCTATAACTCACCTATGCAGGCCACTCCGCCGGCTCCCACCATTCTCGCGGAAACCGTTCGTCGCGCGCTGTCCGAAGACATCGATCGCGGAGACATCACTACCGAAGCCTGCGTGGAGCCGACCACCATGGGCACGGCCATGCTCAACGCCCGCGAGCGCGTCGTGGTGTGCGGTGTTCCAATCCTCGAAGAGGTGTACGCGCAGATCGACATTTTGGTGGACGTCGAGGCCCACGTGCAGGACGGCGACCTCGTCGAGGCAGGCACCGCCCTCGCGACGGTCTCCGGGCCCGCGGCATCGATTCTGCTCGGCGAACGCGTCGCGCTGAATTTCATGCAGCGGCTGACCGGGGTTTCGACCATGACGGGGCGTTTTGTCGACGCGTTGCCCGATGGCTCCGGGACACGGGTCACAGACACCCGCAAGACGACGCCGGGACTGCGAGCGTTCGAGCGCTACGCCGTTCGCTGCGGTGGCGGTCACAACCACCGCGAGGATTTAGGCGCAGCCGTCTTGATCAAAGACAACCACATCGCCGCTGCGGGCGGGTGCGCCCGAGCAATCGAGCGGGCGCGCGCCTACGCGCCTCACACCTGCCGTATCGAATGCGAAGTCGATACGCACGCTCAGCTCGAAGAAGCGCTCGCGGCCGGAGCCGACATCGTCTTGCTCGACAACTTCGACAACGACGAGGTGCGCGACGCGCTCCGCTCGATAGACGGCCGCGCGATCGTCGAAGTGTCGGGCAGGATCACGCTCGAACGCGTCGCTGTGCTCGGCGCGTTGGGGGTCGACGTGATCAGCGTCGGCGCGCTCACACACTCGTCCCCTTCGTGCGACCTCGGTCTCGACTGGAGCTAGGCGGTGATCGACGACCTGCAGCCCGAGAGGCTACGCAAACGGGTGACCGGAAACTGGGGGAGCTCGTTGACGGTCTACGAGAGCACCGCTTCGACGATGGACGATGCCTCTGCGGCCGCGGCTCAAGGCGCAAGGGAGGGCCACGTGGTGCTGGCAGACCAGCAGACTCGCGGGCGGGGAGCGCATGGACGACAGTGGCTCTCGCCTCCGAGCTCCGACCTCTACTTCTCTGTGGTGACGCGTCCCGACGTCGAGCCTGCCTCGACCGCGCTCGTCACGCTCGCCGCGGGCCTGGGTGTTCGCGATGCGGTTGCAGCCTTGTTGCCTGGCCGGCCCATCCTCGTGAAGTGGCCCAACGACATCTGGGTCGAGCGCCGCAAGTGCGCCGGTGTTCTCGTCGAGAGCCGAACGCTGGGCATGCGCATCGATTCGATGATCATCGGGGTGGGTCTGAACGTGAACCGGATGCGATGGCCGCCCGAACTCGCAGGCGCCGCGACGTCGCTGCGAGCGGAACGCCACGATGAAGAGCCCTTCGACCGGGCCGAAGTGCTGGCCACCCTCCTCTCTCACATGGAACGCTGGGTGAAGCTCTTCATCAAAGACGGGGCACCGGTCGTGGTGAACGCTCTACGGCAGAGCCTGGCGCTCGTTCGGGAACGGATTCGCTGGGAGGATGGCGACGGGGTGTTCGCCGGCATCGACCAAGACGGGGCCGCGCGCGTACGAACTGATGCCGGCGTGGTCTCCCTTCACGCAGCGCACATCGAGCCGGTCGAGCGCTGAACCCGGCACTTGCCTGCGGACGAGTTGCGCACCAAAACTGTCCCCATGGCACATGCACGCGAGCTCGACTGGCTAGAACACTCCGTGGGCGTGCTTGCACTCAGCGATCGCGCGATCATCTCGGTCAGCGGTGACGACGCTCGCGAGTGGCTGCAAGGGCAGCTCACCAACCAAGTCGAAGGCGTCGAGCCCGGAGGCTCGTTGTACGCGTTCGTGCTCACCCTCAAAGGACGGATCCTCGCCGATGTCTACGCGCTCGTTCGCGACGACGACCTGTGGCTCGACGTGCCGGCAACCCAGGTCGCAGCGCTGCTCGAGCGCCTCGATCGCTACATCATCATGGAGGACGTCGACCTCGAATATCGCGATGACCTCCGGGTGATCACCGCGCAGGGACCCCGTGCAGACGAGCTGGCGGAGGGAGGTTGGCCCGCTGATCGCCTCGGGGCCGGAGGCAGGCAATGGGTCGTCTCGGACGCTGAGCTCGAGTCGGAGCTCGAACGTTTGACCGCGCGCAGCCGCGAGCTCGAGGGTGGCTGGATCAGCGACCAGGCGTGGAAGCACGCCCATGTAGTGCGCGGGCGGCCACGCTTCGGCGTCGACTTCGGCGATTGGACCTACCCCCAGGAGAGTGGGCTGAACCCCCGGGCCGTCTCCTTTAACAAGGGTTGCTACGTCGGCCAGGAGACGGTGGTCATGCTCGAAAATCGGGGGAAAGCCCCCAAGGTCCTCTGGCGCTGGACGATCGAGAGCGCCGAGCCTCCGGCGGCGAAGACCCCAATTACCTTGGCGGACGCCGTGGTCGGCGAACTCACCTCGGCCGTGCTGGAGGACCAGTGCGTATCGGCACTGGGCTTTCTCAAGCGCGGATACGAGGCGGAGGGGCCAGAAGGCTTCGCGATCGGCGGAGCGCCTGCCCGCGCACTCGGCCCAGTGGAAGAAGGCCCCGGGGTGTGTCTTGCACCCACCTAACGATAGGGAATGCAATCCGCTGGCGCCAACCGAGGGTCGACCTTATAGTAAACACCAAAGGAACCTCATGCTGAACCTCACCCCGCGAGCCGCAGAAAAAGTCAAAGAGATCCGAGGCGCCGAAGGCCTCGCCGAGCAAGGCCTCCGCGTGCGGGTCATTGGGGGCGGTTGTGCGGGCTTTTCGTATGATTTGTTCTTCGAGGACGAGACCTCCGAAATGGACCAGACCTTCACGTCGCACGGCATTGCCATCTACGTGGATATGATGAGCGCGCAGTACGTCGAAGGCACCGAGATCGACTACGTCGAGGGCCTGCAGGGCGCAGGGTTCAAGTTCGTAAATCCGCAGGCGAAACAAACCTGCGGATGTGGCTCTAGCTTCGCCACCTAATTCATCCATCATTTCAGCTAGGTGGGACTGCAGGGCAGTTCTTATCGCGCCTATGTCTGGGAGGATCGCACGGCAGTTGCAGACAAGGCCGGGATAAGTACGGTTGACAGCCAAGGGTGACGTAACGTAACCTTCGGCTCCGCGTACAGGATATCACCATGCAGTCATCCGCCTCCCTCGATCGATATATTCAGCAAGTCCGGGCCATCCCAAAGCTGTCCCGCGAAGAAGAACACAAGCTCGCGCTGCGTGTGGGCGAAGGGGATCAAGATGCGGCCAACCGCCTCGTCGAAGCGAACTTGCGATACGTTATCGCCATCGGGCTTCAGTACCGGCGCTACGGCGTGGCGCTCGGCGACCTGATCGCCGAAGGCAGCGTCGGCTTGGTGACGGCCGTTCGTAAGTTTGATCCACACCGCGGCACCCGGTTCGTGACTTACGCGGGGTACTGGATTCGGGCGTTCGTGCTCGAGGCGGTCGTCCGCTCGAGCACCATGATCGGCGCCGGCTCCGGGCCATTCCGATCGAAGATGTTCTTCCGCCTGCGCCGAGAGCGCGCGCGGCTATCGAATCTCATCGCCGATCCCGATGAGCTGATTGTGGCGCTGGCGGCCGAGTTCGACACGAGCAGCGAAAAGATGACCGAGCTGCTGCGCCGGCTCGACCAGCGTGAAATCTCGCTCGACGCGCCGGCCTACCACGACTCGGACGCCACACTCGTCGAAACGCTGCCGGGTGCCGCCGAGCCACAGGACGTGGTCGTCGCCCGACGGCGGCGGCAGAACGGCATCCACATGAGGCTTGAAGGCGCGCTATCGGTGCTCGATGATCGTGAACGACTCATCGTCGAAAAACGCATCTTGAGCGACGACTCGGCATCGTTGGCCTCGCTCGGCCGCGAGCTCGGGGTCAGCCGCGAGCGGGCCCGCCAGCTCGAAGCGAGGGCCAAGAAGAAGCTCGCCGAAGAGCTAAAAGACTTGGCCCCTGCGGCGTAACCCACCTGCTCAAGTGTAGGGTGTCCCCTTACCTAACGCGGGCCGATGCGTTCCTGGCGGAGCCGGGGTAGCATGTAGACCAGCATGGCGTTCGAGGAAGGGGACATCACGGCGCTGCGTCGTGATGTCACGCAGGAGTTAGGGCAAGACGATCTCGTGCAGGAGCCCGACTCTGCGCGACCGCCCACAGTGCCACCTGGCCGAGCGGCTGTTGCGCCACGCAAACCCGCAGACGCCAAAGTCGATCGGACACGGCAGGCACGCGATTGGCTCGAGGAGTGCGAGCGCGAACTGCGCGACCAGCCGGACGTGCGACGCGCGGCGCGGTTGTACTTCGAGATGGCGCGCACCTGCGAAGGCCCGCTGAAGGACACGCGACGCGCACTTCAGTACTACCAAGCGACGCTGGAGCGGTCGCCCGACTATGTTCCGGCGATTCGCGCCGCGCGCCGACTCCTTCTCGGAGCGCGCATGTTTGCCGAGGCGCTCGCGCTCTTCGACGCCGAGGCGCGTGTTACGCGGCAGCCTCGCGACAAAGCGACCCTTTTCTTGTTGAAGGGCCGTCTGCTCGAAGACGTGCTCGGCAATCGTGAGGCGGCGGAGGAGGCATACCATACCGCCCGGGCACTCGATCGTTCACACACTGCAATCCTGCGGGCCACCGAGCAGCGCTCCTTTGCGAAACAGGCATGGCCTGATGTCGATCGGAACCTAGCTGAGCTTGCGAACGCTTCGACGTCCGACGATAAGCACCGCGCCGCGTTGATCATGCGTCGAGCGCAGTTGCTCGAGAGCCGGCAGCAACGTCCCGAGCAAGCCGCGGAACTCTACGAAACGGCGCTGCAGCTCGACCCGAGCGCGATCATAGCGGTGCAGGCTTTGAAGCGCCTGTACTATGGGCAACGCCGTTGGCGCGACTTGATCCGCACGCTCGAAGCCGAAGCCCAGTTAGCGACCGAGCCGTCTTTGAAGGCTTCTTTGCTCTATCGAGCAGCGCGCATTCACGCGGAGCACCTCGGCAATCGAGACGAGGCCATCCGGGTCCTCGAGCAAGCACGGAGCTTGCATCCACGGGACCCGTTGATCCTCGGTGAGCTGGCGCGGCACTATGAGGCCGGACAGCGGCTCCAAGCATTGGTCGAAACCCTCGAAGCACTGACCGAAGTTAGCGACGACGAAGCCGAGAAGCTCACCTTCACCCAGCGCATTGCTCGACTGTACGAAGAGGAGCTGCGCGACGTGGATCAAGCAATCGCATGGCACGAGAGGGCCATCGAACTCAGCCCCACCTCACTTTCGAGCCTGCAAGCGTTGAGTCTGCTCTACCGGATTCGTGGCGCTTGGCCGAAGCTCATCGACATGTGTCTTCAAGAAGCACGCTACACGACGGACGCGCGACGGCGAGCGGATTCACACGCGCGTGCCGCCGAGATTTACGAAACCAGACTCGACGCCGTCGATGAAGCGATCGACCACTACCATCGCTCGCTCAACGCGATGCCCGATCACCCCACGGCGTTCAAGGCTCTCACGCGGCTGCTTTCGGACGTGCACAAGCCCAAGGAACTCATTCAGCTCTATGAAAACGCCTTGGACCGGGTGACCGGCGCCCCGGCCGTGTCGTACCTCCTCAACATCGCGCAGATCTACGAAGACGTGCTGGGGGAGCATGCGCTGGCGGCTCAAACCTACCAGCGCGTATTGCAGCAGGACTCAGGACACCTCGCGGCAGTTCACGCGTGGCAGCGTTCCGCCGCGCGAGCTCACCGGCCCCGCGAGCTTCTCGAAGCCCTGGACTACGAGATCGAGCTGACCGTCGAGCGGGATCGGCTGGTAGCGCTCCTGCACCGAGCCGGAGAGGTGCTCGATGAGCAGTTGGGCGACCGCGACGAGGCGATCACCCACTATCGTCGCGCGCTCGAAAAGGACCCCCGTCACGTTCCGACGCTCTCGAGCCTCGGGCGCCTGTACTGCGCCGCCGGTCGCTGGAACGACCTGCTCGACATCTACGGCCAAGAGCTGAGACTCACATCTGGCAAAATCCGACGGGTGGCTCTACTGCAAAAGATGGCCGAGATCTCGCGCGACCGCCTCGGTAGCGACGAGGACGCGCTCCGCTATCACCGCGAGGCGATCAAGGTCGACGCGGCGCACGCGCCCTCGCTTCAAGAGCTGGCGCGGCAGTTGCGGGAACGAGGGGATTGGGAAGAGCTGGTCGACGTGTTGGAGCTCCAGCTTCGGAACTCCGGCGCTGCTCCCGTGCGCGCGCGATCCGCGTTCCTGCTCGGGCAGGTGTACGAGGAGCACCTCGATGATCGAATCAAGGCGGTGGCGTCGTATGAGGCCGCGGTCTCGGCGGACGCAAGCTACCGGCCTGCCGTCGATGCGTTGACGCGCGTGCGCGCTGAAGAGCACGACTGGACTCATCTCCTCGCCGATCTCGAACGCGAGCTGAAGCTCACTGAGGAGCCGACGCAGCGCATCGCCTTGTTCGCACGCAAGGCACAGGTGCTGGAGCGACAGGACAAACACCGCCAAGCGATTCAGGCTTGGGAGGATATCCTCACGATTGACCCAAAGCATCTCGGCGCGCTGCTGGCGTTGGAACAACTGCACCGGGAGGTCGGTGCGTGGGAGTCGTTGTGCGGCGTGTACTCGACTCAAGCCGAGGTGCTCGAAGACCCGTCCGGCCGCGTTGCGGTGCTCTACGAGCTCGCGCGACTGTTGGAGCATCAGGGGCTCGGAGAGTACGACGATGTCGTTGGGGCGTACCGGCGCATCCTGGAAGCCGCTCCGGCGGACTTGGGGGCCTTGCTCGAGCTCGAGCGATTGGCTGCGGGTCAACGAGACGTTGATCTCTTGCGCGAAGTCGACACTCTGGTGGCACAGTCTGCGCACGATCCGGCCGTGGCTGCGGCGCATCGCGCACGCCTGGCCGAGCTCGTGGAGGGCGAAGAAGACACCGAAGCGATCGAGCAGTTCCGCGCGGCTGCAATCGCGGACCCTCATCACATCGGCGCCGCTCGGGGGCTGACCCGAGTCGCGCAGGAAACCGACGACCCCAGTGCGCTGGTCGATGCGCTCCGCCGTGAGGCGGAAGCCGAGCGTGATGCGAAGGCCGCTTCCGAGCTCTTCGTGCAAAGCGCGTTGGTCCGTCTCGAACGCATCGGGGACCACGATGGGGCCCGAAAGGACTTCGAGCAGGCGCTCGATCTGTGGCCGGACTCCGCCCAAGCCGCGGACGGTCTCACCGACGCACTCACGATCGACGCGGGCTGGTCGTCCCTCGTAGACCGGCTCTCGCAAGCCGCTTCAAGGGCTCGCTCCGTCGACAGGGCGAGCGCGCTTTGGCTGGCGGTGGCGCGCATTCAGAGCGAAGAGCTCGGCGAACTGCCGGCGGCTATCCGAACGCTGCAACGTGTGCTGAAGGTGCAGCCTCGCCACCTCGATGCGCTGGAACGGCTCGCGGGACACTTCCAGGCGAACCAGTCGTGGCACGAGGCGGCCGCGACCATGGAGCAGCTCCTCGCCGCCGCGCCCGAGAACAGTCGACTGCGACGGGTCCTGCTCGACCTCGCGCGTCTGTATCGCGAGCGTTTGAGTATGCCGGATAGGGCGCTGCGCCACGTCGAATCCGCTCTGACATCCGAGCCAGCTCATCCCGCAGGGCTGCAAGAGCTTTCGCTGGTGCACCAGGCGCTCGGGCACTTGCCAGAGGCTCTGCAGGTCGCTCGCCATCTGCTCGAGGTGAGCGATGGCGAAGAGCTCGGTGACGCGCTCGTTCGTCTCGGGCATCTCGAGCACGCCGCCGGAGACGGCGACAAAGCCAAAAACGCGCTCCGCCGCGCCGTTGTGCTCGAAGGACCGGGCAGCGACGCGGCGCGCGCGCTCGAAGACCTGTGTGAAACACCGGACGATTGGCGGACCTATGCCGACGCACTCAGCAACCATCGAGCCAAGGACGAGGCGGGCCGCGTGAGCACCGCACTCGAGGTCGCGCGGATCTTGTCGGACCACTGCCGCGACGAGCACGCGGCCATCGCGGCACTTCGAAACGGCCTCGAAGAAGGCGCTGCCAACGCCGATCTTCGACGTGAGCTGGCAGTGCGGTTGCGGGCACGAGGCCAGCAGGCGGCTGCCGTCGAGCAGCTCCAAGCCGTGCTCTCGCAAGAGCCGCTGCGCGAGGAGATTTGGCGCGAGCTCGCGGTCACCTATCAGGCCGACGACCGCGTGCGAGAAGCGCGAATCGCCACCTTGCCGCTGCTCGCGCTGGGTGTGGATGACGAGGAAGATCGTGCTCGAATCGTGTCGGTCGACCCTAGGCCCGCTCGAGTCCGTCCCAGGTCGCTTCGAGGCCCGGTGCTCGATCAACTGGGAACGCCGCGTGCAGAAGATGCAGCAGCCGGCGCGCTCTTGGCCGCGCTGAGCCCAGCCCTGGCCAAGCTCTACCCCCCAGAGCTCGAGAGCTACGGGCTCGCGACCCGAGATCGGCTCCCAACCGAAGCAAACCACCCGATCCGAGAGATCGCTA
The DNA here is from genome assembly GCA_964196015.1 of uncultured Myxococcota bacterium. Classification (GTDB taxonomy): domain Bacteria; phylum Myxococcota_A; class Polyangia; order Polyangiales; family Houyiibacteriaceae; genus SG8-38. The sequence goes on from CAXMRM010000014.1 coordinate 9,580, forward strand.
ACCGCATCGCCGCGGCGCTCGACATTCGCAATTTCGATCTCTTCCTGCACCGCGTCCGAAACCGAGGCATTACGATCGAGTTTGGCGCCCATCCCGCCGTGCTCGTGCCCGCGACCATCATGGAGAAGGATCCGTGCACGCAAGCCTTCATGCTGGCACAGCCCATGACGCAAATCGCCCGTGGCTATCACGCAGTCGAAAAGCTCACGCCGCGAGAACTCGATGTTCTGTTGGCGTCCGCCGCACGCATCGTGAAACCCGACTTCGGCTCGGGGCTGACCAGCGAAGAGTTCCTCAACGAGCAAACGAGAGGGCTGCAACGAGCGATACCGCGGCGCGACCGCAGGCTCGTGCGTGACGCCGCCCTGGCCTACTCGCAAGCCAAGCGAGTGAAGTTCGACCGATGGGTCAACGCCGCCCATCGAACGGCCGTCCGCGTGGCGCTTCTTCTCTGCGACGACCTCGACCCGCTCGTGCAAGACGTGAGGAGCCGGATCGCACCTGAACGGGAGGCGGGGGGCGAGACGTTCGACACGCGCCCAGCCTACGTCGACGCGCTGAAGTTCTGGGTGTCTCCAGCGGCAATGCACTTGCGGGAGCACATGGGGATGCTCTCCCCTCGCTAAACTCGCTGACGTGTCAGACGCTGTCGTGCGTGTGCAGCTCGACGCGGTAGACGATCCAACCAAACGCAACGCCGATGATCACGAGCATTGCGAGCCCCGAATAGAACGCAGGGCTCGCGAAAAATGCGGTGAGGCCATAGTCGCGCGTGAACTGTCGGTAGGAGCCGACGACGGAAAGCCGGTCCCATCCAAGCGGCCACACGGCCAGCGCGATGAAGAGCGCGCCGATGGCGATCCGGCGGGCGGCCAGGTCGCGCGAAGCTCGGCAGAGGGCCGCGCCGAGCCAAAAGCCCAACGATGCCGCGCCGAGCACGAGCAAGGTGGTCAGCAGGCCCCAAACCCAAGGGGCACTAGCCGTGTCGACCCAATAAAAGAGAAACCAATCGCCGTGAAATACGTAGAAGTAGATAGCGGTCGGTAAGAGGACCAAACCAAGGAAGATCGCATAGGCGAGGAAGGCCTCCATACGCCAAACGGGGTCCGCGCTGTGCCGGACCTCGTCGCGGCCGGCGTGGGCCGAGAGAGCCCCGGTGGTGATGGCGATGAGCAGCAGGAAAAGTAGCGGCAAAGTGTTCCCCAAGGGAAGGCTACGTCCCGGGTTCGTGGACGGTCAACCAAACGAGTACCATAGTTGGGGCGTGTCCAAGAGCGCGTGGATTGGTTTTGGCGGGTTTCTCGCGGCTTTGGTGGCCGAGGCGCATGTGTCCGCCGACACTCTGAGCGAGCTCACGGCGCCCTTTGCGGACGCGCTTCAGAATGGAAGCTACCTGGGAGCGTTGGGGCTGGTCTTCGTAGCGGGCCTGGCCACGTCGTTGACCCCGTGCGTGTATCCGATGGTCGCGATCACCGTCAGTGTGTTCGGCGCGAGGCAGGCTGAAACACGCACGAAGGCGGCTCTCCTCTCGACCGCATTCGTGTTGGGCATCGCGGCGCTTTTCACGCCGCTCGGCGTTGTCTCCGCGTTGACTGGAAGCGCGTTTGGCAGCGCGTTGGCAAGCCCGTGGGTCGTCGGAACGCTGTCGGCGTTGTTCGCCGTGATGGCGCTCAGCATGTTCGGCCTGTTCGACCTCGCCCTGCCTTCGGGGTTGCAAAATCGACTCGCACAGGCGGGCGGATTTGGCGTGCGAGGCGCATTCGTGCTCGGGTTCGTAAACGGGCTCATCGCCGCTCCATGCACCGGACCCGTCCTCGCCGTCTTGCTGACTTGGGTGGCAACGACGGGCAACGTCGCGTTCGGCGCGATCGCCTTGTTCGTCTACGCTATCGGTATCGGCGTACTGTTCTGGTTCGTCGGGACCTTCGCCATCACGCTGCCGAAGTCGGGACGGTGGGTCGAGTGGACCAAGAGCGCGTTCGGCATCGCAATGCTCGCGCTGGCGTTCTACTATTCGCGCGGCGTGTTGCCCTACCCGCGTCCTGCGGTGCGCGACCAGGTTTGGCTCGCCGCGGCGTTCGGACTATTGATGGGCGGCATCATCGTCGGCGCCATTCATCTGTCGTTCAAGAGTAATGCGTGGGGGGGGCGCATTCGGAAGGCGATCGGGGTGACCGCGTGCGTCGCCGGTGTCCTCGGAATCGTTGGCTGGGCGGAGGCGCTACCGCCGGGCACGCACATCAGTTGGGTCGAGAGCTTCGATGCCGGCAAGACCAGAGCGCTCTCCGAAGAGCGTCCGATGCTGGTGGACTTTGGCGCTGATTGGTGTGGGGCGTGCCAGGAGCTCGAACGCGACGTCCTGAGCGACCCACGAGTCGTCGCCGAAGCACTACGTTTCGTGACGGTGCGGGTCGACCTGAGCACGGACAAAGCCACCGACGAAAAATGGGCGCTGCTCAGGGCCTACAAGCAACCTGGCCTGCCACTGCTGGTCCTCCATCACAGCGACGGCTCCGAGGCCGCGCGCATCACCGGCTTGGTGGAAAGCGACGAGCTCCTCGCGATGATGAACGCCGTTCGCTGATCGGCGCGCGTCCATGCTAACCTCCGCCGAGGAGTGACCGGGATGAGGAAGAACACCCTTTCGAGACGCGAGATGCTTGGCCACACCGTCTACTTGGCGGTGATTGGCTCGGCCTCGGTCCTTCTCGACGCCTGCACGAAACCAGAGTTTCACTGTGAAGACGTGAGCGGCCTCAGCGAAGACGACGCGGCGCTGCGGTCCACGCTCGAGTACCGAGACCGCTCTCCTCACGGCGAAAAGAAGAGCTGCTCGAACTGCGCGTTTCACAAAGCAGGCAAGGAGAACACATGCGGGGAATGCACTTTGGTGAAGGGTCCGATTCATCCGCTGGGGTACTGCAACGCCTGGGCGGCGAAGGGCTGAGTCCCTGACGTCATGGCATTGTTCGAGGTGCGCGGCCTGCGGAAGGCCTTTGGACGGCACGTAGTCCTGAGCGGGCTGGACCTCGACATCTTTGCCGGTGAGGTCGTCACGATCATCGGGGAGTCGGGCTCCGGCAAGAGCATCTTGCTCAAAGCGATGATGGGGCTCATCGAGGTCGACGCCGGCGCCATTCGCTTCGATGGGAAAGATGTCACTAGCCAAACGGAGCGACAATGGATGCAGACGCGCCGCCGCATCGGCATGCTGTTCCAGGAATCGGCTCTCTTCGACTCTCTCAACGTGTACGAGAACGTCGCGTATGCTCTGCGCGAGCAGACCGCAATGACCGAAGAAGAGATGGCAAAGCGTGTCACCGAGACGCTTGCGTTGGTCGGGCTTGCGGGGATCGAGGCGATGTCTCCATCGGATCTTTCGGGGGGCATGCGCAAGCGCGTCGCACTGGCCCGCGCGGTCGCAGTTCGTCCGGAGATCGTGTTCTACGACGAGCCGGCCGAAGGCTTAGACCCGATCAACGTCACACGCGTGAATCGTTTGCTTCTCGGTTTGCAAAAGAGATTGAACGTCACCTCAGTCGTCGTGACGCACAACCTCAAGGCCGCGTTCGCGATCAGCGACCGACTCGCGCTGATCCACGACGGCACGGTGGTGGCCACCGGCGCCCCAGAAGCGTTTCTCGAGTCTGAAGACCCGGTCCTTCGAGCGTTCATCGGTGACCGAATGAGGCGGGTGCTGCGTGCAAGTTGAGTTCGTAGGCGCGGTCGGCGGAAACGTCACGGGCTCGCGGCACATCGTCCATACCGAGAGCGCGCGCATCCTGCTCGACTGCGGTCTTTTCCAGGGCCGCCGCTCGGAGACCATCGAACGCAACCGGGACCTGGGCTTTCGCGCGAAGGACATCGACGTGATGGTGCTGTCCCACGCGCACATCGATCACTCGGGCGCCCTCCCTCGCCTTTACCGCCAGGGCTTCCGGGGACCGATCTACTGCACGCCGGCTACCCGGGACCTCTGTGCGGCGATGCTGGAGGACTCGGCTGAGATTCAGGCTCAGGACGCGGCCTACATCAATCGCAAGATCGAGAAGGACGGCGCCGACATGAGGCCCGTCGAACCTCTCTACGACCAGAACGACGTCGTCGGGACACTCGGACTGATGGTCAGCCTTCCCTACCACCGGCCTCAAGGGATCGCGGAGGGGGTGACGCTGACGTACTACGACGCGGGTCACGTGCTTGGGAGCGCAATGGTCGCGCTCGACGTCGACGTGGTCGGCGAGCAGCGGCGTCTCGTGTTCTCCGGCGATCTCGGTCGACGCAACATGCCGCTCCTCCGTGACCCCGAGGTTCCTCCGGGCGCCTCATGTCTGGTCATGGAGAGCACCTATGGGGACCGAACTCACGGCCCGATCGAGCAGATGAAGCACGAGCTTCTTGACGTGATCACGCGGACGGGCGGGCGCGGTGGCAAGCTGATCGTTCCCTCGTTCGCGCTGGAGGGAG
>CAXMRM010000015.1:0-12294 GCA_964196015.1 uncultured Myxococcota bacterium
GTTTGTTGTCGCTGATGGTGACGTTCATCCTCGTCGCCACGCTGCACTGGTCGGGCGTATTTTCGATCCGGGAGCTGCACGACGAGTTCGGCGCGTTGATCAGCGTCATGACGATCTTCGTCTTCCTCTTCAGCATCTGTCTCTATTGGTACGGCAAGCAGCACGGACAGGCCCGCCACCTGAGCGGCAAATTCATCCACGACTTCTGGATGGGCACAGGCCACAACCCGCGCGTCCCGCCAGGTCGCGAAGGGCTCGACCTCAAGATTTTTTGCGAAGCACGCCCGGGGTTGATCCTGTGGGTGCTGATCAACACTTCGTTTGCCTACGTCCAGTACGAAAAATACGGATTCGTTTCGACCTCGATGATCCTCGTTTGGCTCTTCCAGATGTTCTACATCATCGACTACTTCTGGAACGAGGAAGCCATCCTCACCACGATGGACATCAAGCACGAAAACTTCGGTTTCATGCTTGCATTCGGCGACTTGGCCTGGGTTCCGATGACGTACTCACTGCAAGCGCACTACCTCATTGACCGCGTGCACTCGCTGCCCTGGTGGGGCGCGCTTCTGATCGTCAGCATCAACATGCTCGGCCTCTACATCTTCCGCGCGGTCAATCTGCAGAAGCACAAGTTCCGCGGCAATCCTGAACATTCGAAGATCTGGGGCAAGAAGGCCGAGTACTTACAGACCGAGCAGGGCGGCAAGCTCTTGCTCTCGGGGTTTTGGGGCTGGTCGCGTCACTTCAACTATGTAGGCGACATTCTGATGGCGCTCTCCTGGTCGCTTCCCTGCCTCTTCGATTCGACTCTCCCCTACTTTTACCCGGTCTACTTCGCGGTCCTGCTCGTCCACCGCGAGCGCAGAGATCACAACTTCTGCTCCAAAAAATACGGCGCTGACTGGGCGCAGTACTGCGAACGCGTCCGCTGGCGAATCATCCCCGGCATCTACTAAACTCCGAGGAGTCATGGCCCGCACACCGGTTGCTTCCACGAAGGTCGAGCGCATCGAGCGCCAGCGCCGGGAGCAAGTCAATGACTTGGTCGCGGTCGAAGAACCGCTGCAAATCATCCTAGAACACGGCGAAGCGCAGGCGCGCACCGAAACCCCACTGGCGATTACGATGCGCACGCCGGGTCACGACTGTGATCTGGTCACCGGCTTTCTGTATGCCGAGGGCGTCATCGATGGGATCGACGATTTGATCCACGTCCGTCACTGCGTCCGGTCCGACACGCCCAACAACGTCGTTCGCGCGGTCTTGCATGAGCGCGTCGTCGTACCGTCGCGGCTGCTCGAAAGAAACCTCACGGTAACCAGCGCCTGTGGCGTCTGCGGAGGACGCACCGTCGCATCCTTGTCGGAGGAGGGCTGCGAACGAGTCCACGTAGAGGCAGATGGGTTCCGCCCGGCAGCCATCCGGAGCGCGCTTGGCTCGTTGGAAGAGTCGCAGGCTTGGTTCCGGCACACCGGCGGCACCCACGGCGCCGCGCTGTTTGACCAGGGCGGAGTGATCTTGGCGCACCGAGAGGACGTCGGACGCCACAACGCACTCGACAAACTGGTCGGAGCGTGGCTTCAAGACGGGACTCGCTCCTCGAACCATTGCTTCGTCGTGGTGAGCAGCCGCGCGAGCTTCGAACTCGTTCACAAGACCGTCCGCGCAGGGTTTCCGATGATTGTCGCCATCGGCGCCGCGACGAGCTTGGCCGTCGAAACCGCACGGCGCTTCGACCTCACGTTGGTCGGCTTCGCACGCGAGAACCGCCTCAACGTCTACTCGAATGGCCAGCGTATTGCGCTCGAAGCGAACGAGCCTGCGTTCGTGCAAGTGGAGGTGGGTTGATGGCGAACGACGGACCAAGCGGGGCCGAGCCACCCGAGACCGACGATGACCTACGGGTCGAAGCGCCCAAGAAGAAGGCAGCCGGCCTCGCGTCCGTGCGCTCCGCGTTCGCCCACATGCACAAGCACGGCCACTCGATCCCGTCGGCGATGCGAATCCTAGGACGAATGAACCAGACCGACGGGTTCGACTGCCCCGGCTGTGCATGGCCGGACCCCGACGATCGCGCCGCGCTGACCGAGTTTTGCGAGAACGGTGCAAAAGCGGCGGCCTGGGAAACCACGCGGCGTCATCTCGATTGGAAGTTTTTTCAGCGGCACAGCATCGACGACCTCGCAAAAAAGTCCGACTACTGGCTCGGGTTGCAAGGCAGGCTCACGCAGCCGCTCATGCTTCGCCCCGGCTCTCGCTTCTACGAGCCCATCGATTGGCAAGAAGCATTCAAACGCGTTGCGGACTCGCTCAAAGCACTCGACTCCCCCGACGAAGCGATCTTCTACACCTCCGGCCGCACCAGCAACGAAGCGGCGTTCCTCTACCAGTTGTTCGTACGCGCGTTCGGGACGAACAACCTCCCAGACTGTTCGAACATGTGCCACGAATCGAGCGGCGTCGGTCTCGGTCAGACCGTGGGCATCGGCAAAGGCTCTGCCACGCTAAACGACATCTACGAAGCCGATACGATCATCGTGATGGGCCAAAACCCGGGCACGAACCATCCACGCATGCTCACCGCGCTGCAGAAGGCCAAAAAGAACGGCGCGCAGATCATCGCGATCAACCCCCTGCCAGAAGCAGGCCTGATCGGCTTCGTGAACCCAAAGAGCCCCGGCCAGGTGCTCGCCGGAGGCACTCAGATCGCCGACCTGTTCCTTCAAGTGCAGATCAACGGCGACGTCGCGCTGCTCAAGGCGCTGATGTGTTTGCTGCTCGAGGCTGAAACCCGACGGCCCGGCGAAGTGCTCGATGAGGACTTCATCGGCCTCTACACCGAAGGCTTCGCCGAGCTGCGCGCACACTTGGAATCGCAAGACGTCGACGCACTGATCAACGCCGCCGGCGTCACGCTCACCGAGCTAGAGCAGGCCGTCGAGATCGTCCTGCGCAGCAGAAAGACGATCGTCTGCTGGGCGATGGGCCTGACCCAGCACAAGAATGGCGTCGGCAACGTCCGCGAAATCGTCAACTTCCTCTTGATGCGCGGCAGCATCGGGATACCCGGCGCAGGCACCTGCCCCGTGCGCGGTCACAGTAACGTCCAAGGCGACCGCACGATGGGCATCCACGACCGCCCATCCAAAGCATTGCTCGATCAGATCCAAGAGGTCTTCGGCTTCGACCCACCGCGCGAGCACGGATTCAACACTGTCGAAGCGATTCACGCCATGCTCGAAGGTCGGGCCAAGGTCTTCTTCGCGATGGGCGGCAACTTCCTCCAGGCGACGCCCGACACGAAGCGCACTGCGCACGCGCTACAAAACTGCGACATGCTCGTCCACGTGAGCACGAAGCTGAACCGCGGCCACCTGATTCGCGGCAAGTGCTCGATCATCCTGCCCTGCCTCGCCCGCTCCGAAGTCGACCGACAGGCCTATGGCCCGCAGTTCGTCACCGTCGAAAACTCCATGGGCGTCGTCCACTCCTCACAGGGCCACCTAACGCCGGCGGACCTTGATCTCTACAGCGAGGCGTCGATCGTCGCGTGGCTCGCCCAGGAGGTCTTGGGCCCGGAAACTCCAGTGAGCTGGTGTTGGCTGATCGAAAACTACGACCGCATCCGCGACCTGATCGCCGAAACGATCCCAGGCTTCGAAGACTTCAATACCCGCGTGCGCGAGCCGGGCGGCTTCCACCTCTACAACGGCGCCCGCGAACGCAAGTTCGACACCGAAAGCGGGAAGGCCGAGTTCAGCATCAACCCCGCACCTGATCTCACGTTGGCCGATGGCACGTATCGTATGATGACAGTGCGCACTCACGACCAATACAACACCACCGTCTATGGAAACGACGACCGCTACCGAGGCATCCGGGGCGGCCGCCGCATCGTGTTCGTGAACGAAGGCGACATGCGCGAAGCCGGCCTCACCGCGGGCTCTCTGGTCGACATCAGCAACGACTTCGGGGGCGAACACCGCATCGCCCCCCGCTTCACGGTCGTCCCCTACCCTATCCCCAGCCGCTGCGTAAGTACCTACTTCCCCGAGGCCAACGTTCTCGTCCCCCTCAACAGGTACGCCGAAGGCAGCTACACCCCCGCCTCCAAAGACGTCATCGTCCGCCTAACCCCCAGCTCCTAAAGAAAGGTTAGAGGCGCCGCAGCACTTCGTCGGCGGCACGTTCGCCCGACTGGATTGCGCCTTCCATGTAGCCGATCCATTCGGTGGCAGATTCGGTGCCGGCCCAGTGAATGCGGCCTTCCGGCTTGCGGAGGTGAGCAAACGAATGCGTGAGAACACCAGGCGGCAATCCGCCAACCGGGCATCCGCGCGACCAGGGCTCCGCACCCCAGTCGAGCTCGCGGTACTCTTGAAACGAGCCTGCCTCTTCGCCAAAGTAACGCTTGAGTGCGCTCGTCACGCGCCGCTGTCGGTCGGACAGGGGTTGCGCGGACCAGTGCCGCGCTTGGCTGCCAACGACAAAACCGATCAACGCAGGCTGTCGGCCATCGTGCGAGGTGTTGTCGTACACGACGCTAAGGGGCCCGTCCGAGCTCACTACTTCGCCCGAAAACCCTGCCTCGCGCCAAAACGCGCGCTCATAGGTGAGGAGAACCTTGACTGCAGCCCCCATGGCAAAGCGTTGCGTGACTTGATCGCGTCCTACCGAAACGGAGGGCTCGTATTCTATGCGCCCCGCGAGCGTGGGCGGGACCGCAACGATCGCGTAGCGGCCTTCGGTCGACCGTGTGTCGGACACTGCGTCCACTCCGTCCCCGTTCTGGATGAGCTTACGAACCGGCAGCCCAATCGTCACCAGATCTCCCAACTCCTTGGCAAGCGCCAGTGAAATCGACTGCGCCCCCGGGACGAATCGATCCTGCTGGGCACCGCCGCGAGCCGCCGAGAGCCTCAGCATCCCGCCCCCGGCGTTGAGGTACATCAGGAAATAGAGGGCTGATAGATCGCGCGCCTCCGCACCAAAAATCGTTCGAATCGCCACATCCATCACTGCATTGATCTTGCTCGACTTCACGAACCGCGCGCGCCAACTTTCGAGCGTCTCCCCGTCCAGCGCCTCGGCGCCCTCGGCCGTCATCGGCGCAGTAGGCGAGATCCGCTTCCGCACCCGCTTCAGGTAACTGAGCGCTCCCTGCATCTGAATCAGGTTGGGCACGGACATCGAGGGAATGGACCGTTTGTAGGTCGACACCTTCCCCTCGACCTCCAACACCTTCTTGCCGTCCGTGTAGGTCGGAAACGTTTGGATCCCGAGCTCATTGGCCAGCGCATGCACGCGCTTTTGCCCGGGCCCAATCCACTGCCCGCCAAGGTCGAAAGTGCCCTGCCCGATCTGCTCGGTCCGAGTGCGCCCACCAACCCGATCACGCGCCTCGACCACCATCACGGAGGCACCCTCAGCACGAAGCTTGCGCGCAGCACAAAGGCCCGCCAGCCCAGCCCCCACGACCACAACATCTGCCCGCTCGGCCATCCCCACGGTTATAGTACGCGCTCGCCGGTCTACTCAATTTTGGTGATTCTCGCGCGACGGTGACCCCGAGGCCTGGGTTCGTTTTCGACGTCGAAAGACTGATTGACGACGAAGATCTCATCGGCATCAGGAAGGGTGAACGGGTGCGTTGGGAATCGCGGGAGCAGTCGCGGGTGCTCCGTTGTGTCCAGTTCTATCAGGTACTCCGTACCGGCGGCGCTCCAGATGGAGAAGTGAGCCACGCCAAATCCGTTCGTTCGGGCCACGCTCTCTCCATCGAGAAGGACCGGAAGGTCTGGACCGTTCTTGGCCCTTACGATGAAGGCAGCAAGCCGTTTCATGGGTCGGCATCTCAGTGTGATCTCCATCGCAAGCGGACGGGATGCATCGATGCCCTCGAACTTCCGCAAGCGGAGAGTCTTCGGCTCAGCTGGAACTTCGTGTCCGTCCGGACAATCATGTTCGATTCTCGATCGCTGACCAGGTTGCCCATAGATCTTCGCCTGCACCAGCCCCTTCGAGTCGGTCTCACCCATCGGCTTTCCGTCCGCGAAGACCTGGACTCGGCTGAGCCGGACGCCAGGATCGGATTCGACGACGAAGACGACGGCGAATGATCGGGCTGCGTTCGGCGCTCCCTCGCATGATGCCAGCGCGGCAGCAGCCAAGACGACAGTCAACCAACTTGTCACGGACATGCGCGGCTCGCTGGCTCGGCGGAACCGTTGCACCTCAGCTTTCCCCTAAGCACGGTGACAACGTCTCGAAACACCTCTTCGTTGGGAAAGAGCTCCGTGAGCATTTGATAGTGAGTCATCGCGCCCGTAAAGTTGTTCGACCCGATCAGACTTGCTCCTCGACGTTCAAGTGCCTCGCGCTCACTTGCAGCGACTTCGCCGGCCGACTCCTCCGGCCTCCTTTCGGTTTCGACCGGCACCAACCCTCGACCCACCGACCCACCGAGGTCCTGCACAAAAGGCGCCGACCTGCCCGTATTCATTTCATCAATCGCGTTGCGCAACGCGTCGGCAACGCGCCACTGCCGATAAGCCACTGAGCCAAGACCAAGAACCAGAGCGACGACCACGCCAGTTTCGATCAGCCTGCGTCCCCCGTGCGACAGCTTCACGCGCACGCCTTGCCACCGCGATCGCCTCTCCTCGGTGGGCTGATCGAGGCACGTGCTCTGCTCGGCCGACGAGACCGCACGCCCCGAACCCTCAAAGGGCGGTTCCGGATCGGGCGCTCGAATCGGGTCGACGAAGAACACAGTGGTGTCTGCAAGCGGATCGGGTGCTGAAAACCGGGGATCAACGAGCGTCCGCTCGTCCGCTTCTCGAATGACCATCGTTGGGGGCCGGCTCATTGACCACCCCCGGACTCAGCGGGCCGCTCGAATAGATGGCCGACCCGGTAGCCGTTCTCTCGGTCGTAACCCAGCACTTCGGTGACGTACGTTACGCGGCGCGACCCATCGGACCGCCGAGAAACCTGAATGACTATGTCGATCGCGGAAGCGATCTGTGCCCGGAGCACATTCAGTGGCAGGTCGACATCGCTCATGAGCGCCATGGTCTCCAATCGACTCAGCGTGTCGATGGGGAGGGTGGCATGGACGGTCGAGAGGCATCCGCGATGGCCGGATGTCATCGCTTGGATCAGATCCAGTGCCTCGCCTCCACGTATCTCTCCGATCACGATTCTATCTGGACGCATGCGAAGTGTCGCTCTGAGAAGCTCGCGGATGGTGATCCCGCCACCGCCCCCAAAGTCTGCCGGCTGTGCCTCGAGCCGAACGACATGCGGCAGCCCGACTTGGAGCTCCTGGGAGTCTTCAATGACGACTACGCGTTCGTCATCGGGTGCCAACGACGCGAGCGCGTTCAAGAGGGATGTCTTTCCCGAGCCGCTTCCACCGGCGACGAGCACATTGTCCTTTCTGGCGATGATCGCTCGCAGCAGGCCTGAGGTGTCTTGAGAGATGGAACCCAGCTCAATGAGCCGACTCAGCGTCAACTGCTTCTGTCGGAAGCGCCTGATGCACACAATGGGGCCGGAGGGAGCCGCGGGTGGAATGATCGCTTCCACGCGCGAGCCGTCTGGAAGCCTGGCCTCCAAGATGGGCTGCCGTCGATTGAGTTCCCGACCCACGAATTGGGAAAGGTTTCGGAGTGCGGACATCAAGACATGCTCCGAAGCGAACTTGCTCCCCGTTAGATAGAGCCGTCCGTGCTTCTCGACATAGATCTCGTCATGACCGTTAATCATGATTTCGCTCACCTCGTCTCCTTCCAAGAACGGAACGATGGGGGCGAAGAGCGTAGCCACGGTCTGCTCGAATACACGATGGGGAATGCTCACGGAATCTCCTCCTCCCTCAGACCGATCGCGCCCGGGTACGGCACGAGTCGAGGGCCCATCGAAACGTCGGCAGCCTCTCTCAAAGCAGACCTCACCTCGGCGGCGTGAAGCCCTTCCGGCGTCAACCTGAGGTACTCCCGGAGGTGCGCGTGCGCTCGCTCTTGGTCACCCTCCCGGTTTCTATAGAGCATCGCGAGCCTGTAGTGAGGCAACGGCATCCGGGGCTCGGCTCTTACGATGCGCTCTAGCTCCGACTCTGCGCGTGCGACATCCCCCAGGGCCTCGTGAATGGTTGCGACGACGAGCCGAAGAGACCAGTCCGAAGGGTGATCGCGAAGGTAGTCCGCGGCGTGCCTCAAAGCAGATTGGTAGCGACTGGCTGCTACACAAACACGCACTAGCCAGTAGACCACTGCCTCTTCATCGTGACCCCGTTGTCGTGCCGCGCTCAGATACTGCTCTGCGCGGAGCAGATCGCCGGAGCGCGCGTGGGAGATCGCCAACAAAAGGAGGTCTTCGGCACCGACGGCGGCCAGCTCGGCTTGAAGGTCGGGCCTCTGGTGCAGCGTTGCGTGGTGGCATCCACCCAGAATCGCCAAGCAACCAGCGAGCAGAACGCCTACGACTCCGCTACTAGGCCGTGCTTGCCCGAGCCGCGACTCTTCCGATGATCTTCTTGAGCCATTCGACATATTCGTGTCTCCGTAGGTGGTCGGTCAGAAGAAGCAATCGATGGATTTCGCTGAGCGCGACGGACCATCGCTCCTGCTCGAGCGCGTTCACGAGGTTCAATCGCGCCGCCGCGTAGTCCATGTTCACCCGGGCTGTGAGCCCTGCGATTTCGCTATGCGCACGGGAAACCCCATGCTCTGCACCCGCGGCTCGATAGCAAGCTTCCGCCTCCTGGTAGCGCTGCACCGCGCGAACTCCGTCTCTTGCATCGTATGCGTATCGGTCGGCGCGCAGACGCGCGAGTTCTTCTGCCCTACGTCCGTTTTCGAGAACGTCACCCCGATGAGGACAGGCGACGGCTTCGACGAACAGCTCGGGATACCCGTCGACAGGGTGATCGCGTGCGCTGGGAGTCGCGCGGCCCCCGAACCACCAGGCAAGCGCCGCGAGCGCGAATGCGGCGAGCAGTACGATGAGGCCCTTGGGCCTGATTCCCAGCAGCCCAGTCATGTCGGTCCAAGCCCTCCCGTCATGAAGCGAACCACTACAGGACCAAGGAGGAGGGCAATCACGCACACAAAGATCAAGGTCATCGGACCCAAGAGCATGAGCGCGGCCTCTGACGCCGTCTCTTCGGCCGCGATGCTACGTCGTAGACGCTGCGTCTGTGCCTGAATGGTCAACACGCTCGCAAGCGGACTCCCCTTGGCTTCGGCCTGCACGACGCTATTCACGAATTCCCGAACCTGATCGGTTGCAATGCGCGCGGCAAGACCCTCCATCGCGTTCCTTCGGGTGTGTCCGAGATCCAATTCCTGAAGCACTCGACTGAACTCTTCGATCACGGGGTCGTTGGGATCTGCAGCGCTATCGACAATCCGCCGGAGCGATCCCGGGAAGTCGAGACCGGCGCTCATGCACATCGCAGCGAGCTCTACCGCCCCAGGAAGCCCGCGGCTGACGCTTCTCGCGCGCGCTCGGGCAACGGCCAGTACTCGAAACCACGGTGCCATGACGCCAAGACACAGAGCGCCTATCGCCAACATGCCGGGTAGTTTCAGGAGCGCGCAGACGAGCCACCCGACCATCCCGAGACCAAGACCACAAGGCGCGCACATCGCAATCAACTCGTCTTCGGAGAAACCCAAGTACTCGCCTGCATGAGTCAACGAAAGGCGCAATCGCCTTCGAATTCGTTCTATCGGCAAGACACCCACCCATGCGGCGAGAACGCGCACCGGCGGCTCGGCCAAGGCGAAAAGGCCACCGCGGTACAGAGCTTTGGCGCGGTTGATCCCTCGACCGCCCAATGTCGGGCGCGTGGCGGCTGGCGTCAGCGCGAGTTGGAAGACCAGCGCGGAGACACCTCCGAGTATCGTGGCGAAGCTCAGTGCGAGCAGAACGTGCAGCCAATCAATCATAGGTCGGCCTTCACAATGTGATGAGCCCAAAGCGCAGCAAACGTCCAGACTACGGAGCAGGCGGCAAGAATCGCTTGTCCGATCTGGTTATTCAGCATCGGGTCGAACCAGGCGCGATCTAGCCAAGCGATGATGACGCAAAGAACGAATGGCACAGAGGCTAGAACTAGCACTTGCCCGCGCCCCTCTGCTGTTCTTGTTCGGAGCACGCCTTCGAGCCGAGCCGCTTCTCGTAAGGCGGCCGAGGCGCTCTCCAAAGTCCGTGGCAAGTCGCCACCGGTTTGCCTCGCAACAACTATCGTGGCGAGCGCTCCTGAGATCAGCGTGCTGTTAATTCGGCGAGACAGTGCATGGAGGGCTCGGTCGAGAGGTGCCCCGAGACGAATCTCTTTGACTAGAAGGTCGACCTCTTCGCTGAACGGCTTTGGCACTAAGGCGACAGTCGACGCGATGGCTTCTCCTACCGAGGAGGTAGCCTTCAGCGCGTTCGCCAACATTAGCAACCATGTGTCGAGCTGGCGTTCGAGCTGGGCAACGCGCGCGACGTGTCGTTTCCACAATAGAAACGGAGGGGCTGCGGCTGCGACCAGCCCGAGAAGAGCAAAGACAGGACTGCCGGCGACAGCGAACAGTGCGACGAAAGCAATGCAGGCGACAACCTGAGCCCGCGCGAGTTGTGCCCCGCGGTAGGACATCAACAGGAAGCTCGAGTGGCGTTCCAGGCGAGCGGCGTAGTCTCGGAAGGACCGCTCGACCGGGCTGTCCTCCATTGAGAGCACGAAGTACCCGCAGGCAGCGCAACCACCGACGGCGAGCGTAGCCGCGAGAAACAACAGCAGAGACGATTCGAACGTCACAAGTACTCTCCACCGTCGATGAGCCCCTGTGTGATGAACTCGTCGAGAAAGCTCGGGACGTAACCCGTCGTTCGATGCTCCCCCAGCACGTCGCCCGAGGGACTCGTGCCCGTTCGATGGAAGGCGAAGATGTCGTGAAGCACGAGCTCACCATCCTCACCCAACTGACCGACTTCTGTGATGGACGTCAGTCGACGGGTTCCATCAGAGAAGCGCATCTGCTGAACGATTACGTGAACGCTTCCCGCGATCTGTTCGCGAATAATTCGGGGCGACAAGTCGAGACCGGCCATCATGCAAAGCGTCTCGACGCGCTTGAGTGCTTCCTCCGCACTGTTCGCATGGGTCGTGGTCATGGAGCCCTCGTGGCCGGTGTTCATGGCCTGCAACATGTCGATCGCCTCTGCGGCTCGGCACTCTCCGACGATGATTCTATCTGGTCGCATCCGGAGTGCGTTCTTGACCAGGTCGCGAATGCTATAACCGCCTAGGCCCTCGAGGTTGCGCGGCTTGGATTCGAGTGAAACGACGTGCGGCTGGTCGAGGCGCAGCTCCGCGGCGTCTTCGATGGTGACGATTCGCTCGTCTGCTGGGATCTCGGTGGACAGGACATTCAGCAACGTGGTCTTCCCGCTGCCGGTGCCGCCCGAGATGATCATGTTCTTCTTGGCGCGTACGCACCTCTGCAGAAATCTGGCCATTGGGTCGCTGAGGCTTCCGAGCGCTACTAGCTGTTCCATCTGAAGTGGGCACTGCGCGAACTTACGGATGGTGATGCAAGGCCCACGAATCGCGAGCGGAGGGATGATTGCGTTTACACGTGAGCCATCCTTTAGGCGTGCATCGACCAGCGGCGTGCTTTCGTCGATTCGCCGGCCGAGTGGGGTCACAATCCGTTCAATCGCTGCGCGGCACGATTCATCATCCGTAAAGCGCAAAGGGGTCAGGTGAATTCTGCCCTGCCTTTCGACGTAGATCGTGTTCGGATCGACGACCATGATTTCGGAAATCGTGTCATCCTCGAGTAGTTCCTGTAGCGGTCCAAGGCCCAGGGCCTCGTCCGTCATTTCTACGACGAGTCGTGCTCTGTCGGTCATAGGGGAGAGCTCTGATCCAAACCCCGAAACGATTTGCTCGAGAGCCCGCACCACTCGCGGCCGCAGAACCGCCTCATCCATATTGGCACTGTCGAGAGACGCGAGATCGAGGTGATCGAGGAGCGAACGGTGTATTCGCCGTCTCAACTCCGGGGACGCGCCACGATCCGGTCCAGCTGAAGCAATCGACCCGATCCGGAGAATATACGGACCTACACGAAGCTCTTCGCCGGGCGAAAGAAGCATTCCAGCATCGCACACCGGCTCGTTTCCCAAAATCGTCCCGTTGGAAGACTGGTCCACGACTCGCACTCCGCCTGGGCCCCGCTCGATCCGAAGATGAATTCGGCTGACTGCAAGCGATGGCAGGACGATGTG
>CAXMRM010000016.1:0-3934 GCA_964196015.1 uncultured Myxococcota bacterium
CGCTTCGCCGATGGCGTTTGAATCCATCGCATCGACCAGAAGGCCGTTGGTGCAGGTTCCGATGATGTCTTGCGGCCCGCCGTCGTTCGTGGCCACCAGAGGAAGCCCCGTCGCGGCGGCTTCGAGCAACGTCAGCCCAAATGGCTCGGTCAGGGCAGGATTGACGAACAAGCCCTTCGTCTGCGCGGCTAGCTTGTAGAAGTCGGGGACGTCAGTCGAATCGTGATGCTTTGGATAGGCGGCCGAGCCGTAGAGGTCGTAGCGGTCGATCAAAGCCAGAATGTGCGTCAGGACACGGCGCTGCCCAGCGCTCATCTCTGCGATGTCATCCCGGTTGCCGGCGACGATGATCAGGTTGGCCATCTCGCGGAGCCCCTCGGTCTCACCAAATGCGCGAAGCAGGCCTTCAAAGTTCTTTCGCTCGTCGGCTCTGGCCAATGCGAGGACCATGGGCTTGTGCGGGTCCGACAGGAATCGGTCGAGTTCGGTGGCGATGGTCGGGCGTGGCCAATCTGGTTCCGGTGGAGAGAAACGTGACAGATCGACGCCGGGGGGAATGACCTGCATGCGGTCCGGTTGGTAGTGGTCGTAGAGCTCGTACTGCTCGCGCACCTCTTGACGCGTGCTGGCGATCACCAACGCGGCCGTCTCGACGGCGCGTTCCTCGGCTTCGATGCGTTGCGTGAAACGGTAGGTCTGCTCGTCGGTTTCGCCCATCGAAGCCAGCCGCGCCTGTTTCACGCGCCCGAGCGAGTGTCCCGTGAAAACGAAGGGCACGGCCAGAAGCTTCGCGAGCTGCGCCCCGAGGTAGCCGGCGTCCGCATAGTGTCCGTGAATCACATCGGGCGTGCGCTCTTGCATTCGGACGTAGCGCGTCAGTTGGTCGAGGAGACTATCGAGATGCGGCCAGAGTGTCTCCTTGCGAAGGTAGCGGCGGGGCCCGAAAGGGATGCGGACGATCTGGGCGCCTTGGCAGATCGCTTCGAACGGGCGCGAATAACTCTCATCGACCCTTCGATCCTGGATGAGTCGCGTCACGACGTCGACTCGTTCGACATCGGGATGCTGAGCGAGCGCCCTCGCCTGGTCGACGACGTAGGACACCTGCCCGCCGGTGTCCGCGTCCCGCCCCAACTCGATGTCGGTTGCGCGTACCAGCCCGTGGATGGTGAGTGACAGAACGTACAGGCCCTGGGGCCCGGGCGCCATGATCGAGCCGGTGCTCGAGTCCTCCGACCACTGCGCCAGGTGCCGCTCGTACAGGCCGAAGTCGGGGGTGGTCGCCCCGCGGATCCCGCACAGGTCTGCCGCAAATCTGGCGGCGCGGGCGAGGGTCGTCTGATGGTCCCACCCGTGAAGCAGTCCGAGGCACACGACGGCGCTGAACGCGTCGCCCGCGCCCACGGTGTCGACGATGCTCGTCACCGGTGGTGCCGCCGCTTCGAAGATGCGCTTGCTGTCCACGATCGAAAGTGCCCCTCGCGCGCCTCGGGTCACGATGACGCCGCGGATCGAGTGCTCACGCGCGAGCCCGAGTGCCGCGTCCCGGCATTCTTCGAACGAGCGGGTTGGGCGCGATGTGAGCTCGGCGAGCTCGGTGTCGTTCAGCTTGATCCAGTCCGCTGTCGACAGGCACCAGTCGACTTTGTCCCGGGTCCACCACGGGTCACGCAGGTTCAGGTCGACGAAGGACGGCGCCTCGGTCTTGTCCGACAAGGACCGCATGGTGTTCCAGCTCTCGTCTGACCGGAGCGCAAGGGTCCCGTGGTACAAGAGCCCGGCTGGCTCCTCCGATGCGGCGCGAATCGCGGGACGCGCGCGGACGAAATCCCACGCCTGCCCCGGTGCGATTTCAAAATGGTTCTCCCCGTCGACCACGGTTGCGGTGACCCTGCCCGTCGGATGCGTGGCGTCTGTTTGCACGCCGTCGATCATCAAGTCCCAGCTCGTCATCCGCTCGAGGAGCTCGCGGCCCTGGTCGTCGTCGCCAACGGCGCTAATCACTAACGGATTCGCCCCGAATCCCCTCAAATGCCACGCGACGTTGAACGGCGCCCCGCCCAACACGCGGCTGCCATCGGCGAAGTGGTCGAAGAGAACCTCGCCAAAAATGACAGGTCGGTTGTGGAAACGGTGCACGGCCTCTTACCTGATGCCTTCCTGGGTGCAGGAGGGTTCGGTCCTCGCTAGGCTCACGTCGGGATGAGCATAACACGTTACCTACTGGCGTCAGATCTGGATGGCACGCTGATTCCAATCGAGCGCGACGCGAAAAGGTTGAGCGAGGTCGCGGAGCTGGTCAGCGCCCTCGAGGCGAGCGAGGCGCTCTTACTTGCCTACGTGACCGGCCGTCATCTATCTCTCGCACGGGCTGGGATCGAGGAGATTGGCCTGCCCTCGCCGGATTGGTTCGTCTGCGACGTTGGGACGAGTGTGTATCACCGGGCGAACGGAGGCTTCGAGCCGGACGCGCAGTATCGCCAAGCGATGAGGGCGGCGTTTGGAGGCCTGAGTGGCGACGACGTTCGAGCGGCGATTGGCGCTATCGAGGGACTAGAGCTTCAAGAAGAGGACAAGCAGGCAGAATTCAAGGTCAGCTATTACACGCGTGGTCGGCCGGAGCCGTTGGTCGACACTGTGCAATCGCTGCTCGATGCTGCGCACGCGAAGGTGAATCTCGTGTCGAGCCACGATCCGGTTTCCGGACGCGGGCTCATCGATGTCCTCCCTGCCGGGATCGCGAAGGACTTCGCCGTTCGATACTTGCATGAACACTCGGGGGTGCTCGAGGAGCGCCTCGTGTACGCCGGAGACTCCGGAAACGACCGCGCGGCGATGCTCAGCGGGTTTCGAGCCATCGTGGTGGGCAACGCGGACGACGCGCTCAAGAACGACTTGCGCGCCGAGTCCGACGCCCGGGGCCTTGGCGACCAGATTTACTTCGCCGAACATCCATATGCCCGGGGCGTGCTAGAAGGCCTCCGCCATTTTGGTATGTTGAAATGAGGATGCGAGAAACAATGGGACAGAGAGGGCCTGTCTGCGCAGCGCCTCAGTACCGGATGATCGGTGCTTTGTGCAGCCAGGTGTCATCCTCGAGCATCTTCACCATGGCGTGCGCGCAGTCTGAGAAGCTAATCACGGACATGCCATTGAACGCGTCGAAACCGAGTCGATACCGCGTGCGCTTTGGCCCCTTGCGCATCTGCAGAGGGCGCACACCTACCCAAGCGATCTCGGGATGCTGCCGGAGAAGTTGATACTGGTGTTCCTTGTCGTCGTGCCGCAGTGACATGAAAATCTGAGCGAATTTTTGCACGATCTTCGCGCCGAAGGTCACGTGGTCCTCCTCGACGAGGGTACTGCCGCCGCCACACCAGACGAGCCGCGGGATATTCGAGGTGACCATCGCTTTCAGAATATGCCTGGTCACATCCGTGCAGAGATCTTCGGGCGAATGTTTGTCGACACCAATCGCAAACAGAATCGCCTCGGTGCCCTCGCCAAGCGCCTGCGCTACGTCGCCGGAACTGAGCGCGTCACCTTCGAGCACTTCGATCCGCTTCCTCAAGTCATCGGGTAGCTTCGATGCGGAGCGAACGAGCACGGTCGCCTCGTGCCCGGCGTCCAAGGCTTGCGAAAGACATTCGCTGCCAAGTGAACCCGTAGCCCCAAAGACGGTAATTTTCACAAGGCGATTCTAGCGGCATTTGATCGCACATGCCTTCCACGAATGCGTGAGCTACGCTCTCCCGTCACTATGAGGAGGCAGGCCTATGGCGCTTATTAGCTCGTTGATGAAGACCGAGATGATTGTGGTGAAGCCCGGCGACTCCGTGGCTGATGCCGCTCGAGCAATGTCCCAGAACCACGTGGGCGCAGTGCTGGTCGTCGAAGGCGGGGTGATGACGGGCATTCTGTCCGAGCGCGACGT
>CAXMRM010000017.1:0-6924 GCA_964196015.1 uncultured Myxococcota bacterium
GTAGGTGACGAGGCCCAAGAAGCTCAGGTCGATGTCCGGAAGCCCAGCCCAGGCAAGCGCTCCCTCCTCGAGGACGTAGTGATAGAGGAACGTGTTGGCCGGAACGGTGATCAGCTGAACGACCACGACCGCGGCACCCAGGCCCAATGCCGTCTGGATGCGCTTGGAGACCGCGAGGAAGGTGCACATCCCAAGAAAGAACGAGAGCGCGAGGTTCTCGACGAACACCGCTTTGACGAAGAGCTCGACGTAGTTGCCCATCACAGCGCCTCCGTTCGGTGGACTTCGTGAATGCGGAAGTCCGGCTTTTCGACCTGCTCGACCTTCCACGAGCGTACGGCCCAGATGATGAGGCCGATGATGAAGAACGCGCTCGGCGGCAGGAGCATCATCCCGTTCGGGCTGTACCAACCGCCGTCGGCAACGTTGGGCAGGATGGTGTAGCCGAGCAGCGTGCCGGCGCCGAGGAGCTCACGCGTGCTGGCGACGAGGATCAAAATGACGCTGTAGCCGAGCCCATTGCCGATACCATCGAGGAAGCTGAGGCCAACAGGGTTTTTCGAGGCGAAACTTTCGGTGCGACCGAGAACGATGCAGTTGGTGATGATCAAACCCACGAACACCGAAAGCTCACGGCTGGTTTCGAACGCAAACGCCTGGAGCGACTCGTCGACGACGATCACCAGCGACGCGATGATCGTCATTTGCACGATGATTCGGATGCTGCTCGGGAGCACGTGCCGGATCGTGCTGACCGCGGCATTGGCAAGCGCTGCCACCACGGTGAGCGCCAGGCACATGTAGAGCGACGGCAGAAGCGACGTCGTGACGGCGAGAGCGGAGCAGATCCCGAGGACGTGTAAGGTGACCGGGTTGTTGTCGACGACGGGATCGAGAAGAGCGCGCTTGGCAGCGGAGCTCATGGGCTTTCTCCTCGTTGCAGGTTGCGCAGATAGGGCCCATAGCCGTGATCGCCGAGCCAGTACTGCATCATCTTCGTGACTCCGTTTCCGGTTAGCGTCGCCCCAGAGACCCCATCGACGTGATAGTCGGCCAGCGGATCATGCGCGAGAACGCGTCCCTTGATGACTTCGATCTTCAGGTCGCCCGACTCGTCGAATAAACGCTTGTCGCGCCAAAGCGCTCGCCACGCAGGCTTGACGATGAAGTCTCCGAGCCCCGGCGTTTCGCCGTGCGCATAGAACGTGATGTCTGCAACGGTGTTGCCGTCGGCCTTGAGGGCGAGGAAGCCGTACATGGTCGACCAAAGGCCGTACCCGGAAACCGGCAGGATGATTCTGCTCACCTCGCCGTCCTGCCGGACGAGATAGACGAGCGCTTGCTTGGCCCGGCGTCCAACCCGGGCAACGTCGATACCGGCCGGCACCGCAACGCTCCGCTCGGGGTCTTTGGCGGCTTCCAGCGGGTCGAAGGTGCCTGGGTCGATGTCTTCGACGTAGGCTCCGGTCTCGAGATCGACTACGTGGGATTCGATGCTCTCGTAGAGCTCGTTCACGTCACCTTCAGGGTCCAACAGCCCCGCCACCGCCAAGATGTTGCGGCGCATGTCGAGGAGAGCGTTGGCGACTTGGCGCGGTTTCAGCAGGACTGCGGCGGAGGCCACGAGCGAAGAGCACACCAGGCTCACCAAGAACGCCACGAGTAGGGTCCGTGCGATCGTCTCGGTCTTGGCTCCCATATCTTTCACTGGGTCAGACATTGCGCCTCAACCTCCTCGAGATATTGGCCCGCATGACAAAGTGGTCGATGGTAGGCGCAAAGATGTTGGCGAAGAGAATCGCAAGCATGATCCCCTCGGGAAACGCGATGTTGACCACGCGGATGACAACGGTGATTAGGCCCACCAGGAAGCCGAAGATCCACCGGCCGGGATTCGTGACGCACGCGGTGACCGGATCGGTGGCCATGAAGATCATCCCAAAGGCAAAGCCTCCGAGCACCAGGTGCCAGTACCAAGGCATCGCAAACATCGGATTGGTGTCGGAGCCAATCACATTGAAGAGCACGGTCGTAGTAACCAGGCCGAGCATAACTCCAGCGATGATCCGCCACGAGGCAACGCCGGTGTAGACGATGAGGACGCCACCGATGAGGCACGCGAGGGCAGACGTTTCGCCGATCGAGCCTTGAATGGGACCGAGAAAGGCGTCCATCCAGGTCACGCCGTGCTCGGTGATGCCCGCCACACCGCGCTCGGCTCCGATCGCGAGCGGTGTCGCGCCCGTAACGACGTCGATCGGGGGTGTCCACACTGCCTCGCCCGACATCTCGACCGGGTACGCGAAGTACAAGAAGGCACGGCCGGCCAGCGCAGGGTTCATGAAGTTCTTGCCGGTGCCGCCGAACACCTCCTTGGCCATCACGACGCCAAACGAGATGCCCAGCGCAACTTGCCAAAGCGGGGTCGTAGCGGGAAGTGTCAGCGCATAGAGAATCGAGGTGACGAAGAACCCTTCATTGATTTCGTGGTTGCGAATCCCGGCAAAGAGGATCTCCCAAACGCCGCCGGCCAGCAGGGTCACCAAGTAGATGGGCGCGAAATACAGCATCCCGTGGAAGGTCGCGCCGGCGATACTGTTCGGGTCGTGGCCGATCCCGAGCGCATTGATCAACGCACCGCGCCAATCGGCAGGGGCGGAAAGGTCGAGCGCCTCGATCGCGAGGTTCGCCTGGTAGCCCGTGTTCCACATCGCCACCACAGCGCACGGCAGGACGCCGATCACCACGAGACCCATCACGCGCTTGAGATCGATCGCGTCGCGCACGTGAGGGGCGTGGCGAGACACGTCGGGCGGCGAATAGAGAAGCGTGTCGACCATTTCGTAGAGGGCTTGATAGCTCTCCAAACGCCCGCCCTTTTCGAAGTGGGGCCCCACCTTGTCCAGCAATCTTCGCAGTGGACCCATCAGCCGTCCTTCTCGATCAGGTCTAGGGTGTCCCTGAGAAACGAGCCGTACTCGTACTTGCTGCAACAGACGAACGAACAGAGCGCGAGGTCTTCCTCCTCGAGCTCGAGGCATCCGAGCGCCCGCGCCGACTGGGTATCGCCGACGATGAGGGCCTTCAGAAGAGGCGCGGGCAAGATGTCGAGCGGCATGACTTTCTCGAAATTGCCGATGGGAATCATCGCGCGAGGGCTGCCGTGCTGGGACGTAGTGAGAGGAAACCGGTGGCTTCGGGGACGGAAGGCGGAGGCAAATGCACGGATCGCGGAATAGCTGTTGATGCCTGGAGCGAGCCAGTTGAGGAAGCGGCGGGTTCGGTCTTCACGAAGCACGCTGATCTGAAGGTCGTATGGACCGAGGTATCGCGCACGCCCCGCCGCGCGGCGCCCACCCAGAATCGACCCTGAAATCACGCGGCAGTCGACGGGCTGTACCTCCCCTTGCAAGAGGTCTTCGGTGCTCGCTCCCACGCGCGTGCGCAAAAGCCGAGGCCTTCGAACCAACGGGCCACCGAGGGCGACGATGCGTTCGGTCAACAGTCGGCCGCTTGTGAAGAGCGACCCGATGGCAATGACGTCCTGGTAGCTCAGATGCCAGGCCGACTTGTTCTCGCTGACGGGATCGAGAAAGTGGATGTGGGTCCCGGGGAGGCCGGCTGGATGTGGACCCTCGAAGACGACGGGGTTCACCGCTTCCACCTTGGGCAACTCGAGCTCGGGCCCTGGCGCTTGGCAAACGTAGACCTGGCCATCGGTCAGCCGACTGACAACAGCCACGCCGTCCGAGAATTCCAGGGCGCGCTCACCGATGACGATGCGCGGATCGCCGGCGAGAGGGTTGGTGTCGGTTGCGGTGACGAAGATCGAATGCGGGGACGCGTCGGCACGCGGGACCCTGCCGAACGGGCGCGTCCGAAACGCGGTCCAGAGGCCGGAAGCGAGCAAAGCCGCTCGCGCTTCGTGTCGATCGAGCGTCGTCAGCCCGGCCCGATCATACGAGGCAAATGTCTCTTCTTCGTCACCCTCGAGCCGGATAACCACCGATTGCAGTGACCTCCGCACGCCGCGGTGAATGGCGACGACCTCACCGCACCCCGGCGAGGTGAATAGCACGTCTGGGTTGCCTTTATCGGTGAGCACAGGTTGCCCGAGGCGAACACGGTCACCGACTTCCACCATCAGGTGCGGCCGCAAGCCCCGATAGTCCTTCGCGACCAACGCCGCCCAGCCGATCGCATTGGCATCGTCAATGCGCTGCTCGGGCGCGCCGGCAATGGGGATGTTGAGCCCTTTTCTAATCCTGATCCGCATCCGGGGTGGCGGCAGTCTATCCCAGATCCAGGGACCAGGCGCAGAGTGCTCTGAGGAATCGTCGCGCCAGAAGGCGCTAAGATTGCGCCGCGCACGCTAGAAAACGCAAGACATGCGTCAACTGGCGAGGTGTCCATGTCGCGGAAACATGGTACGAATTCGTCATGCGCTGGATTGCCTGCATTTGCATCATGGCCGCATTGGGGAGCTGCAAGGAAGAGCTGTCTTTCCTTGCGGGAACAGGAGCGCTACCCGACTGCAACGACACGCCAATCGATCTGAAGGGCAAGTATTGGTTCAATGATGATGGACCCGTGACCATTCGCACCGACGGATGTCTAGATGCTGTCCCAGAGGACATGTTCACGTCCTGCGCCGAAAACTGGGTCCTCACGCAAGACGGGAACGACGTCTCGATCGTAGTCGACGAGTATCGAATCAACGGTCGGTTGTGCGGCGACCAATTGCACCTCGAGGGTGGCTGGTGGCTCTCGGTTAAGGATGACCAAGGCCACTGCTGGTACGAGGATGATGACGGCGACGACATGAGCATCCAAAAGGAGGGCAATGTCCTGACGTTCACGCCGGCTGACGACCCGAATGATGACACGATGACCGGACTGCTGGTGCTCAAAGGCAGTTGCGATGTCGACTACGAGGTCACCTTGCGACGGACCAGCGAGCCGTCCTTCTAGCATCCCTCTAGCAGGGCGATTCTTCGTAGAGGTAGCCCAGCACGTCTTCGCGGGAGAGGATGCCGACGATCCTAGCGCCGTCGAGCACGGGAAGGCGGCCGATGTTGTGGGCCGTCATTTGATCGAGCGCTTCGGCGACGGGCGCATCGGGCCCCACACTTCGGACGTGGTGCGCCATGCAGCTCTTGACCGCGAGCGCTCCTCGTCCCTCGCGTTGCGCTCGTTCGACGTCGCGGCGTGAGATCACGCCGACCAGTTTTCCGTCTTCGACGACCGGTGCACCGGTGTGCCCCCACTCGTGGAGTGAATGCGCCAGCTCGGAAAGCGGCATGTCGGGCGCAACGGTTCGGACCGGGCTCGACATGAGGTCGCGAACAAATTGCGGGCGACGACAGGACCGCTGCATGGCCGCGTGCAAACGGCTCACGACCTCATCGAGCGACGCATCGTGCACGGAAGCCGAACCTGCACCCGCGTGCCCGCCACCACCGAGCTCTTGAAGGATGGCGCCTACGGGAACCGTGTTCACCTGGGCGCGTCCAATGACGTGCGTCTTGCCGTTGGGCAGCCGATACGCACAGAACAGCGCGTCGTGCGGTAGAATTCGGAACGCCTCGGTGGACACGCGCGCGAGGCCCGAGGGCACCTCCGCCGTCTCCAACGCGGCAACGCCGACCGGTGCGCCGAACCCCGGCACGTCGCGCACCGCCTCGAGCAACCGCACGAGCAGCTCGCGCTCCACGGCGTCTAGCGGCGGGCGCAGAAACCGTTGGAGAATGCCGGGTTGCGCCCCCTGCCCTAGCAACCAGGCGAGTGCCATCGCGTCGCGCGAGCTCGACCGAGCATAGGCAAGCGACCCCGTGTCCTCATGGATTCCCAACGAAAACAGCGTGGCCTCTTCGCGGTCGACGTCCGAGCCCTGCGCTCGGAGCTCTTCGACTAGAAGCGTCGTCACCGAGCCCACCGGCTGCACGTACTCTTCGTCGGCGTACAAATCGTCGGGGGCGCTCGGATGATGGTCCCAAACGAGAACACGCACGCTTCGCGGGTTGCTTGCCGGGCGATCGAGCACCTCTTCGACGTGCGCCAGGCGCCCGCGTCGCCGGACGTCAGTCACCATCAGCATGTCGACCTGCGAGAGGTCGAGGTCTTGACAACGTTGCGTCCGAAACCGATCGCTATGAAGCGCGAGGTACTGATGAACGTTCGGTGCGAAGCCTCCGCTCAGGCCGATCACCGAGCCTGGGAAGAGCTTCTGCAGAGCCACGCACGATGCCAACGCGTCGAAGTCGGTGGTCTCGTGCGAGGTGATCAGCTTCACGCTCCCGGGTCCAAGGTCTCCTGAAGCACGCGCAGCAAATCGACGTAGCTGACGATGCCGAGTAGGTCACCCGTGTCGAGGTCGGCCACCGGGACCGCCCCCACGCGATGCAATAGCATCAGCTCGATAACCTCGCGGACGTTGGTCTCCGGGTCGACTCTGACCGGACTGGTATTCATGAAGTTGCCGACTGTCGCCGAGCGCGCGTTCTCGACGGCGTCAATCGCCTCGTCCTCGACAGCCCCTGAGAAGCCGCGGAGGTCGCGGTCACTGATGATGCCTACGAGCTCGCGACCGCGGACCACCGGAAGGTGCCGGACATCGAGCTCATACAGCAGCCCCAGCGCTTCGGCGACAGACATGAGCTCTGTCGCGGTCACGGGGTTTTCGGTCATGACATCTTTTGCAAGCACAAGCTTCTCCTATCCAAGTCGCCCGTTACGGGGCTAGAACATGGGGAACGGCAGAGTTGGTTCCACCGCCTTGAAATCCTGAATGATCTTTAGCGTGATGACCACCGCTATTAGAGAGCAAAGATTCGCAGCGACGAGGCTCCACCCCATGAGACGCAGCCGGCGGGCAGTCGGCCGAAGGGCGGCCATCGCGAGGACGACGAGCGCCACGGGCACCGC
>CAXMRM010000018.1:0-4068 GCA_964196015.1 uncultured Myxococcota bacterium
GTGGCTGTGCGCGTCGGTCTGGAGGATCGAATTGATCGTTACCCCGGATGAAAAGTCCTGCGCGCGATCCGGTGTAATCACGCCGATCACTGATTCATTGTTGGTTCGAATTGAAGCCCCCACATGCTCCGACAGCTCGGGAAGGGCAGCGGGGTCTTCTTTCATGCGTAGCAGGAGCGGAACCGTTCCCATCACACCCCCAGCAAGAACCACCCGGTCGCAACTGTACGAACCCAGCTCTTCCGTGTTCAGCGAACCTCGTGTTTCGATACGGATTCTGCGGCAGAATGCTAGAGCGCTTCGAGGAGCGCGAGGGCGTCGAGGTCATCGACCGCGGTTGCCGCCCGTTTCAGACCGAGCTCCGCGATGTACCTAGGTTGCAGGTCCGACATCGACGTCGTGACGGACGTGCCGAGGTAGGCGTAAAGCGAAAAGCTGCGGTAGTGCTCCCATGCCTTGTCGCGATCGAGGTCGTGGTTCGGTACGCCGCCATCTCGGAGAGTTTCCTGGTACAGGCGGACCAGATCTCTCTCATGGGCTCTTCGGGTTTCGGTATCGAGCGAGAGGACTGAGAAATACGCCACGTCTCGAATGCCCTGATGGCGTTGCAAGACCTGCCAGTCGAAGAAGCCGGGCTCCGCGTCGACGAAGTACAGGTTGCCGAGGTGAGGATCGCCGTGAATCAGTGTGAGCGGGCCGTCGGCCCAGTAGCGTTCGAGCGCTTTGCGCTTCTTGTGAATCTGATGAGCGCCGCGCCTTAGCGACTCGGGTAAGAGGTGTGGAAAGCGTGCAAGGGTCGGTCGATGCGCGCTCGCGCACAGAAATCGCTCGATGGCAGCGTTCGGATTGTGGTCGGGGCTTCTCAGCCAGGGGAAGCGAACGGCGAGACGGGGAGGTTCCCAGAACGAAGCGTGCAGTCGAGCGAGAGCGGCGACGACCGCCTTGGCTTCATCCAGCGAGATCGGGTCGGCGATAGTCCGAAACTGGGCGCCTTTGGAGGCGAGATCTTCGAGAACCAAAACGAACTCGCCGCCGCCATCCCGTGCGCAGTAGCACTCGGGCGCTCGCACCGGCACATCGCTCGCAATGTCCCGGTAGAACCCGACCTCATTGGGGCCCAACGCCAGGATGTTCCCGAACAAGCGCTCCGTGAGCCCCGGAGGGCGAAACTTCACGAAGATCGAATCTGGGGCCCCCGCTGGCCGAGCGCCCGGTGCATAGACGAGCCCGATGCGACACCGCTCCGTGGTCCCGGAGTCCCCGCCGAGAATCTCCATGTCGGCGACGGACGCTCCGGGGAAGTGTTCCGAGAGCACGTCGTTGATCCACGCGACGTTGATCGCCCCGACCGAACGCGGGATCCCGTCGGTACCCGCAGAGACACTCGACCAGGCCATCCGGCCGAGCTCGCCCAGAACGCGGCCGGTGAAGCGAAGTGCGTCCAAAACCAGATCCTCCTGCAGGTACAATCGCGCTTCACAGAAGTAAGAAGAAACGGCCTTGCCGTGTTCCAAGAAGTAGAGCGAGTCTTGTGGGTGCTGGTGCGGAACCATGTCACGGCAGCGTCGGCGAGCTACTCGGGGCATGGCCCGAGGCCACACGAAACGCAGAGCCGCTTCTGCGACTTTGCGTCCGTGATCTGGCCCGGGTCTGGACTCGCCGCTCTACTCGAACGGTCGAGTCACGAACCCGTTGTCATTGCGCACTTCAGCACGGCGGTCGTTCTACGCGTGACCTCAGGTCACTTCCACTTCTCCTGCTTCGCTTTCTTCTTGGCGGCCGCCTTTTTCCGCGCGGCCGCTCTCTTCTTGGCGGCTGCCTCAGCAGCGGCGGCCTCGGCTTCCGCTGCTTCCGCCGCTTCGGCTTCCGCTGCTTCCGCCGCTTCGGCGTCGGCCTTGGCAGCCTCGAGGTCCTTCCCGCATTGTTCGTTCTTCGTCTTCAACTCGGTGAGCGCCGCCTTTTGCTTGTCGAGCGATTTGTTCAACGCTTTTTTCAAAGCATCCAAGGAAGTCGCGTTGGCTTCCCCTTCCAAGGAGGGAACCTCCACCGTCGCGTCGGTGGCGGTGATCACCACCGCCTCGTTCTTGGTTTTGGCGAGATCCTTAACGCAGGTTTGGTGCTGCTCGGCCAGACTGGTGAGCTCCTTGTTTTGCTCGGCCACCTGATCGGACAGCTCGTTCGTCAGATCCTGTAGCGCGTTGACCGCGGTGTCGTCCTTCTTACATCCGACGAGCCCGGCTGCGACCGCCACTGTAATCGCACAGAGTAGAACTGCTTGCTTGAACTTCACTGGTTCCTCCATCCATCAAACTGCCAGAGTTCGACCTGTCGGCGTCATCATGCCGCCTCGCTCGCCTCTTCCGGCTGATGGGGTCACTTTTAGCGTCTGTGTCGCCCGCCAGCAAACGGGGGACAAACACAGCCCTCGAAACCTCCGTGGTCTCGCTAGGAGCCAGGCGCAGCGTCCTCCCCAGCCTTTCGGCGCGCTTCGAGAAGACGCCTACGCTCGAGCTGGCCTCGGGCGGTTTCCTTGACCGCTGCTTCGATTCGGGGACCGAGTAGACGATTGGTCTCGTTGAGACGATCGATGAACGGCTGTTCGAGCGGCGACTGGGTCCGGACGACTTCGTAGAGCGCATCGAAGACCTCGGTCACCTCGGGCTCGAGCTCGACGTCCGGTTCCTCGGCCTGGTCACTGCCGTCTCCGCTTTGGGTCCGAAGCCTAGGCTCGACGCCTGCGATGGCAGCTTCCACATCGCCCTCACCGACCCAACGAAACACGTCGCGAAGCGTCTTATCTGGATCTTCCAGGACCGATTCGTAGGCAACCATGAGGAACGGATATCGTCGCGTGACGATATCGCTGATGAGGGAGAAATTCTCCACCCACCATTCGATGAGGGGGGGCATGACTACGGGCCCGGGAATGTCGTCCGGAGCCTTCTCGAGCTTTGACTTCTTGGCCTCGCGTTCCATCGCGTAAAGGCGATTCACCGAGCGGACGTACTGCCGCCAAGGGCGAATCGTTGCTATCACTTTGTCGATGAATGCGCGATCGGTCTTGATGAGGCCGGGAATGAACACCTTGACGGCGTGGCGGCGGGTGTCTTCTGGGAAGAGATAGGCGCCGCTCTTTGGATGAGGGTTGGTCGCATAAAAGATCCCGCCACGGAGGTCTGACTCGTAAAAGCCCGCCGGATTGGCATCCTTAATCGTACTTTCCCAGTTACGCGGGAATGCACTCCCGATTGGAGGAAACCCAGCCGCCTCCAATAGCTGCATCCACATCGAAGTCCCCGAACGCTTGGTGCCAGTAACGATGATCATTCAGCGCAAAGCCTAACAGAGGAGAGCTGGGACAATGACAACTCGATTGGTGCAGGTAGCACATGTCTGCCTCCAGCTCCCCACGGCCGACACCACTTTACCTTTCAGCCGGTTCTGGGGTATCCTGCGCGACCAGGAAGGTGAGGGACTCAATGTTTAATCCGAAGAAGACTATTCCAAAGCTAGCCGTGGCAATGCTTGCGCTAACCGGTTGCGGCGATGACGACGGCAACGGTGCCGGCACCGGCGGCGCAGGCGGCGGAGGCGCCGATTTTGACGCCTCCCTGAACGCGTACTGCATGAAGGCCCCCTGTTTCGACTACACGGCCGAGGTTTGTATCGACTATTACAACGCGCTGAACGTCTACAACGACAACGCCAACTGCACAGCGTTGTTGATCAGCTATTTTGATTGCGGCGCCACGAAGACCTGCAATCAGCTCTTCCAGGGCGACTGCGATGTCGAGTACTACGCCGCCGACGCTGCTTGCATCGACATTCCATAAAAGGAGAAGAAGGAACACACGACCGAACACACGACCGACGTTGGCGGTAAAAAAAACAAAAGAAGAAAAAAGAGATCCGACCGACGTTGGAAAGACAAGGCGCGAAAAGATCCGACCGACGTTGGCGGTGATGGAGCCGACCGACGTTGGCGGTGATGCAAAGCGGCGCGAAGCGGATCCAAGACTTCTGGTGAGGGCGCGATCCGCGCAACCGTGCCGATGAAGGCACCCGGTA
>CAXMRM010000019.1:0-5991 GCA_964196015.1 uncultured Myxococcota bacterium
GCTGGCGAAGCAGACAAGCAGGCGGCGCTCGAAGCCGGGGCTTCGGCCCACGTGAGCGCAAGCGACCTGAGCGGGTTGAGGGATACGCTGGAAGCCTTGATGGGTATTCGGCACTGATCTCCGGGGCCGAGGCCGTGGACCGAGGCCGAGGCGGGGACTCCGTCGCGCAACACAGTTGCTGCCGCTGCCGCTGCCGCTGCCGCCGTCGCTGTCCCTGCCGCTGTCCCTGCCGCTGTCCCTGCCGCTGCCGCTGCCACTGCCGCCGTCGCTGTCCCTGCCGCTGTCCCTGCCGCTGTCCCTGCCGCTGTCCCCGGCACGCTTGCGGACCCCCCCCAGCTAGCGTACCCCCCGGCTCATGCCCCTCGACGCGCTCAACTATAACGATCAGGGCCTTGTTGCCGTCATCGCGCAGGACGCGGAAACGGGCGAGGTGCGCATGATGGCGTATGCGGACAAGACCGCGATCGAGCGGACGCTGAGCACCGGCCTTGCCCACTTCTACAGCCGCTCGCGCCAGAAGCTCTGGAAGAAGGGCGAGAGCAGCGGCAACACGCTTCAAGTACGCACCGTGTGGGTCGACTGTGACGGGGACACGCTGCTCTACATGGTCGATCCCGCCGGCGCGTCCTGTCACACCGGCGCGGAGACCTGCTTCTTCCGGCATTTGGACGCCGACGGTAATCTGGACGAAGCCGGCAGCGACAGCGCGGCGCCTACCCTGCTGCGCCTCGAGCGCACGCTGCAGGAGCGCAAGGCCTCAGATGCCAGCAAGAGCTACACCAAATCGTTGCTCGACGCGGGCCCGACCAAGATCGGCGCCAAGGTCCGCGAGGAAGCGGCCGAGCTGGGCCAGGCGCTGATCGGCGAATCAGACGACCGCGTGGCCTCAGAGGCGGGCGACGTTATCTACCACCTACTGGTTGGGCTGGTGCTGCGCGACATCTCGCTTCGCGACCTCTTCAGCGAACTCTCGAAGCGATTCGGCCAATCCGGCCACGACGAAAAAACCGCGCGCTAAAAAAGGAACGATCCCCTTTTCTTAGTTGAGGATGTTATCGAGGTCGCGTTCGATCGTCTCTTCGCGGACGCGGCGCGCGAGGGCCAACTCTGTGATCAGCAGCTTGCGCGCTTGCTCCATGAGCTTCTTTTCGCCGTAGCTGAGCTCGCCCTTGTCGGCGCGCACTTTCGACAAGTCGCGCAAGACCTTGGCGACCTTGATTGGGGAGCCGCTCTTGAGCATCTCGGTGTACTCGCGGTAGCGCCGATTCCACGGCTGCGAGGTAACCGCCATTTCGTCCTTCTTGAGCTCATCGAGCACGGTCTTGGCGGCGCTGCGTGACATGACTTGCCGAAGACCCACTCGATCGACCGCGTTCAGAGCGACGCGCACGGTGCCCGATTTCCCGTTCAAGAGCTTGAGAATGTAGAAGTCGATTTTGTCGGAACCTATCAGTCGCTCTTCGATTTGCGTGATCTCACCGACCCCATGAGCCGGATGAACTGCTTTGTCGCCTATGCTGAAGCTCATGAGACAAGTCTCCTTTGAGTCAAAAACGACGAAAACCCGCGCCGGGAGCGCGGGCAGGAAGCCATTCGTGATTGGGCGTGCAAACAACTACATGCACTTAATGTCTTGTAGCAAAACCAGACTGAAAAGTCAATGCTTACTTTTGGATAAACCTGTGTGATTCCAGTCGCTTGGAGCTTTTTTTATCGTTCGGTTTCAACCTCGACGAAAGCGCCGGCGAGGACCCGGGAAAAGGGGTTCAGTTAGGCCGGGCGCGTTTGCTAGCGACCTCCCTAGCGGGTGCAACCACGGGTGCCTTGGCTTCGGCTTTCGGCTCTTGTGCGGTGTCCTCTTCGATGAGCCCGTGCTTCTGAAGCAGCTTGCGCTCGATCAGCGCGAGAATGTCGGGATGCTCTTCGAGGAAGGTGCGCGCGTTGTCGCGGCCCTGGCCGACACGCTCTTCACCGTAACTGTACCAAGCGCCCGATTTCTGGATGATGTCTGCCTCGACGCCCAGGTCGAGCACGTCGCCGGTGCGGCTAATACCCTTGCCGAAGAGGATATCGAACTCGGACAGACGGAACGGCGGGGCGAGCTTGTTCTTGACCACCTTCACGCGGCAACGGTTGCCCACAGCGGCGTCACCAACTTTAATCGTACCGATGCGGCGAATGTCGAGACGCTGCGACGCATAGAACTTGAGCGCGTTACCGCCGCTGGTGGTTTCGGGGCTCCCGAACATCACGCCGATCTTCATGCGAATCTGGTTGATGAAGAACAGGGTGGTTTGGCTCTTCTGGAGATTAGCGGTGAGCTTTCTAAGCGCCTGACTCATCAAGCGCGCCTGAAGGCCAACGTGGGTGTCACCCATCTCGCCTTCGATCTCTGCGCGGGGCACCAGGGCCGCAACCGAGTCGATGACGATGACGTCGACCGCGCACGAGCGGACGAGGGTGTCGGCGATCTCGAGGGCCTGTTCACCATGGTCCGGCTGGCTGACTAGGAGTTCGTCGACGTTGACCCCTAGCTTGCGGGCGTAGCTCGGGTCGAGCGCGTGCTCAGCGTCGATGAAGGCCGCGATACCTCCACTTTTTTGGCACTCGGCGATCGCATGGAGGGTCAAAGTCGTCTTGCCGCTCGACTCCGGGCCATAGATCTCGACGATGCGGCCCCGCGGATAGCCCCCGACTCCCAGCGCGAGGTCCAGAGAAATCGCCCCACTAGAAATCACCGGCACCTTCAGCCTGGTGGCGGCATCCCCGAGACGCATGATCGAGCCCTTTCCATAGGCTTTCTCAATAGTTCCAAGGGCTAGGTTGAGGGCTTTTTCGCGATTCGAGTCGGCCATGGCGCAGATTCCTTTGAGTCAAATACCTGAACACCCGTCTAGTCGGCTTCATTCCGGTAGTCAAGTTTGTGATCGGGAAAGTGCCCGATGAG
The DNA here is from genome assembly GCA_964196015.1 of uncultured Myxococcota bacterium. Taxonomy (GTDB): domain Bacteria; phylum Myxococcota_A; class Polyangia; order Polyangiales; family Houyiibacteriaceae; genus SG8-38. Next base: position 2,948 of record CAXMRM010000019.1, read on the forward strand.
GTCCCCCGGACCTGAATAGGACCGTACCTTACCCGAGGTTGAGGTCGCGTTCTAGGGCCGCGCGGCGGACGAGCTCGAGCGCGACGTAGGCCGACAAGATCTGCACACGGTCTCGCCCCCATGGAAGCTTTCGGTGCTTGGTGATGGTCGGCTGGCCCCTGCGCGCCAGGCCAAACCAAACCGTCCCCACTGGCTTGTCTTCGGTGCCACCGCCGGGTCCCGCCACCCCGGTGATCGACACGGCGATATCGGCGTCGGCGACTCGAAGCACCCCTTCCGCCATTGCGGCCGCCGTCTCCGAGCTCACCGCACCGTGCGCCCGCAGCACCTCCGGACTCACGCCGAGCACCGCCTCTTTTGCACTGTTCGCGTAAACGACCGCATCGAGCAACAGGTAGTCGGAGGCGCCGGGCACGCGGGTCAGCATCTCGCCCACCCGTCCGCCAGTGCACGACTCTGCCACCGCGAGGGTCTTGCCCTTGTCTCGAAGGGCCTTGCCGACCACCTCCGGAAACGTAGCGGCGCGGCCACCAAACACAGCATCGCCAAGAATCACGCGCGCTTTGTCGGCGATCAAATGCGAGAGCCGCTCGGATTCGCCGGCTGAGTCGGCGCGCACGTGAACCTTCACTTCGATCTCGGGGAAGTGCGCGCGATAGCCGAGCGTCAAGCCATCATGCTCTTTTTCGAGGCCAGCAAGCGCCTCGGCAACACCCGACTCGGTCATGCCAAACGTCCGCAGGTGCACCTGATGGGTTCGCGGTTCGGCAAGCGCCGCGATGGCCGGCACAATCGATTCACGAAAGATGTGGTTCATTTCGTGGGGCACGCCCGGGGCGAAGAAGAGGCGCGCCTTGCCAAGCGTCATCGCGAACCCAGGCGCGGTGCCCACGGGGTTCGAAAGAATCTCCGCGCCTTTGGGGAAGTCGCCCTGCTTCGCGTTGGATTCAGGCATCATCCGCCCAAACGCCCTGAACTTCTGCCGAATTCCGTCGACGACGCGCTCGTCACGGCGGAGCTCCACCCGGGCTGCCTTGGCTGCCGCCGTGGCCGTGAGATCGTCGGAGGTCGGCCCGAGCCCGCCCGTCGCGATCACGACGCGATGCGTTGCCGCAAAGCGTTGTATGAGCGTCACGATTCGATCGAGATGGTCGTCCACCGTGGCGTGCTCGACGACGTCGAAGCCGAGCTTGGTCAGCTCTTCGCCTAGCCACGCGGCATTGGTATTCACCAACTCCCCCCGGGTGAGCTCGGTACCGATGGATAACACTGCGGCGGTCATGCGGATCGCTGAGTGTCCGCAAAACCGCAAGAGGCGTCAACCACTTTGCCCTTAGGAGTGGATGTGGTAGCGAGCCTGGAAGCTTTTCCGCGTTTCTCGTGTTGATAGGAGCCAGATGAACCGGATTCTTATGGGTACAGCATTGGGGGTGCTCGTCGCCGCTGCCACGCTCTTCGAGGCAGGAGACGCGGCTGCCGAGCCAAGCGCAACCGCGCTCTCCAACTTGCAGGTGAGCCGCGCCACCCTCAGCAACGGCCTGCGCGTCGTCCTGAACCAAGACCACACCGTCCCGACGGTCGCCGTGTCGGTCTACTACAACGTGGGGTCGCGCAACGAAGTCAAAGGGCGGTCGGGCTTCGCGCACCTGTTCGAGCACATGATGTTTCAGGGCTCGGCCAACGTTGGAAAAGGCGAGCACTTCAGCCTGATCATCAACCGGGGCGGCAGCGCAAACGGAACGACGAGCAACGACCGCACCAACTATTTTGAAACTCTGCCTTCGAACGAGCTTGCACTCGGGCTGTGGCTCGAGGCCGACCGGATGCGATCGCTCGCGATCACCCAGGAGAATTTTGAAAACCAGCGGATGACCGTCATGGAAGAGCGCCGCCAGCGGATCGACAACCAGCCGTACATCCCGAGCATGCTTCGCATCAACGAGCTCGCCTACGGCGACTACTGGTCGTACGCCCATTCGACTATCGGCGATATGCAGGACTTGATCGACGCACCCCTCGAGGCTGTCCAAGAGTTCTTCGACACGTATTACGCACCGAACAACGCAGTGCTGAGCATCAGCGGCGACTTCAACACCGACGAAGCGATGCAATTGGTCAAAAAGTACTTCGGCGACGTCCCGGCCCGCCAAACGTCAGCCTATTCTGATCCCGCGCCGCCGGAACAAACCGCGCAGCGCACCGAGACGATGTACGACGCGAACGCCACGCTCCCGGCGTTTCACGTCGCGTATCACATCCCGCCGAACCGCTCCCCTGATCACTACGCGCTCGAGATACTCGCCCTAGTGCTCGGCGACGGCGAATCGAGCCGGTTCTACCAAACCCTCGTAAAGCGGAAAGAGATTTGCCAGGACGTTGCTGTTGGCACCGACGACCGGCGCGGGCCGGATCTTTTGTCCATCTGGGCGGTCATGGCGAGCGGGCACGCTCCGAAAGAGGCGCAGGAAATCGTCTTGGCCGAGCTTGACTCGATTGCAACGAAGGGCGTCACGGCTCGGGAACTCGAGAAGGCCAAGAACCGAATCCACGCGGCCTTCGTATTCGGGCTCCAGTCGAACATGGATCGTTCACAGAGCCTCGCGGAATACGAGCTCTACTGGGGCGACGCGAGTCTACTGAAGCTAGAGCTCGACCACTACCTCGCCGTTTCCGGGGAGGACATCAGACGCGTGGCAGACAGCTACTTCAAGGCGAGCCATCGCACCGTGCTCGACGTGTTGCCCGGCGCGACCCCGACGTCGGAGGAGAAATGAAGATGTGGCTGCGATTCCGCCTGAGCGGCCTGGTCGTCGGCCCGGTCGTCGTTCTGGGCCTCAGCGCGCTATTGGCGGCGTGCGGCGGCTCCAAGGGGAGCACGAGCGCTGAACCCGAGACCGCAAAGGACGCGCAAGCCAAGGCGCAGCCCGAGCGTGAGCCTCCGCCCGCCCCCGGCGAGGCCAAGGACATGTCGCTTCCGCCAGTGCAAGTCACCACTCTCGATAACGGCCTGCAGGTCAACACCATCGTCACCGATCAACTGCCGG
>CAXMRM010000020.1:0-15790 GCA_964196015.1 uncultured Myxococcota bacterium
GAAAGAACAGGGATTCGCTTTACACGAAGCTCTTGTCGAAGCCCGACGTCAGCGCGTCGCAGATCTACGACAAGGTGCGTTTTCGAATCGTGACCCGTACTGCGCGCGACATCTTTCCCGTCCTGAACTACGTCCAGCGAAGCATCGTTCCTTTCAACTTCGTCATTCCGGGTCAGTCGACGAACACGCTCGCTCGATTCCATGATTACTGTCGGTCGGAGCCGGCGCTCGCGAAGTTGGTCCCCGAGTTGCAGCTCCCGCTCGATCTGGAGGATGGGCTTTCGGCGATTGACAATCGCTTCACGGCGCCGAGCTACCGCATCGTGCACTTCGTCGCCGACGTGCCCGTTCGCGTTCCGAACGAGGTGCTCGCCGCGGCGACGCCGGGGACCGCAGGGCTGGGTCACACCATCTTCGTGCAGACCGAGTTCCAGGTGATCGACCGGGCGACCGACGAGAACAACGAGGCGAGCGATGCGAGCCACCAGGCGTACAAGGAACGTCAGAAGCTGGCCGTCATGCGTCGGCTCAAGGTCGGCCGCTTCACGAAGTCCTGACCAGACAAAAAGAAAAGGCCGACGCCCTAGGGCGCCGGCCTTCTCCTCGATTTCACCGTTTACAGTTTACGGGGCCGGTGCTTCCGAAACCCCGCCGATCACGAAGGTCGCGGAGAGGGCATTGCATGCTGTGCCCGAGTCGCCGGACAGGTCGGTGTTGATGTCGAGCACCTGGCCCACGACTGTGCCGGCTCCCGCAAGGAGGGCCTCAGCAATCGCCACCGCGGTGTCCGCATCGACCGTTACGCCGAGCAAGCCATCCGAGAAGCCGTCTGCCGAGACAGTCGTCCGTATGATGGTGTTGCCGAACGCGCCCGGCACTCCGCCGATCGTCACGGGGATCGTCCCGATCGTGCCGCTCGCACACACGGGGGCATCCGCTTCAGCCGGATCGCCGAGGTTCAGGATGACATCAGACTCTTCGCCGTCGCTGATGACCTTCACATTGGCGCAGTTCTCGGCCGCGTTGGCATCGATCACGAAGCGGATCTCGATCGGTGCAATCACCAGCTGGCAATCATCATCGTCGGAGTTGCACGTGCCGGCGTCTGCACCAACGCACACGCCATCGGGACAGTCGGCGTCGGCGGCGCAGGCGTTGCCATTATTGGCTCCACCTTCACAAGCGCCATCCGTGTCCGGACAAGGGTCAACGCACGCGCCATCGGGACAGTCGGCGGCGGCGGTGGCGGTGGTGCAGGCGTTGCCAGTATTGGCTCCACCTTCGCAAGTCGTGACGCACACGTTGCCATCATCGGGTCCACCGTCGCAGGTGGCCTGCGCTGGATCGTCCGTCAATCCGCAAATGGCGTCGGAGAAGGCCTGATTCACGCCGCCGAGGTTGCCGCCAACGCCCACGAGCACCGGTGCCAGACCCGCAAGCGCGTTGTCCACGCCGTCGATGCCTTCGCCTGGTGCGAGGGCGCCGTTGTCGCAGCTGATGCCGTTACAGCCGTCGAGGTTATAGCCGTCATTGCAGTCGCCAGCGACCTCCATGACGGTGAGCAGGTAGGTGACCGTGGTCCCGGTCGCTGTGCAACTGGTCGGGTTCACGATGCTTTCGGTACCGTCGCAAGCGTCCGCCTGTGCGGGTGGCGCGACCTCGCAGCACGCCACGATGTCGTCGATCGCGCCGTTCTCGCACGTACGGGTGGTTTCGGCACAAGGTGGCGCAGCGCCTCCACCTTTACCGCCGGTGCCGCCGGTGCCGCCGGTGCCGCCGGTGCCTTCGTCGTCGCTGCAGCCGAAGGCCGCGAGTGCACTACCGAGTAGTGCGATTAAAGCTAGTCTGCTGATGTTCATACGTTCTTCTCCTTAGGTCCGGGATATTCCGGCGCCACGTCGCCCCTTTTGAGTGCGCGTGTTTACCACGACTTCCCCCGGATCTCCAACCAAGTGAAACAAAGTAGGGGAACAGACTATCAGATGCCAGGGCTCGCGGTCAGGCGCCAAATTGGGCCATTTCAGGCCCGGCCTGCGGCTTTGCCCCTATCTGCGCGTTTTAATGGTGATTTCTCGGTTTGCCTGATTGCCTGCGGCATCGAACGCGCGAACGGCGATGATGTGGACATCACTCGACAAATCGCCGAGCGGGGCGTCGAAGCCCTCGCTGGGGCTGTCTAGCAGCGAGTCCCTGGGGAACAGGTCGCGCCAGGCGCCCGCGTCGATCGACATCTGAATGCGAGCGATCGGCCCAAGCTCGTCCACGACGCGCCCCTGCACGTGCCCCTTACGCACCTTGAGTTGCTCGATGCGGGGTGGGTGGTTGTCGACACGAATCGGCTCCGAGGTCGCGCTCGATCGCAGGGTGAGTTCCTCCGGGTTGGATTGCTCGTCCGAGGCTTCGACCCGCGCCACGTAGTACCCGTCGGGGATACTGCCGGTGTCCCAGGCGTACTTTACCTCGCTGAGGACGGCGTCTTCGCCAAACATGTCACGCCACGCCGGTTGCCCTTCTTCCCGATAGGCGATGCGGTATCGCAATGGATCCTTATCGGCGTTATCGACTTTCCAGCTCAGGTTGAGGAGCGTCGTTGGCCGCGGCGGTTGTCGGAGCGTTTCGCCTCGCTTGAGCGGCGGCCGGCTGCCTTGAACGTCGGAGACACGCGCGCGCTGATTCTGAGGCAGATAGAAGAGCTCGACGGCGCGAAGCACGGCGGAGTCGTCTTTCGGGAGCTTCGCGCGCACCTGGATGAAGCGTCCGGGCGGGCTTGCGACGGACCCGGGCTGCTTGAGACCCTTCGACCAGGCGCTCCAGGTCTCGCCTGGCTCCTGGGTATTGCCCGAGCGTGTTTGGAAAACGAAACGCCCTCGACCTCGCCATGTGAGCCGGCCCCATTTCGATGCGAAGCTCGCGTCGAGAGCCTTGCTAGTCCAGGCGGCGTCGCGCCGCGTTCCGGATTGCACACGGTAGATGGCCGCGCCGTCACCGGTGACGAACGAGGGGTTCTCTGCGCGAAGGTCGAGAGCCAGGACCTGCCGCTCTTCGACGTCTACCCAGATCGAATAACTCGCGTCGGGCTCGACTCGAAGGATGCGGCCTTCGTGACCGCCGCCGACGTAGATCGCGCCGTCCGTACCCCACTGAACCGCCGTGAAATGGGTGTCTTTGCGACTCACCAGCATCTCGGCCCGTCCGTCGGTGTCGACGCGCCACAGCTGCCCACTTCCGGGTCGTGGGCGGGTAGACGGGCGCGACGCAGCGGCCGGTTTAGCAGCCCCGGGCTTGAACTGGCTCCCCGGGGCGGTCTTGAACTCGTTTGCAGCAACGGCGAGCCTCCCGTCGTGATAGTCGATCGCGGTGACTTCGTTGCCCGGGAAGTCGTGCACGACCTCGACTTCGTCGTTCGGCCGGATCCGTAGAACCAATGCGTCGTCGCTGGTGCCGGCGTAGATCGTGCCTTTGCCGTCTCCGGCGAGAGCCATGATGTGCGAGGCCTCTGCCTTGTAGAGCTCTGTGGCGCGACCGATCGGGTCGATCGCGAACACCTTACCTTCGGGGCCGGTCCCTGCGATCAGCCGCCCCCGCTTCTTGTCGTAGCGAAGCGCCCAAATGTGTTTCGCTCCCTTCGGTATCGAGAAGCGCTTCATCTTTGCGGACTTGGTATCGATTCGGTAGATCCGGCCGTTGGGCAACGTGCCGGCGTAGAGCGCGCCGTCGCTGCCGAAGGCGAGCGAAGAGACGAGAAGCTCGCCGGTGTTTGCGAACGCCTTCACGTTCTTTCCGTCGAACCGGTAGACGACGCCATTGGTCCCCGTCCCAACGAACGTCGTGCCCCCGCGTTGAGCGACGCTGTAAGCGAGAGGAACGTTCTCGAGCTCGGTCCGCTCGGTCGCGGCGCCCGCTCGCACCGAGCCGTCGGAGTTAACCGCCGCGCCCTCGAGCTCGCCTTCGAAGAAGGCGTCGGCGCTGTCGAGCACGAAGCTCTGGGTGGTCACCGCGGCAACGCTCGCGCTCGTTGCGAGCACCAGGCCTGCCAAGGCGATTGGGATAGTAGTCTTTGAGGTTTTCATCGTCTTGTTACTCGCCGAGAAGCTGATCGCGCGCGACCTCACGGACGCGAAGCGCAAGGTTGGCGCCGCCGACCACGACTTCCGGTAGTTTGATCTCCGTGCGGGACTGCGTGACGAACGGCCGGCTGTCTTCCGTGGTGCTGACGAGCTGGAGCGAGTTCAGCGCGGACGCCGGAAGCGAATCGACCACATGGCCCTCGAAACGAAGGCCGCGCGTGGGCATTTGAAGGGCCACGACCAACGAGGTGGCGGGGTAGCGTCGCCCGGCTTGCTCGATCAGGTCGCCGAGCGAACCCGGTCGAGGTTGCTCGATTGCGACTTGGTTCCCCGCGGCCACCAGCACGCGGACGGTCTTGCCTGCCGCGGCCTTCGGAATACGGACCTTCACTGCGCGGATCGTGTCGGGCTGGTCCACGCGGCGCAGCCTGACGTAGATCGTCACCTCATCGCCGGGGTCGACCTCCTCATACGCCACCGAGGCATCGGAGATCTGATAAACGTCGCGGCTGAGCTCGAGATCGAGCTCTAGGTCGATCGAGGTCACACGGGAGCTTTCGAACGCATTGGCGAACGCGGCCTCCATCAGCCCGAACATCCGCAGTTGGGAAAACACCGCCGGGCTGGCGGCGCCCATTGGAGAGAAGCCCTGCTCGTCGAGCGAGACGACGCCATGGCCTTGGATCCCGATCTTGCTCCTCGCCCGAAAGATGACGTCGGTGACATCGCCAGCCGTGGATTTGACCGCGGTTGTGATTATGGCGAACACGATCGAAGGCGTGAGGATGCGGTGGCTCGCCACTTCGACGCGCCACTCGGTCTTCGGAGCGCCCTCGACGCCGTTCACCTTTACGCGAACCGGAATGCGTGCCGGCTCGATGCTGGGGTCGATGACGATTGCCGATTGACGGTCTTGCACCAACGCGCCGAGCGGGTGGAGCGCCTCGGCAATCTTGAAGGAGCGGACCTCACTCACCAAGACGTGCAGCACGCGCGCGGTCGCGGTGGGGAGCCCAGTAGCGCCTGCGCCCATCATGGGGTGACCAAACGCAAGGGTTCGCCCCCCTCTGCCCACGTAGGTGACCGTACCGACGCCGGTCATGGAGATATCGCCTTGCGCGAGCTCGACGGCAACGGCCCCGCCTGGCTCGAAGCGCTTGGGGCCGCCCTTCGAGCTTCTACCCGTGCTCGACTGCGTGGCGACGAAACCTAGCGGCTCCAGCTCCTTGGCGAGCATGTGGGCGACGGAGTCGTTCAAACCGCCGAGCATGATCGGGGTGGTGGCGCGATGGAGGCCGACCGGTTCTTGGATGCGCGCCCTCTGTTTGTGGAGCGCGCGAATCGTGGAGAGTGCGTTCACCTCGTGCTCCCCGCGAAACGGCGGCAAGCCCGCAAATCTTTCCTTCGATGGCGGGCGCCGCGCTGACTCGGCGCGCGGCCCACTTGGGAGCGGCTTGGCCCCGGGGAACATATCCAGGCGCACGGGGCGTTCGAGCTCCGCGAGCATATTGGCGATCGGCGTCACCCCGACCACGGGGTCGGTGCCGTAGCTCCAGCCATACGCGTACGCCCCCGCCAAGCGGCCATCCAGATAGATCGGGCTCCCGCTCATGCCGGCCACGCCCCGCGCCCTGTCCAGGAGCGGGTGCGGGGTCCGGATCAGGATCAGATCCTGACTAGGCCGGAAGTTGTGAAGGACATCGATGACCTCGACATCAAACCGTTCGGGGACCGTGCCCCGGAAGACGGAAAGACCGTAGCCCTTCATCCCCGGCCGGATCTCGTCGACGTGGATGAAGCCGGGCGTCGACTGTGCGATGGCGGCGCCCAGGAGCGACACGCTAAGTACGAAACACAACCCGGACAGCAGTCGCTTCACGCCTAAGAAGCCTAGCAGGGCTACTCCGCAGGGGCCGGGGTAAGTTGGAGCGACTCGATCAGAGCGCGCAGTGCCTCGAAGCGAAACGGCCTGGCCAGATAGGCGCTCACGTCGGTCGAAGCCTCTTTGGCAACGGGCTCCGGGTTCTCCTCAGCCATCAGAATGACCAACAGGTCGGGGTTCCGCTCGCGGAGCTGCCGGGCGACCTCGACGCCGCTCGTTCCGGGCAAGCTCGACGCCACCAGGGCGAGATCCGCGTCCCAGTGCTCGATCACAGTGAGGGCGCCGGCCCCGGAACTGGTTCCGACGACACGGTTACCGGCCACCGTCAGCATGCGTGCGAGGCTCCACTGAAGGTCCGGGTCGCTCTCTACGAGCAATACGCCGCGGTGTTGTGGACGACTCTCCGCGATCGTTCTCGCCGCGCTTTCCAGCTTTTGTGCGCTTGCTTCGGTTCCCATGTTCAGTGCCTGGCCGCTCTTTGACGCCGACAACAGACCAACGCTTGGCGTCTGCCAGTTGTTCCGTCCTCCCCGACCCAGACCCATCATAGAGAGGTCCGGCCTTCGTTGCAATCGAGGCCCTTCGCGGATCCGGAAATCGCCGGATATCCTTGGGAAACCAGGGACTAAGCGGTCGCCTGAGGCGCGCTTTGGGTCTGGTTTCCCCGCGACTGACCGGGCCTAACGGGGTCGGGCCCGTGGAAGGTCTGGCCGCTCCGCGCGATCTCTTCGAGCACCGGCGCCGGCGAGAACCGGGGCCCGAGTTGCTTCTCGAGCTCGCGTAGGCGTCCGAGGATCTCCTTGGCGCCGACCTGGTCGACGAAGCGGAACGGACCACCGCGGAAGGGCGGGAAGCCGAGCCCGAAAATTGCGCCGACGTCACCGTCGCGCGCGCTCCGAAGGATGCCTTCGCCGAAGCAACGGCAGGCCTCGTTGACGAACTGAAGGGCGCAGCGCCACGCGATGTCTTCGGCGCTGATGCTCTTGTTGTTCGGTGTGACGCCGATGATCTCATAGACCGACTCGTCGACACCCTTCTTCTTCTGGTCGCCGTAGAGATAAAAGCCGCGGCCGTTCTTTCGACCGTAGCGCTCGTCGGCGATGAGCCTTTGCATGCCGTCCGGCGGGCTCATCCGATCACCAAAGGCGTCGAGCATGATCTTGCCGACCTTGGCGCCGACGTCGATGCCAACTTCGTCGGTTAGCTTGATCGGGCCAACCGGGAAGCCCCAGTCGAGCATGGCCGTGTCGACCTTGTCGATGGGCACGCCCTCGGCGACGAGATGCGCGGCTTCGTTCATCATCGGCGCGAGAACGCGGCTCGTGTAGAAGCCGACGCCGTCCTTCACGACGATGACTTGCTTACCCTGGCGCTTCCCGAGGTCGACGCAGGTTGCGGTGACCCAATCGGCTGTCCGATCGGTGACGATTATCTCGAGCAAGGGCATCTTGTGGACCGGGGAGAAGTAGTGCATCCCGATCACGGTCTCGGGGTGCTTGCTGGCCGCGGCGATCTGCGTGATCGGCAGCGAGGACGTATTGGACGCGAAAATCGCGTCGTCTCGGCCCGCTTCCTCCACATCACGGACCATCTGCCGCTTGAGCGAGAGGTCCTCGAAAACGGCCTCGATCACGACGTCGGCGCCCTTGAGGCCCTCGTACGTCGTCGTCCCTGTAGTCTGCAGCATGAGGTGGTTGGCTTGCTGTTCGGTGAGCCGCTTGCGCTTCACGCGTCCATCGATGATGCCGCGAACGTAACGGAGGCCGGCCATCACGCCGTTGGCGTCTCGGTCTTTGAGACGGACGGGGATTTTGGCGACGGAAGTCGTGACGTACGCGACGCCGGCGCCCATCAAGCCGGCCCCGAGCATGCCGACCCTCTTGACCTCGCGGGGCTTCACGTTCGGGTCGTCGACACCCGAGTCCTTCTTCAACGCCGTCGTAGCGAAGAAAACGCTCATGAGGTTCGCGGCTTCCGGCGTGGTGAGCAAGCGGCCGAACCCGCGCGCCTCGGCCTGCAGGCCCGCTTCGAAGCCGCCCTCGAGGCCAGCCTTTACGATGTCGATGATGAGGTCTTGGGCGGGGTAGTTGCCGCGGGTCTGCTTGTGCAGCTGCTTGCGCGCCTGGTCGAAGAGGATCTTCCGGCCGACCGGGTTCTTGGCGAGCGCAAACTCCGTGACTGCGTCTTTGTCGCGCAGCTGCTCGATGAAGCTGTCGCGCTTGGGCACGTAGTTGACGCGTGACAGAGCGAGTTCCACCGCGGTCTGCAGGAGGATCGAGGGGGAAACGGCATCATCGACCAGGCCGAGCTTGAGCGCCTTCTTAGCGTCGATCTGCTTGCCGGTCAGCATCATGTCGAGCGCGGCCTGAACGCCGATGAGCCGCGGAAGCCGCTGCGTGCCGCCGGCCCCGGGGAGCAGGCCGAGCTGTGACTCGGGAAGGCCGAGCTTGGTCTTCTTGCTGTCGCTCGCCACGCGCGCGTGACAGGCGAGTGCGACCTCGAGGCCGCCGCCGAGCGCTGCGCCGTGGATCGCTGCGACGACCGGCTTCGGACAGCTTTCGATGCGGTTCATCGCCTTGTGGCCCTCGCGCGAGATGCGCTCGCCTTCCTCGGCGGTATTCACGCTTTCGAGCATCGTGATGTCGGCGCCAGCGATGAAGCTGTCCTTCTTGCCCGACGTGAAGACGATCGCTTTGATCTCGGGGTCGTTCTCGACCGAGCTGAACACCTCCATGAAGGTATCGACGAAGTCGGCCTTCAGCGTGTTCATCGGCTCGCCGGGGATATCCATGCGAACGATGGCTACGCCGTCGTCGCGCTTCTCGATGGTGAGTCCTTCGTGCGCCATCACTCTGCCTCCAACACCATGGATGCGCCCATTCCGCCTGCCGCGCAGGCAGTGCAAAGGGCCAGGTTACCGCCCCGCCGCTTCAGCTCGCGGAGGGTCTGTGTGATCTGACGAGCCCCGGTGGCCGCGAACGGGTGCCCGATCGAAAGCGAGCCGCCGGTCACGTTGAACTTGTCCCAATCGATGTCGCCGATCTTCTCGGAGCGCCCGAGGTGCTTCTTCGCCCAGTCCGCGGACTCGAAGGCCTGCGTATTCGACAGAATTTGAGCGGCGAACGCTTCGTGCATGTCGATGAGGTCGAGGTCCGAGACCTTCACCCCGGCCCGGTCCAGCGCCAGCGGCGACGCATACGACGGGCCCATGAGCAGCTGTCCCGCAGGGTCGAGAGCGGCAAACGCATAGCTGCGGATGAAGCCGAGCGCGTCGAAGCCGAGCGCCTTAGCCTTGTCCTCGCGCATGAGAAGCAACGCGCTGGCCCCGTCGGTGAGCGGCGAGCTGTTGCCCGCGGTGACGGTGCCGTGCTTGCGATCGAAAGCCGGCTTCAGCTTCGCGTACTTCTCGATCGCGGTGTCCTTACGAATGAGGTTGTCTTCGCGGATCGCCTCGTTGAAGCGATTCGGAACAAAGACCTCCATCACCTCGTCGTCGAGCTTGCCTTCGGCCCAGGCCTTGGCAGCTAGCGAGTGGCTTCGGTGGGCGAACTCGTCTTGGGCTTCGCGGCTGATGTGATTTTCCTTCGCCATCTTCTCGGCGCTGTCGCCCATGGAAAGACCCGTCGAGAACTCCTTGATGGCCGGGGGCACGGGGGCGAGATCCCGCGGGCGCAGACCCGCAAAGGCCTGCATGCGCTCACCGAGGCTTCGTGCCTTCGTCGCCGCGATGAGGGCTGCGGCGAGACGCTTCGATACGGTGATCGGCACGTTGCTCGCGCTGTCGGCCCCACCCGCGAGGCCGGTGTCGATGGTGCCCGCCATGATGGCCTCGGCGATGTTCACCGTGGACTGGTAGCTCGTCGCGCAGGCTCGCGAGACGCTATAGGCTTCGATGCTCTTCGGCATGCCGGTCGCCAACACGATCTCGCGGGCGATGTTGGGCGCTTCGACCGAGGGGACGACCTGTCCGTAGACCACCTGTTGGATTTCCTTCGGGTCGAGGTCGATCCGCTGCAGCAGCTCGGTCACCACGATGTTGGCGAGATCGAGGGCGCTGACCTCCCGATATGCCGACCATTGTTTCGCGAACGGCGTCCGCAGTCCCGCTACGATCGCCACGCGCTTTCCATTAGATTCCATGCGCCGAGCTCCTGAAAATGAATGCTGATTCAGTGGAGGACGAGAGACTGAAACCCACCCCTGCTGATGTCAAGCGTGCACAACGTCGTTGACCGAGACGCATGGACCCCTAAACTCAGCCAGTGCGCCGGCTGCCCCTGTTGCAAAGTCGGTCCGCGGTCTACGAAGACTGGCCCGCGCGACCCGACGATTTCAATGCGATCCCGCTTCTGCGCGACGAGCGTGGGCGACGCTACACGTATCTGCGCCTCAGTGTGACCGATCGCTGCGATCTTGCATGTGTGTACTGCATGCCGCCAAGCGGTGAGGACGAGCACGCGGTCCGACGCGACTTGCTGTCCTTCGAAGAAGCGGCGCGCCTGGTGTCGGTGTTCGCTTCGGCAGGCATTCGCCGAGTGCGATTCACCGGCGGCGAACCGTTGGTGCGCAAAGACATCGTTCGGCGGGTCGAGCTCGTGCATCGACGCACCGACGTCGAGCAACTGGTGATGACCACCAACGCCACCCGGCTTTCCGAGCTCGCGCGGCCCCTGCGCGACGCAGGGCTCCACGGTGTGAACGTGTCGATCGATACGCTGGATGCCGACCGCTTCGCCGAGATAACGCGCGGTGGCGATTTGGGTCGCGTCTTGGCGGGGATTCACGCCGCTCTCGACGTGGGGCTCGAGGTGAAGCTCAACACCGTGCCGCTTCGGGGCCGCAACGACGACGAGCTGCAGCGCATCGTCGATTTTGCCTGGTCGCTCGGCACGAGCCCCCGGTTCATCGAGCTGATGCCGCTCGGGGAGGGCGCCAAGCTCCCACAGAGCATGCGAATGGATGCCGCCGACGTGCTGGAGGTCCTGGGGGACCGCGTGTGCCGCGAGACGTCCGCAGGAGTCGAAGGGCAGGGGCCGGCGCGGTACATGGCGGCCAGCGACGGCTCGGGTCACCGCGTGGGCTTTATCACGCCGATCAGTAACGAATTCTGCGATACTTGCAACCGGGTGCGAGTCACGGCGCGAGGCGACGTTCGCGCGTGCCTGGCGTCGCGTCGCGCAATCAGCCTGCGCAACATCATGCGCGCGGGCGGCACCGACCTCGACCTCGCCTGGGCGATGGTATGGTCGCTGTCCGGCAAGGACCGCGGGCACCATTTTCTAGAATCGGACGAGCGAGAGCACGAACGCGTCGGGATGAGTCTCATCGGCGGATAGGCTACAGGGGCGTGGTGTTGATCAGGATTATGGCGGCTTGCCTGTTGATGGCGGCCTGTTCGAGCGAGTCGGCAGACCTTCGGGTGTGGACCTCCGAGGACCACGCGCACCTGCCCGATACGCAAATCGATCGCAATCGGGTCCCACAACTAGAGCGCCCGGACCTAACCGTTGGCGAGCTTCTGTGGCAGCGGAACTGCGCCCGATGTCACGGCACCGATGGGGAGGGCGGGCGCGAAGCCAAGTTGAGCCTCGCCAGCGGCGAGTGGCAGGATGGGATCAGCGACGCGACGATCGCGAGAACGATTGCCGGGGGCAAGGCCCCGACCATGCCGGCGTTCGCGGATCTGCTGACCCCGGAGCAGATCGTGGAGCTCGTGACGCACGTGCGGACGCTGCAACCGCCGAGCGAGTAGGGGGGCAGCGGCAGTGGCAGCGGCAGTGTCACTGTCAGACGCTCTCTGACAGAAATTGCGCGATCAAATCTGCGACTGAGTACACGCGCAGGAAATCCCCGTCCGCTAGGGCCCGGACGTGGGGACGGGTGTCGGTGCACGCGATTCCCTTCAGCGTGCCACTGTCCCGAATTTTTCCCAGCGACTGCTGCGCGAAGACGCCGTGGGTGCATACGGCATAGACCTCGCTTGCGCCTGCGTCTCTATAGGAGCGCGCTGCGGAAATCAGCGAGCCGCCGGTGCGAATCATGTCGTCATAGATGACGACGGGGCGGTCTTCTACGTCGGCGGCGAGGGCGGTGACCTCGGTTTGGGTGTCGGATAGGCGGCGTTTGAACACGAACGCCGCGTCGACCAGGAGATCGTTTGCCAGGCGCTCGACCCACTTGGCTCTGCCAGCATCGGTTGCGCCGAGGACGAAATCCTCTCCACCAAAGTCTCGAATCGCTTGCAGTACGACGGAGCGGGCTTGCAGGTGGACGGGGCGAATGTCACCGGAGAAATACTGAGGGATGCCTTCGGAGTGTAGGTCGATGAGAATCGCACGGTTGCCCGAGCCGGCCGTCGGGACCGACGACAGCAGGCGCGCTCGGTTCTTCGCGGCGACGATCTCGCCGCGCTTCGAGGCCCGCTCCATCGTTTGATATCCAAACCAGGGCAACACCAGCGTCAGCGTGTGCGCCCCGAGATGAACCAGTCCGCACGCGAGGTCGTAGATCTCGAGCATGTCGACGTCGTCCACCGTGCCACCAACCAAGACCACGTCCCGCCGTGCACACTCCGTTTCGACGCGGCGGTATCGCTCTTCGTCCGGAAAGACCTTACGCTCCACGATGCCCAAGTCGAAATCACCCGCCCCGGCGATGTCCTCGCCGAGCTCTTGGTATCGTTCCGTCGCGAAAAGGCGCCTCGGTGGCTTCATGGTGCTGCCCTCATGACAACATACGACGTTTTCGCAAGCTAGTGTTCGGCCAAAACGTCGAGAAGGACGTCGGGCAGGTCGGTCATGAGGCCGTCGACTCCGGCCTCGAGGAGCTGGTGCATCTCGCTCGGGTCGTCGATCGTCCAAACGTGGACCTGGATGCCGTGATAGTGCGCCGCCTGGACGAATCGCGGCGTGGTCACCTTCATGCCGCGGAAGGACGGGGGGATCTGAAGGGCGTCGAAGGGGAACATCGCGTGTTTCCAGGCGCCCGCCAGCACTCGCACCCAAAAGCCAAGCGCACCCTTGCGGCCCGGCGACGTGGCCACCCGCCCATGGCTGTGCTTTCGAAACATCTCCGTCGCTTCGTCGTGCTCCGAAGCAACTAGCACCCGATCGTGAATGCCGTGGTGTTCGATGAATTCCCAGAGCCGCCGCGAGAACGTTGGATCCTCGGGCTTGATCTCCAGGTTGTAGTGGAGATGCGGATCGAGCGCGAGGGCCTCCTCGAGTGTCGGAATCTGAGTCCCCGCGCCTCGAAACGAGTAACTACCGTCTTCGATGAAGTTGTGACCTGCATCGAGGCGTTTGAGCTCGGCAAGTGTGTAGTCGCGAAGATTGCCGCGCCCGTCGGTCGTGCGTTCGAGTGTGGGGTCGTGGAAGCACACGAAGTGACCATCCGAGGTTTCGTGGATGTCGGTTTCGATGTGCATGTATCCAAGCTCGGCGGCGTTACGGAACGCCGGCAGTGTGTTCTCGGGCCAACGCTTGGCACCGCCGCGGTGCGCGAAGGCGATCGGTGTTGCTGGGCCAAAGTACGGACGAGCCATGGACGTGGGGAGCATAGCGCCCTTTGTCGTGCGGGGCGCGCACCACTTGTCGGCGGCAGCTTTTTTGTCCATCGTGCGCCGTCGAAGGGAGTCCAGGAATGGCGAAGGACTTGGCAGGGAAGGTTGCGATCATCACCGGGGGAGCGGGGGGCATCGGCAAGGCCCTGGCGGAGGAGATGGCGGCGCGCGGTTGCTATCTGGTGCTAGCCGATATCAACGCAGAACTGCTGGACGAGACCGCCGCCGAGCTGCGCGCAACGGGGGCGCAGCTCGATGCGAAGACCGTCGATGTTCGTGACGCAGTTCAGGTACAGGCGCTCGTCGAAGGCGCATTCCGGGAGCTCGGTCGCATCGACTACGTCTTCAACAATGCGGGCGTGAACGTGTGCGCCGAGCTGCGTGACACGACCCTCGACGACTGGAACTTGCTCATCGACGTGAATTTGCGCGGCGTGGTCCACGGGGTTCACGCGGTCTATCCGATCATGCGCGAGCAAGGCTTCGGTCACATTGTCAACATGTCTTCCGCGGCCGGACTGGTGCCGGCGGCTGCGGAAGGTGCGTACGCCGCGACGAAGCACGCGGTGGTAGGGCTCTCGTTGTCGTTGCGCATCGAGGCCGCGACATTTGGCGTGAAGGTTAGCGTCGTGTGCCCGGGGTTGGTCGACACGCCGATCCTCGACTCCACCAAGTACGTCAAGCTCGATCCGGAGTCGATCAAGAAGATCGCTCCCGAGAAGCCGATTCCTCCTCGAAAGGCGGCGCGGCAGATTCTCCGAGGAGTGGAGCGCAATCGGTTTTACATCGTCCTTACGGCCACGGCGCACGCGCTTTGGTGGCTCCATCGCTACGCGCCAGGGACGTCGATGCGACTCGGGAAGATCGCCATACGAATGTTCCGCGACGCTCGCATCGAGGACGATTGAGCTCAAAGGAACTCGGCGCCAATGCCGATGACCCGCAGCGCGCCTTCGTGCATTCGGAACTCGGCCGGCCCGATTCCCGGCGCCTCGCCGTCGATGTCCATCCAAGCGGTGTTGGCGACCATGTCCACTTCGACATGTCTTCCGCGGTAGGTGCTGACGACGGGAGAGCGCACGTGCGTGCCTTTGTAGAGCCCCGCCATGACGGGGAGCCCACGGAGGGTCGAGGTCGCCCGAAGCAGTACGATGTCGAACATGCCGTCAGCGACGCGAGCTTCGGGCGCGAACATCATGCCGCCACCCGCCCATCGACCATTGCACACACACAGGTTGCTGATGTCGTGCTCGCCTTCATCTTTGCCGTCTATTCGCATCCGGATTCGGGCCGGCTTGTACTTCATTTGCGCGCGAAGCACGGCCTTGAAGTATTTCGCCTTTCCACTACTTTTTGATTTCGACTCGGCGACGAAGCGGTCGACGAGACCGCCCATCCCCATCGAGCTGATGTTGAGAAAAAAGCGCCCGGCGGTGTGCCCCTCGTCGTGCATGTATTGGACCCATCCGATGTCGATCGGGGTGGCCGGTTGGTCGCGGATGACGGCGCAGGCGCTCTCGAGCTCTTCGGCGCCGGGCACCAGTCTTCGGAAGTCACCACCGGTGCCGGCGTGAAGGATGCCGAGAGTGACCTCCTTGTTGAGACCGGATTGCATGATGCCGTCGACGACCTCGCTGTGCGTGCCGTCGCCGCCAAAAGAAACAATCGTTCGCGCCCCACGGGCCATGGCTTCCTTGCCTATGCGCAGGCCGTCGCCTCGTGACTCCGTGAGCTGAAGTTCCACGGGCCCGAGAGCCTTGCGAATCTGCGCGCTCAGCTCCGGCCAGTGGTCGCCGATGAAACCGTGCCGGGCCATGGGATTCGCGATGACGAGAGTCTTGCTGGGATCAAACATGGCAATACGCCTCGTACCGCATTTTGGGTCTTTCGGGTAGAGCGGCGGCATGCTTTTCAGAGCGCTTGGCGCGCTTCTCGCAGTTACGCTCCTGGGCTGCGGTGGCAGTGGCAGCGGCGGTGCCAGTGCCGGTGCCAGTGCCGGTGTCAGTGTCAGTGTCAGCGCCAGTGACAGCGCCAGTGACAGCGCCAGCGTCAGTGCCAGCGACAGTGGCAGCGCCAGTGCCGGTGTCAGTGTCAGTGGCAGCGTCAGTGCCGGTGTCCTTGTGGTGTGACTTGGTCATCGTGATCTCCTTTTCCGAGTGAGTGGGGTCGGGCTTCGCCCTTCTGGGGAACCCCACTCACTCGGAAAAGGAGATCACTCATGGGACTTATCATTCAGCAACGGGCGCTTCAGGCAGCAGGTGGCTTGCGGCAGATTCTTCC
>CAXMRM010000021.1:0-7233 GCA_964196015.1 uncultured Myxococcota bacterium
CGATCTTTCCGGCAACCGTGTCGGCATTGACGTTGAGCGATTTCCCTTCGGCATCGACCGCTACGGGAGCGATCACCGGAATGAAACCGTCATCGACGAGCCGCCGCACGACCTCCGGATTCACCTGCGTCACCGCCCCGACGCGGCCCGGATCGACCCACTGCCCGCTCTTAGTCTTCATCCTGTCGACCTTTTTGGCGCGCAGAAATGCGTCGTCTTTCCCGGTGAGGCCAACGGCGCGGCCGCCGTGCCCAGCAATGAGCGACACGATCCCCTGATTGATCTTGCCGCCCAAGACCATTTCGACGACATCCATCGTGTGCTCGTCGGTAACCCGGAGCCCATCGAGCCGCTCCGAGACCACGCCGAGAGACTTGAGCATCTCGTCGATCTGAGGCCCACCGCCATGCACCACGACCGGATGAAGCCCCACGTACTTCATCAACACGACGTCCCGCGCAAAGCTATCCTGCAGCTCCGGGTCCACCATCGCATTGCCACCGTACTTGATGACGAAAATATCCCCATGGAACTCCCGAATGTAGGGGAGCGCCTCTTGGAGCGTCGCAGCTTTCTGGATCAGGTCATCCACGCAGTGGCGTATAGCACACCGCGCGCCTCGGTCCGCACGCCTCCAAACCGTAACCCTCCGCGATCAGCCGTTCCGCTCACCCAGGATGTCGCAGTACTGCTCGCGAATGTTGCGGATGTCGTCTTCGAGCGTGTCGAGCGTCCACGCCGACGTCTCGACGGGGGGAAGGATCACCGCCTCGATGACGGCCGGGCGTACGACGAGGGCACCTTTTGGTAGAGCGTCGAGGACGTTGCGAAACACGACGGGAACGATGGGCACGCCGGCCTGCATGGCCAAGCGGAAGGCGCCTTTCTTGAAGCCGCCGATCGCTGCCGTCGTCGAACGTGTGCCCTCGGGCGCGATGATCAGCGAACGGCCGCGCCGGAGCGCCTCCACCGCCGGCTCGAGGGCCTCGATAGCCTTGGTGGTGTTGGATCGATCGACGAACACGACCCCGGCTGCCCTGAAGAGGGGACCGAATATCGGGTTGTGACGAAGCTCCTGCTTGGCGATGCCTGTAAAATCTCGACGGAGAAGCTTGAGCATCAGTACGAGCTCGAGCCCGCTTTGATGATTGAAGATGAATACCGCGGGGCGACGCGACCAGAGGTGTTCCTGACCTGAGACGCGCAGATCGATCCCGGCCGCCGATGTAGCGAGGTCCCCCCACACCGATCCCATCACGTTGAATGCTTCGCGTTTCGAGCGATTGAGCAGACCTGCAGCCACACCGAACCCCACCGACGGCACCAGGCTCCCATAAAGCAGTCCGGTACGGACAACGTCGCCCATCGTTGGGGTTCCGCGGCTGGTGAAGCGACGAACCGGCCACTGCCTCTCTTTAGCGATCTGCGCGAGCTTGCGCGTCGGGTTCAGGGGACGCGGACGTCCCACGATCTCGAAGAGAGGAAGGTCCTCATGGCTGTCGGAATAGAAGTAGCTTTCCTCGAGATCGAGGCTGTAGTCGGAAGCGAGGCTCCGGCCGGCGCTCGCCTTTCCCTCGCCGTAGCAGGTAGGACGCACGACCTTGCCGGTAAGGATCCCGTTTTCGACGCCGAGCTGAGTGTAGAGGAGATGTTCGATGCCGAGCTCCCGCGCGACCGGCTCGGCTTGGTAACGGGTTGCCGAGGTAATGATCGCTACGGTGTGACCCATCTCTTGGTGCGCCCTCACTAGGGCGCGTGACTCCGGATAGATCTCGGTTGCCAGGTGCTTCTCGAATGTACGCTGCCCCGCTTCCTCCAGGACGCTTTCGGCCATGCCACGGTAGACCGAAGAAGTGGCCGACACGAACGTGGAGAACCCTGTCCGGCCAAGCGCGAAGGAGAGCGTGGCCCGGAGCGAGTCTCGGAGATCTTTTGGCGACAGCCGGCCCGATGCGAATTGATCGCGCGTGAACGCCGTCGCTGAGAACCCTGCAAAGAGGGTCTGATCGAGATCGAAGAAGGCCCCCACGGTCGGGCCCGACGGCCCGGTTCGAATCTCACGGGTTAGCTGCTCGTGGAGGGTCATCGGAGCCGTCGAGCATACCGCAACTCCAGGTGATGCTGTTGGGTGCTGGCAGGTCTAGGCCCTTTTTCTGCGTGCTTCCTCGACTTCCGGCACTTCGGCGAGGGCGTGGTGGGCCAGCCAAGCGGCGGGGACGCGAATCGGCATGTCGAGCAACTGCTGCGCATAGGCTTTGCCCTGCGGGTCGAAGCGAAGTGACGCGATACCACCTCCCCCGAGGGCATCACGGAGCAGGAAGTTGAGAGCGTGAATGCCAGGCAGGTCATAGCGCTCGACCGGGTGATGCGTTCGGTGGGCGAACCAGTCTGCCACAGCCTGAGCGGAGAGCTGGTCGTGAAGGAGCGGAAGAAAATCCGGGTGACGAGCGCGGACTCCGATGTTCGCATCCGCGCCCTTGTCGCCGCTTCGAGCGTGGGCGATTGCGATGAGCGGGAGCTCGATGGGATCGGTGACCGTGAACAGCTCGCAGCGGACCTCCGCTTCTGGCCGCGGCGCGTCGCTCGCCGCTGGGGCCGGCTCCTCGTACGCAATCGGCTCTCCATCGAGGTAGATCTGTGCTTGAAACCGATCATGGGGGATGAGGTAGCTTCGTAGTCGAACGAGTGGCGTCGGCTTGGGGAGGCCGCGTCCACCTGCGGTGAGACCCGACACGACCATTCCAAAGGAGCCGAGCTCACGAACCGCGGCTGACAACGCGCGACGCGAGTCGTGGTGCATGGCGATCTTCACGACCACTTCGCGCGTGTCCGTAGTGCGCGCCTGTGGCCCGTACGCGCTCTCCGCGCCGAGGAGCTCGATGTCCGCATCGCGGAGACCTGAAAAGCCCTCGCGAGCGAGCACGCGCTCTGCCCTCCGAATGAAGTCAGCGCCGAACCGAGTCGCCTTCCTTACGGCCTCGCGACCTCCGATCAAAACCAGTCCGGTGACCTTGTAGCCGTCGACGACTTGTGCGCAGGCCTTGAGCGTCGATGGCGGAGCGTGTCCCCTCGCACCTTTGACCTCGACTCGATCGACTCCCGCCTGGGTGAGTTCGACGTGTCGCCAGTCGCAGGTCACGTCGGGCAACAGATACGCGGCGGGGTCACCGATCTCGTAGAGCAACTGCTCAGAGACGGTACGGACATCGACCAAGCCTCCGGTTCCATCGGGCTTCGTGAGAACGAACGAACCGTCTGCCCGACACTCGGCGAGGGGATAGCCGAGTGTTTCCCAGGACGGGACGTCTTCCCAGTCGGTCAGCAGGCCGCCGGTCGACTGTGGTCCGCACTCGAGCAGGTGACCGACGAGGCTGCCTCGAGAAAGTGCGTCGAGAGCTTCCGGCGCCCACCCGAACTCGTGAATCAGCGGCCCGAGCGCGAGCGCCGAGTCCACGCAGCGTCCGGTGATCACCACGTCCGCCCCGGCCCGGAGCGCAGCCGCGATCGGACGAGCACCAAGGTAGGCGTTGAAGCTCAGCGGCTCGGCGACCAGCGAAGATCCATCGCTCATCTCCGCGAGCCCAAGGGCCCTGAGCTCGTCCATTCGGCCCATCAGGTTGTCGCCCTCAACCCATGCGACGCGGAGCGACACGCCTGCTTCGTCCGCCAGCGATCGAAGCGCTGCGGCCGCGGCCTTTGGGTTGACCCCGCCGGCGTTCGTGACGACGCGCACCCCTTGCTCGACGAAGCGCGGCAGGTCACGGCCAATCATCGCGACCACGTCGGTCGCATAACCAAGGGCCGGATCCTTTTGGCGCGCTCGCGTGAGAATCCCCATGGTGATCTCTGCAAGCGCCTCGAAGAGAATGTAGTCACAGCGCCCCGAATCGAGCAGCTGCGGCGCGGCAAACGAGCTGTCCCCCCAGGCACCGCTCGCACCGCCTAAGACCACGACGCGTTCGTCGCTGCGCTCCATGACTCGCTCCTTGCCGGGACCGCCTGCCGCGGCGTCAGAGAATGTACTTCGCCAGGTCTTCGTCCGCGAGGATCGGATCCAGCGTCGACTTCACGTAGTCGACGTTCACGAGGAACTTCGATTGGGCGCGCTCCGACGCGTCGTAGGAGAGCTCTTCGAGGAGGGCTTCCATGATCGTGTAGAGGCGGCGGGCGCCGATGTTTTCGGCGCGGCGGTTCGCTTCTGCCGCATAGCCGGCGAGCTCTTCGATCGCGTCGGGCTCGAAGACGACCTCGATGCCCTCGGTGGCCATCAGAGCCTGGTACTGCCTGGTGAGCGCATTCTTGGGCTCGGTCAGGATCCTGACAAAGTCTTCCTTCTCGAGCGAGTCGAGCTCGACCCGGATTGGGAAGCGGCCCTGAAGCTCGGGGATCAAGTCCGCGACCTTCGACACGTGGAAGGCGCCGGCCGCAATGAAGAGAATGTGGTCGGTCTTCACGGAGCCGTATTTCGTGCCCACCGTCGAGCCTTCGACGATCGGAAGGAGATCACGCTGCACGCCTTCCCTCGACACGTCGGGACCGCCTACACTGCGGTCCGAACTCACCTTGTCGATCTCGTCCAAGAAGACGATGCCGGTCTGTTCGGTGCGCTCCACCGCGTCGCGCTGGACCTTGTCGTGGTCAATGAGCTTCTTCGCTTCTTGCTGCTTGAGGATCTCGAGCGCGTCGGGGACCTTGAGCCGTCGCCGCTTCGTGCGGCCTTTGAAACCGGGCATCTGCGACATCATGTCTTGGAGGTTCACCTCTTCGGTGCCCTGCGCGCCAAAGATAGTCATGAACGGGTTCTGGCTATCGGTGACATCGAGCTCGACATCCGCGTCATCGAGCTCCCCGTTGCGGAGCCGCTGCCGAACGTCGTTGACCTCGCTGTCCGAATAGAACGCCTGCGCCTGCGCTTGCTGCGGGGTGATTTGGAAGCTCAGCGGCCCGAACTGATGGGTCTGCGGGTTCGGCTCGGTTTGCGGCTGGGCGGGCGGGCGCTTGGCAGCCAAGACCATTTTGGCGAGCTGCTCTTCGGCGGCATCTTGCGCCCGCGTTTGCACGCCCTCGAGGGCTTCCTTCTCACAGATTTGAATCGCGTTCTCGACAAGGTCGCGAATCATCGATTCGACGTCGCGCCCGACGTACCCCACCTCGGTGAACTTCGATGCCTCGACCTTCACGAAGGGTGCTCGTGCAAGCTTGGCAAGCCGGCGAGCGATTTCGGTCTTACCGACGCCGGTTGGCCCGATCATGATGATGTTGCGTGGTGCGATCTCATCACGGAGGTCGCTCGTTACGTGTTGGCGGCGCCAGCGGTTGCGGAGCGCGATGGCGACGGCGCGCTTGGCCTTGTGCTGTCCAATGATGTAGCGGTCGAGTTCCCCAACCGTCTCCCGCGGGGTGAAATTCCCTAGCGTCATCCGCCCATCTCCTCGACGATGATCTCGTTGTTTGTGTAGACGCAGATCTCTGCGGCGATTTCGAGTGACCGGCGTGCGACCTCGGCGGCGGGCAAGTCGGTGTTGCGCAGCAACGCGCGCGCGGCGGCCAATGCGTACGAACCGCCGGATCCAATCGCGATCGCGCCCTCGTCGGGCTCGATGACATCACCAGTGCCGCTGATCAAAAGGGTCGCGCTTCCGTCCATCACGACGAGCATCGCTTCGAGCCGTCGAAGATACCGGTCGGTCCGCCAGTCCTTGGCAAGCTCGACCGCGGCTCGCTGCAAGTCGCCCCGATGCTGCTTGAGCTTCGCCTCGAACCGGTCGAGAAGCGTGAAGGCGTCGGCTGTGGCCCCGGCGAACCCGGCCACCACCTTGCCTTCGGCGATACGCCGGACCTTCCGGGCCTGGCCTTTCATGACCGTCTGGCCGAGGGACACTTGGCCATCTCCAGCCATGGCGGCGTGGCCGTCTCGGCGGACGGCAACGATGGTCGTGGAACGAAAAATAGGCGGATCAGTCTGATTCATCTGGAGTCGAGAGAACCTAAGTCGGCCTTTTGGGCTGTCAACCGCCGTCCGCTTTATCCCGGGCAAGCGGGTGAGCGCGGTCGTATACCTCCATCAAGCGATCGACGCTGACGTGCGTGTACCGCTGAGTGGTCGACAAGCTCGAGTGACCGAGCAGCTCCTGAATCGAGCGAAGATCGGCGCCGGCGTCGAGCAGATGCGTGGCACAGCTGTGTCGCATGGCATGGGGATGAAGGTCGCCGCGCCCTGCCCCGAGTATCCCGTGACGCCGGACGATGTTCTGCACCTGCCGAACGCTCAACCTGCGGCCGTTTCGCGCGAGCCAGAGCGCATCGGGCTCGCCGTCCTTCGCCTTCGCGAGCAAGCCGAGCCGCTCGGGCAAATAGGCTCGAATCGCTTCGACGGCGGACTTCCCGAGAGGAACGATGCGCTGCTTGCCGCCCTTGCCGAGAACCCGCGCCGCCGACTCTGTGAAGTCGCAATGATCGAGATTCATCGAGGCGAGCTCGCCAACGCGCACGCCGGTTCCGTAGAGCGTCTCCAGCAACGCCAGATCGCGCGCCCGAAGCGGCTTGGCACGTTTGTCTTCCTTCGGTGGCGAGTCCATCACGCGAAACGCCTGCGCGACCGTGAGAAACCGCGGCAACGATTGCCCGACCTTTGGCGAGCGCAACCCCGACGCCGGATTCTGATCGATGATGTGCCGCTTCAAGAGGAACTTGAAGAACGAGCGAATGGCGCTCACCTTCTTCTTCATCGTGCTCGCCTGATTCGAGCGAAATAAGCTCGCCAGAAATCCCCTCAGCGCAACGATGTCGAGCTCGCGCGCATCTGCCGGCAGCCCTTGCTCGCGCGCGTAGTCGCGGAAGCTCCGCAAGTCGCGAATATAGGTCTCGACGGTACGCGCCGAGCTCCTGCGCTCATCCGCTAGGTATTGAGCGAAGGCGTCGATCTGCTGGTCGAGCGGATCCGTTGCGCGCATCGTTCGATCCTACCACGTCGGCCAGCCACGCCCCGAGATCCTGCAAAGCACGCGCCGACTGGGCATCGCGCCGCGCGCGCTTGCTCAGTCGCCGCCCCTCGATCGGCGGCACCATGCTGAACATCACGTTGGAGGGCTGGAAGTCGTCGTTCGGCGCGCGCAGGTGCCCGACCATCCCCCCGAGCATGGTGGTCGGTGGCGGAAACGAGAACGGGAGCCCGTGTGCCTCATGGGCCAACTTGATGCCAAGCAGCATCCCGCAGGCCGCACTCTCGACGTA
>CAXMRM010000022.1:0-3599 GCA_964196015.1 uncultured Myxococcota bacterium
GCGATGCCTACAGTGCCCCCCTGTGGACGTCGACGTCTTCCTTCAGCTGAGCCCCGAAGTGCTTCGCGAGCGTCTCCCCGCGCTGGTAGCGGAGCAGGTGGATGACGCTGTGCGGTCGGACGCGATCTCCGCGGAGTTGGCCGAGCTAGTCGCTTCCTGGAGCGACTCGGACGTGAGGTCGGCTGTCGACGCGGTGGCGAGCGTGGGCGTGGAGCGACGCTTGTACACGGCCCATCCTCTCCTGCGGCAGGCCGTGCGCATCTGGTGCCGCCACGTGCTCGCCGGTTCCACTCTGGAGGGTGTCGAGTATTTAGAGGAGGCGGTTGCTGCGGGCCCCACTGCCGTCGTCTGCAATCACCAGTCCTACATCGACACCAACGCGATCGACAGCGTCCTCTGCGGCCATGCGGACGACGAGCTGGCCAATCGCTTTGTCTCCGCGGCCGGACCGAAGGTCTACGAAGGCTTGCTCCGTCGTCTCGTCAGCGCTTCGCTCAACACGATCCCCGTTCCGCAGAGCAACACCCTCGACCACACCGCCCAGCTTCCGGGACGCGACCTGGCGCGACACTCGCTCGAGGCAGTCGCGCAGTCACATGCGGCCATGAACGAGGGGTACGTGCTCCTCATCTACCCCGAGGGCGCCCGAACACGCACGGGACGCATGCGCCCGTTTCTGCCCGCAGTCTATCGATACTTCAAGCTGCCGGGCATCCGCGTCGTGCCAGCAGCCCTGACCGGCACGGCCAAAGTCATCGGCGTCGGCGAGCGCGAGGTCCGGCCCGGAGCCTGCACGCTGCGGTTCGGCCCGCCCATCGATTCGGACAAGGCAGGCGGCCCGCGCGACGCGCGCAACGCAGCTCAGTTGGCGGTCTCCCAGCTCCTCCCAATGGAGCTTCGGCCCGCTGGAGGGTGACGGGACCCATCCAGAGCTCCTGCAAAAAGCGTTGATCGAGGAGAGCGACGCGCTCGTCGCGAGCACCAACTCGGACGCACTCAACACTGTAATCGCGATGTTGGCCAAACGCTTCGGCGTCCCAGACGGCGTTTTGGTCCTCACCGTCGTTCGCGGCGAGGAGGTCTTACTCGCGCGGGGCAAGACGCGGGTCCAGTCAGGCGACTCGTTGTTGCTACTCGTTGAAAACGAGCACGCATTCGGGAGGATGAACGAGTTGGTGAAAGGCGGCGAACATACACGAGTCTCCCCCGCAAGGCACTCCGGGTGCTAAGGTCCGGCGGAGCTCAATGCCAAACCAAGACCGGGAGCCCAAACGGAAGAGACCCAGGCAGCGCCTCGGCATTCTGTATCTTCTTGCTGCCGTTGTCGCAGGGTCGCTGCTGCTACAGGTGTGGCAGACGTACCAGACGGTTGCGCCGATCCCGTACAGTGAGTTCGAGAAACTGCTCGACGACGGAAAGGTCAAGGAGGTCGTCGTAACCGACGACGCCTTACGGGGTGAGCTGACCGAACCCATCGATGGGAAGACGCGCTTCGTGACCAATCGGGTCGATCCCGAACTGGCACAAACCCTCGAAGCGCACGGGGTCGAGTACTCGAAGGAGCAGCAAAGCGCGCTCATGCGAGGTCTTGCGTCCTGGTTGTTGCCCATGCTGCTCTTGTTGGGGTTCTGGTTCTTCTTGAGCCGCCGGATGGCAGGGATGGGCGGCCCCGGCGCCGGACTGATGTCAGTCGGCAAGAGCAAGGCGAAGGTCTACATGGAGACCGATACTCGGGTGACCTTCTCGGACGTCGCAGGCGTCGATGAAGCCAAGCAAGAGCTCCAGGAGGTCGTCGCGTTTCTCAAAGACCCGGAGTCCTATGGGCGGCTCGGGGCGCGGATGCCCAGAGGGATCTTGCTGGTAGGCGCACCCGGTACCGGCAAAACGCTCTTGGCCCGCGCCGTAGCAGGGGAGTCCGGAGTCCCTTTCTTTTCGATCAGCGGGTCGGAGTTCGTGGAGATGTTCGTGGGCGTTGGCGCTGCACGCGTTCGAGATCTATTCGACCAGGCCCGTCAACAAGCACCCTGCATCATCTTCATCGATGAGCTCGATGCCCTCGGCCGGGCGAGAAATGCGCAGCCTTTCAGCGGAGGCATGGATGAGAAGGAGCAAACACTCAATCAGTTGCTAGTTGAGCTCGACGGCTTCGATCCGTCGACGGGCATCGTGCTCCTGTCCGCCACGAACCGCCCCGAGATCTTGGATCCCGCCCTGCTGCGTGCGGGTCGCTTCGATCGCCAGGTGCTGGTGGATCGACCGGACCGCACCGGCAGAACCGCGATTCTCAAGGTGCACGCCAAGAACGTGCCGCTGGCGACCGAGCTGGATCTGGCAGCAGTGGCAGCGCTCACGCCTGGATTCACGGGCGCCGACCTCGCCAATCTGGTCAACGAAGCCGCGATCGTGGCAACGCGAAGAGACGCCGAAGCCGTCACCTTGGAGGATTTCACCGCTGCCATCGAGCGCATCGTGGCCGGTCTCGAGAAGAAAAACCGTCTCCTCAATCCACGTGAGCGCGAAGTCGTTGCATACCACGAAATGGGCCACGCAGTGGTGGCGCTGATGTGTACGCAATGCGATCCGGTGCACAAGGTATCGATCATTCCACGAGGAGTTGGGGCGTTGGGATACACGATGCAGCGACCTACCGAAGATCGCTTCCTGATGACGAGCGAAGAGCTACAGGAAAAGATGGCTGTCGTGTTGGGCGGTCGCGCTGCTGAGAAGTTGGTGTTCGATCACTTGTCTACGGGTGCAGCGGACGACCTAGCCAAGGTGACCGACATCGCACGAACCATGGTGACTCGCTACGGAATGGTGCCAGAGCTCGGCCATATGTCTTACGAGAGCCAGTCCCCGGCTTTCTTGGGAGAAGGCCCGTCGGCATTTCGAACCCGAGACTATAGCGACGACACCGCTCGGGAGATCGACACCGCGGTCCGGGCAATGGTTCAGAGCGCCTTCGACAAAGCCCTCGCCATCCTGAGCGAGGAGCGCGACGCCCTAGAAAAGGGTGCCAAGCAGTTGCTGGAGAAAGAAACCCTGGGCGAAGCGGAGCTGCAAGCTCTGTACGACGAGATCGAACAGAAGCACTCGACAGCCTCGTCTGAGTGACGGTCAATTCGCTCATGATCTGCAAGGTCGATGCCGACCTCGGCCGCACCTCGTGATCTTCTTCCCTTTTCCAGTATACGCTTCGTCGCGATGTCGCTGCGCGCTCACCTGACACCTCTCGATCTCGGCACGGTGGGCCTTTCGTCCGGCATTACGGATGCGGACCTTCCGGCTTGGATCAAGCTCATGCTAAGTCTCGAAATGTGGGCCGGACGACTCGAAGTCCTGCCCGTGCTCGTGCTCCTCTATCCAGGAACCTGGAAGCTACGCAAGAGGTCTACGCGACTTCCTCAATTCCGGGGCCCGCACAGCCACCTCGAGCCTTCGCGGTGGACGTCGGCGTCAGGACGCGTTATTTGTATCCACATCGGATAAGTAAAGAACAACACAAACTCACATAATTACAAGAAATTATCCGTAGGAGGTAGTCGTGGTCGCCATCGCAGAGAACATCACGCAGCTCGTTGGTCGCACGCCGTTGGTGG
>CAXMRM010000023.1:0-20304 GCA_964196015.1 uncultured Myxococcota bacterium
GGTGGCAGCGCCAGTGTCAGCGTCAGTGTCAGCGTCTGTGCCAGTGCCGGTGTCGGTGTCGGTGTCGGTGTCGGCTACTCGTCTCAGGGTGTCCAGCATCTGCAGCGTCAATAGGTTCCGCGCGTTGTTCCCGTATCGCAAGCCCTTGTCCGTCAACTGACAAGCTGCGCGCAGGCCGCCTGGCCCGAGCACGTTTGGGTGCACGCCGTCGCGGGCCAAGCCTTTGCGCGGGAGCGCGTTCAACGCGCGGTGATAGTCGATGTAGGGAAGCGCCCAGTGGTCCGCTACGGCTTTGGTGATCGCGTTGAAGCGGCGAATCCAGCGGTCTTTGTTGGCGTTTCTTCTGGGCAGCGCAGAGCCGAGGACAGGAACGACGCCCATCTCTTCGAGCTGCTCGATCAGGTACACCAGGCGCCGCAAGTAGATTCGCTCGTTCTCGTTTTGCGCGTCGTTGCCACCGAATAGAACGAGCGCCCATCGCGCTTGCGTGACGTCGAGCTCCTGGCGGAAGTTGGCTGGGCGCCCGCGTAAGACGTAGCGGAGGTTCCAGCTCACACCGGCGGCTTCGCTTTCACGGTTGAACGAGTTGTGCCGGCCGTGGTTGAAGTATTCGACCGTCGCGGCGAGATCCTGATGCTCGCCGAGGTCGGCGTAGGATGTGGACAAGCAATTAAGGAACGCTTTGCTCGCCACGCTGGAGCCACCCATCTTTGAAAAGGCGTCGTCGCGGAGTTCCGGATTGCGCGCATGAATCTGACGAATGTGCTCCGTGACGGCGTCACCCAACTCGATCGGCTCGGCTCGAACGCTTCCGGCGACCCCCAGCGTCACGATCAGGGCAAGCGTGGCTCGCTTCATTGAATCGCGCTCGCCGGTATGAAGTAGAGCCGACTCGGCTCGCGGGCGGGGCCACCATACTGGTTGTCGGTAACAACGACTGCAGAACCGTCTGGCATCCATGCGAGCCCTTCGAAGTTCGGAAGAGGCGAGATCAACTCCGACAAATCCGCCGCCACGGTCGGCTCGATCCACTGACCTTCGGGGCCCTGAGGAATGTTGAAACGGAGGAGACGCGACACCCCGAAGTGCCGCTCGATCGCGAGAGCGACGATCGACCCGTCGATGACCCGGCAGCTCATCGCTGCGAGCTTCCCGGTCTTGCTCGTGAGGCCGACGCGGTGCGCGGTCCAGGTTTGTGTCTTAGGATCGAACATAGCGACGGGTGCCCAGCGGCGCCCGCGCTGCCTTTCCATGAGCTCGGTCGCCAAAACCAACACGCCATCTACGTGACAAATCCCTTCGATGCCACGGTTATCTGGGGCCGCTAGATGCCACCGGGCGTAGTCGAGGCTGCCAACCGGGGCGACCAGGAATCCGCCTCCGTCGAGCCGGCCATCCAGGATCACGTCACTGAGGCGTCCCTTCTCCTGGGTTTCCGTACCGAGCATGAATCGCGTCCCGTCGACCCAGGCCATCGCCTCCAGATCGGTCTTGGACGGCCCACCGGTGACGACGTAGTGGGTGACCCCAAAGGTCTCTGGATCGATCCGGATGACCGCGTCACCGTCCTCACCGGGAGCCCAGAATGCTCCGTGATCGTCCAGGGTAAGCCCGGACAACCCGACGACGTCGGTGTCCAGAGTGACGATGCGACCCGGGCCGCGCGGCTCTTTCTTCGTGCAGCCAACGCTTGCGAGCAGCAGCGCCACGGCAACCGCCGCACACGCCCTCACGCTCAGTCGACCGCCTCGAGCACGGCAGCAGCGCCCAAACCGCCTGCCGCGCAGATGCCCAGAAGGGCGGTCTCTTTGCCGGTCCTCGCCAACTCGTTCGCCATCGTCGTCACCATTCGCGCGCCCGTGGCCCCAAATGGGTGCCCGATCGAAAGCGAGCCGCCGTAGATGTTGAAGCTGTCCTCGTCGATTTCGCCGACAGCCTTGCTTTTGCCGAGTCTCACTTCGGCAAAGCCTTTGCTGGCGAGGGCCTTGGTCACCGACAGCACCTGCGCCGCAAACGCTTCGTGCATGTCGACGAAGCTCATGTCCTTGAGCTCCATGCCGGCGCGGTCGAGTGCCTTGGGCATCGCGAGAGCTGGTCCGATCAGCAGCTGATCCGCCGGATCGACGCCAACGTACGCCCAACTGCGCAACGCTGCGAGCGGCTTGTATCCGAGCTCGCGCGCTTTGTCCTCACTCATCAGCAAGACTGCGGCCGCGCCGTCGGTCAGTGGCGATGCATTGCCGGCCGTGACAGTTCCGTCCTTCGCGAACACCGGACGAAGCTTCGAAAGCTTCTCGAAGCTGGTATCGCCGCGCACGATGTTGTCGGCGTACACCCAGCCGTCGAGGGCTTCTACTGCGGTGACCTCGTCATCGAAACGGCCCGAGGCGATCGCCGCCGCCGCACGGTGGTGGGAGCGCTCCGCGAAACGGTCCTGCGCCTCGCGAGGCACCTCGGTACGGAGGGCCATCGCTTCCGCGGACTCGCCCATGACCTCGCCCGTGGTGCGCTCTGCAATTTTCGGCATTTTCGGAAGGATCTCCGTGATCGGCATCATCTGCGACAAGACGCCGAGGTAGTCTGCGGGCGTCGCTGCCTTGCCGAACGCAAGAGGAGCCAAGGCATGCACCACCTTCTGAGGCAGGTTGAGCGGTGCGTTGCTCGTGGAGTCCGATCCGCCGGCGATGCCCACGTCCGCCTCGCCGCGTTCGATCGCGGCAGCCGCAAGCGTGATCGCTTGGAGCCCCGAGGCGCACGCGCGGGTACACGTCATGCCCTCGACGCTCGCAGGAAGGTGCAAGTCCAGAGCGATCTCACGCGCAATGTTCGGCGCGAGCGACGGCAGAATGACACCACCCCAAACGATGCTGTCGATCTCGTCGTGGGGGAGATCGGTGCGCTCGAGGAGCGACGCCACCGCAATGTCCGCCAGGTCGATGCTGTCGAGCTTGAGGAACTTACCGAACGCTTTGACAAACGGCGTGCGAACGCCGGTGACGATGACCGCGCGCTGCTTCTTACCCCAACCATTCTTCTTCTTGGCCATGTTCATGCTCCTACGAGTGCGCCGCCACAGACACGAACCGTTTCACCGGTCACGCCCACGGCGCCAGGGGTTGCGAGAAAGGTAATCGCTTGACCGACGTCCTCGGGCTTGCCGCCTTGCCCAACTGCGCTCAGGCGGCGCGCGACCTCGCGGATCGCGACCGGCATCGCATTCGTGAGCCGCGTCTCGATGAAACCAGGAGCGATCGCGTTGGCCGTGATGCCCTTCTTTGCGACTTTGGGCGCGAGCGCTTCGACGAACCCGACGACGCCTGCCTTGCCGGCCGAGTAGTTCGTTTGTCCGCGGTTTCCGGCGATTCCGGACACCGACGACAGGCAGATGATTCGACCGCCGGTGCGCAGCACCTCGTCCTCAAGTAGCCGGTCGGTGATACGGATCACCGCGCCAAGATTGATGTCGACGGCCATGTCCCAGGCATCAGGCTTCATCCGGCCGAGAGTCTTGTCGCGGGTGACGCCCGCGTTGTGCACGACGATGTCCACGCCTCCGAAGCGCTCTTTGAGCTCGTTCGCGATTCGAGCAGGCGCGTCCTCGTCCGTAATGTCGACGAGGAGCACCGAGCCGCCGATCCGCTGGGCCACCTTGCTACACGGGGCGTCATCCGCGGGGCGATCCAAACAAACCACGTGCGCGCCCTCCGCGGCCAGGAGCTCGGCCGTTGCTTCGCCGATGCCACGCGCAGCGCCAGTGACAAGGGCGACTTTGCCTCCGAGCACGTGCGTCTCGGGCGCTTCCTCACCCTTGGCAAGATTGGTGACGTGAAACGGTTGGCAGCTGATGAATGCCGACCGCGGAGACAATAGGAACCGAAGCACGGGGCCGAGGCGATGCTCCGCGCCCTCTTGTACGAACACGCTGTTCGCGGTCGACCCGTTCGCTCCGATCTCTTTGGCAAGGCTACGCGTGAAGCCTTCGAGGCCGGCGCGGGCTGCTGCACGAGCTGGCTTCTTGGCGTCCGCTGCTGGACGGCCGATGACCACCACCCGCGCCGAGCGATTGAGGCGGCGAATCCAGGGATGGATGAAGTCGTAGAGCTGACGGAGATCGTCGGACGACTCCAGACCGGTGCCGTCGAAGACGATGGCGTCCACACGTTCACCCTCCGGCGCCTCGCCGGGCTCCACACGCCGAGGGGTCCTCGCCCAGGCTTCGCCGGGGCCGATGTAGGGCTCGAGCACGGCATCGGAGTCCCCCACCACCCACGGGTTGGCACCCGCTTTCGTGAGGATTTGGGCAAGCACGCTCTGCAGCCCGCCTGCCCCACAGACGAGCACTTTCTTG
The DNA here is from genome assembly GCA_964196015.1 of uncultured Myxococcota bacterium. Lineage (GTDB taxonomy): Bacteria > Myxococcota_A > Polyangia > Polyangiales > Houyiibacteriaceae > SG8-38. The sequence goes on from CAXMRM010000023.1 coordinate 4,349, forward strand.
TCGTCGAGCGGCCGCTCTTCGTATGGGCCCCCGGCCCGCGCCAGCTTCTCTGGCACCGGGATGGGCAGGCCGAGGGTCTTGATCAGTTTTCGGGCGCTCTCGTTCTCGAGCAAAAGATCGGTCATTCGGGCTCAGCTCCTAACTGAATAGGTTCCAACTAGATACGCGGGGCCGCCGGGCGCGTCCCCCACAAACACACGGTCGTCCTCGACGTAGAGACCGACCTTGGCAGGAAGCACGAGGGGCTTCGTGAACTTAACGTCGATCGCCTCGAGCCGGCTCACTTCACCGGAAAAGAGCGAACGGTTCAACCCTTCGATGGCGCGCGCCATCGTAGAGAACCCGTGATTGATGACGTTGCGGAAACCGCTGGCGCGAGCTGCGGGCGGAATCCAGTGGATCGGGTTGAAGTCCCCCGTGAGCTTTGCAAACTCGAGGCCGACGTGCGTTCCGAGTTTCCAACGCGCGAGCTCCTTGGCCATGACCGGAACGCGCGGGCGGTCATCCTTGCGCTTGGCAGACTTGTCCCCGCCGCCGAGCGGGACGATGCCGTACACGTCCGCGATGATCGCCTCGGAGTGGGTCGACGTGGACGTGATGGCGCGTTGATGGACCACCGCGCGGCGCCCGTTGTCGTCGATGTCGAGCAGCTGGACCTTGAGCTCGTACGGCTCGCCCAGCGGTAGCGGCGCGTTCATCTGGAGCCGGCTGCCGCCATTGAGGACGCGCTGGATCGGATACTGGAGCCCTTCGATGCCTCGGGCCTGCAGCGGGAAGACCCACTGCGGGAATAAGTGAGCAGGGACCTGCCCCCGATACCAGGCGGGATCTCCGCCGCAGTGGCGAATGTAGTCGCGGACGAGCTCGGCCGGCCGGGGCGAAATCGTCGCAGAGACGATGGGACCCGGGATCTGGGTGGGCGACTCGTTGGGCCGTCCGGAGGCGCTCTTCACGGCAACGAAGGCCGCGCGGGCAAGGGCACCAAGCATCGGCCCCTGATGGAGAATGTAACGCGTGGGTACCGCCATATCGATCCTCCCGACTCGCCGGTGCGGTGCAGTGCCTGCCACCCGACCCAGCTCTCTACCATTCGTAGGGAGCCGCGCAAACCCGTTCTCGCTGCTAGGCTTCGCCGATGACTAACCCATTGATCCAACTTGGATTCGATATTCCTTTCGACCAAATCGAGGCCGCGCACGTGGAGCCCGCCATCGATGAGCTACTGGCTCGGTCACAGGCCGCGATCGATGCGATCGTCGCGAACCACGAGCCGCCCAACTACGCGAATACACTCGGCGCCCTCGAGGAAGCAACTGAGCCACTCGAACGGGCCATGAGCGTGATCGACCATCTGGAAAGCGTAGCAACGACCGAGGCGTTGCGCGTCGCTTACAACGCTACCCGCCCGAAGTTGAGCGCGTTTTGGTCCGAACTCGCGATGAACGATGGGCTCTATCAAGCGGTGCGAGCGTTTTCGGAGACGGATGAAGCGGCGGCGCTGCCGCCGACCGAGAAGCGGTTCGTGCAGAAGACACGGGACGACTTCCGGCGGCACGGTGCGGAGCTCGGCCCCGAAGATAAGGCGAAGCTGCAGGCGATCGAGATCGACCTCACCAGGCTGACGACGGAGTTCTCTCAGAACGTGTTGGACGAGACCAACGCGTTCGAGCTGCTCGTCACCGACGAGAGTAAGCTCGCCGGACTGCCGGATAGCGCGAAGCAGGCAGCAGCGGAGAACGCGAGCGCGAAGGGTGTCGAGGGTTGGCGCTTCACGCTGCACGCGCCCAGCATGATTGCCTTGCTGACCTATTTGGACGACGCGAGCATCCGTGAGCACGTTTGGCGCGCCTATAACACGCGGGCGGTCTCCGGTGTGCGCGATAATCGACGGATCATCGCGCGCGTCCTGGAGCTGCGTCGAGCCAAAGCGGAGCTCCTCGGATATGTGGATTTTTCGGATCTGGTGACCGAGGACCGGATGGCCGAGAGCGGCGCGAAGGCAAAAGCGTTCATCGACGACCTCCACGCGCGAACCCGAGACCCCTTCGACCGCGAGAACGAAGAGCTTCAGGCCTACCGGAACGAGATCGAAGACGGCTCGGCGCCCGCGCTCGAACCCTGGGATGTGGCCTACTACTCCGAGCAACAACGGCAGGCGAAGTACGACTTCAACGAGGAAGAGCTTCGACCGTACTTCCCGCTACGCCGCGTGCTCGACGGCCTTTTCGCAACCGCGCAGGCGCTCTACGAGATCGAGATCGTCGAGCGAGACGCCGCTGTGTGGGACCCGGAGGTCAAGTCATATGGCATCCAGGATCCTGACGGCACGATGATCGCCGCGTTCTACGTCGACCTGTTTCCACGCGAGAACAAACGGGGGGGTGCGTGGATGAACGCGCTCATCAGCGCGGCGTATAGTGAAGAGGAGCCTCTGCCCCAGCTCGGACTGTTTTGCGCGAACGTCAACCCGCCGGTTGGCGGCAAGCCGGCGCTGTTGACGCATCGTGACGTCGAGACTCTATTCCACGAGTTTGGGCACCTACTCCATCACTGCTTCAGCCGCGTGAGCGTCCGAAGCCTTGCTGGGACGAATGTCGCCTGGGACTTCGTCGAGCTGCCCTCACAGATTATGGAGAACTGGTGTTGGGAGCGGAGCGGTCTCGACCTGTTCGCGGCGCACTACGAAACCGGCGAACGGATTCCCGACGAACTGTACGAAAAACTGGTGCGTGCACGGACGTATCGCGCGGCCAACGCACAGATGCGGCAATTGGGGTTTGCCGCCGTCGACTTGGCGCTCCACCAGGACTACGACCCGGACCGAGACGGCCAGGTGATGGCGTATGGACGAGGGATCCTAGCGGCGTATTCGGCAACGAAGCTTCCCGAGGACTACGCGATGCTCGCGGGCTTCGGCCACATCTTCGCCCACTCCGTCGGCTATGCGGCCGGCTACTACAGTTACAAGTGGGCGGAAGTACTGGACGCGGACGCCTTCACCCGCTTCAAGAGAGAAGGCGTCACCAATCCCGAGGTCGGGCGCGCGTTCCGCGACGCTATCTTGTCCAAAGGCAACAGCGAAGAGGCGGAGAAACTTTACCAGGACTTCATGGGCCGGGGTCCGGAGCTCAAACCGTTGCTGGAGCGCGCAGGACTGCTCTAGGAGCGCTACTGCGCGACGGCGCGCAGGTCGACAGAGACGGCGAGCTCGTTCGCGATTTTCAGCTGGACGATGGACGGCACCGAAACCTGATGGTCCTCGAGCTTCGCGGTGAAACTGGCCTTGATGAGAAACAGGTTATCGGACCAGTTCACGGTCCCGTTCGCGGTGACGAGCCTGGTGACCCCGTGGGCAGTGAACTTGCCCTTGACCTGAACCTTCTGGTTCTTGTTTTTCTTGAGCTCTCTCGAGCCCTTCTTACCCAGGATGACTTCAGTGATCTCGAAGTGAATGTTCGGGTTCTTCTTCGCATCGAGCCAACCGTCACCTTGGAGGTGTTCGTCGCGGAGCTCGTTGCCGGTTCGTAGAGACACGACCGGCACCTTGAACGAGCCTGTCGTCTTGGTGATGTCCGCGGGGTCGACGGTCACGCTCCCTGTGACTTTCGAGCTCTTCCCAGTCATCGTCTCGAGCGGCGCATCCGAGACGAACGTCACACGGCTCTTGCCGTCGTCGCGTACACGAAACGTCGTGGAATCAGCCTGGGAGACCGCCGGCATCGCCATATACGCGGCCAAAATCACGCTGGCTCTGGTGACGTTCTTCATCATTCGCTTGTTCCCCTCTTGCTTTGAGTATGCCGCTTTTGGACGCGGTCTACACGGGCGTATTCACGCTGTCACCACTATCGGTGCGGTCTCGTGGAACGTCCAATTCTCGTTGTCCCGCTGCGATCGGCCGAGCTCCCATTCGTCGCGAAACAGCGCGACGGGTCGATCGTCGCGGTCGAGCACGGCCATCGGAACCCGCTTGGCCTTGAGCTCGGCGCAATCCGCCGCGCCCTCGACCCAACGCGCATGCTGGTACGGAAGGAGATCGAACGTCACTCTGGCACCGTATTCGTGCTCGAGGCGAAACATGAGCACGTCGAACTGCAGGCGACCGACCACGCCGCACACGGGATCCTTCTCACGCCCGGGCTCCATGAAGAGCTGCACGGTGCCTTCCTCCGAAAGCTCTTGGATTCCTTTTTGAAGCTGCTTGCGCCTGAGCGGGTCGAGAAGCTGCAAGCGCCCGAAATGCTCTGGGGAAAACTGGGGCACCGCGTCAAAGCTCATCGGCCCATTCGTCGACAGCGTGTCTCCGATGCGAAAGAGTCCCGGGTCGTACAAGCCCACGATGTCGCCCGCGTACGCCTCCGTCACACTCTCCCGCTCTTGGGCGAAGAACTGTTCGGCACGATTGAGCCGAATCGCCTTGCCGAGTCGGAAGTGGTGGACGCGCATGCCTCCTTCGAATTTGCCGGAGCAGATGCGCGCGAACGCGATGCGGTCCCGGTGCGACGGGTCCATGTTGGCCTGTACTTTGAAGACGAATGCGCTGAAGCGATCGTCGCCGGGGCTCACGATGACGTCGCCGGTTGCCACACGCTCACCAGGCGGCGGGCACAGCCCCTTGAACGAGTGGAGGAAAGGCTCGACTCCGAAGTTCGTGAGCGCGCTGCCGAAGAAAACGGGCGTGATTTCGCCGGCGAGGAATCGCTCTTCGTCCCATTCCTCCCCTGCCCCGTCGAGGAGTTCCACCTCGTCGCGGAGGGTTTGAGCCGCCTCGGCGCCGAGTAGCGAGTCGAGCCCCGGGTCGTCGATGCCGGAGACCTTCATCTGCGCCCGCTTGGCTTGGCCTTCGGGCGAGCGCTCGAATCGAATGACGAGCCTGTTGATGCGATCGTAGACTCCTTGGAACAGGTCGCCGCTTCCGATCGGCCAGGTGAAGGGCACCGTGCTCACGCCGAGCACCTCCTCCACCTCGCTCATCAACGCGAAGGCGTCGCGCGCGGGACGGTCCATCTTGTTGATGAACGTCACGACCGGCGTGCTGCGCATGCGGCACACGTGAAAGAGCTTGCGTGTCTGCGCCTCGACACCCCGTGCAGCATCGAGGATCATGATCCCGCAATCGACCGCCATGAGCGTTCGATAGGTGTCTTCGCTGAAGTCGTTGTGGCCGGGCGTGTCCAGCAGGTTCCAGCGAATGTCGTCGTACTCGAACTGCAAGACCGATGTCGTTACTGAAATCCCGCGTTGCTTCTCGAGGGCCATCCAGTCGCTGACCGCGGACCGCTTTGCTTTGCGCGACTTGACCGCGCCGGCCGCATGAATGGCGCCTCCGTAAAGCAAAAGCTTCTCGGTCAACGTCGTCTTGCCGGCGTCTGGATGCGAGATGATCGCGAAGGTACGCCGCCGCTGGAATTCGTTTTGGCCCATGCCCCGGCGGCAAGATAGCTATTGTCGTCGGTTGCGCCAGTCCGCGAACGTGCTGTGATACGCGCTATCGATGGCAGGGCTATTTCCAGGAATCGAACCTTACGACTCCGGGCACCTGCGCGTCGATTCGGTTCATTCGGTCTATTACGAGCAGTGCGGCAATCCGGAGGGAAAGCCGGCTATTTTCGTGCATGGAGGGCCCGGTGGCGGGTCGAACTCGGTGCACCGCCGCTTCTGGGACCCCGCCGCATACCGCATCATTCTCTTCGATCAGCGAGGCTGCGGCCGCAGCACTCCCCATGCGGAGCTCCGCAACAACACGACCTGGAACCTGGTCGACGACATGGAGCGCATCCGCGAGCACCTCGGCATCGAGCGCTGGCAGTTGTTCGGCGGGTCGTGGGGAAGCACGCTCTCTCTCGCCTATGCCCAGGAGCATCCCGAGCGCGTCACCGAGATGGTGCTGCGCGGCATCTTCCTTCTGCGGCGCCACGAGATTCAGTGGTACTACCAAGAGGGCGCGAGCCGGATCTTCCCTGAGGCCTGGCAGCAGTACCTGGAGCCTATCCCCGAAGACGAGCGGGACGACATGGTCGGCGCCTACTATCGCCGCCTGACGAGCAGCGACCGAACGGAGCGCGTCCGGGCCGCCCGGGCATGGAGCATGTGGGAAGGCAGCACGAGTAGACTCGTCCCCGATCCGGAGCTGATCGAACGAACGGGCGACCAAACATTCGCCGAGGCGTTCGCCCGCATCGAATGCCACTATTTCATCAACGGTGGCTTCTTCCAGGAAGACGACCAACTCCTAAAGAACATCGACCGCATTGCGCACATCCCCGCCGTGATCGTCCAAGGCCGCTACGACATCGTCTGCCCCGCGGAAAGCGCCTACCAACTCCACCGCGCCTGGCCGAACAGCACCCTAAAAATCGCCCCCAAATCCGGCCACTCCGCCCTAGAACCCGAAATCACCTCCCACCTAATCGCCGCCACAACCCAATGGGGACACTCTCCACCCCCCTAACCCCTCGAAACCGTTCAGATCCTCACGCAAAGATCGCAGCGATTTGTTTCGAATGTGACCACGGGCTGCGGAAACATCGGACATAAATCGCTGCGATCTTCCACTCAGAAGACTAGTGATTTCGGCTGGGTAGGAGGGTGGAGAGTGTCCCTATCGGGAGAACTTTCGGTATTTGATGCGGTGGGGGATGTCGGCTTCGGTGCCTAGGCGGGCTTTGCGGTCGGTGGCGTAGTCGGCGTAGGAGCCTTCGTGCCATACGACTCGGCTATCGCCTTCGAAGGCGAGGATGTGCGTGCAGATTCGGTCGAGGTACCAGCGATCATGGCTGATGATAAGCGCGCAGCCCGGAAAGCTCAGAATCGCCTCTTCCAAAGAGCGCAGGGTTTCAACGTCGATGTCGTTGGTGGGCTCGTCGAGGAGCAAGACGTTGCCGCCGCTCTTGAGTAGCTTGGCCAGATGGACTCTGTTTCGTTCGCCGCCGGAGAGGTTCTTGACCGGCTTCTGCTGATCGCTTCCGCGGAAGTTGAACCAGCCGACGTACGCACGTGACTTCACCGTACCGCCGCCGACGTCGATCTCGTCGGCGCCGCCCGTGATCTCTTTGAAGACATTGTTGTCGTCGCCGAGCGCGTCGCGGCTCTGGTCGACGTATGAGAGCGTCACGGTGTCACCGACGGTGATGGTCCCCGAGTCAGGCGTCTCTTCGCCGACCAGCATCCGGAACAAGGTCGTTTTGCCTGCACCGTTGGGCCCGACGATACCGACGATCGCCCCGCGCGGGACGCGGAAGCTCAAGTCTTCGAACAGAAGCTTATCGCCGTAGGCTTTGCTGACCCCTTCGACCTCGAACACCTGCGTGCCGAGCCGCGGCCCTGGCGGAATACGAATCTCGTTGGGATCGCTGCGAGCCTTGGACGCGTCGGCGACCAAGCTCTCGAACGCAGTGATACGGGCCTTGCTCTTGGCCTGTCTCGCCTTGGGCGAAGAGCGCACCCACTCGAGCTCTCGGGAAATCTTGCGCTTCCGGGCGCTGTCTTTCTTGCCTTCCTGAGTAAGCCGCGCCTCCTTGGCCTCGAGCCACTGGGAGTAATTTCCCTCGAAGGGGTGCGCCTCGCCACGGTCGAGCTCGAGGATCCACTCCACAATCTCGTCCAAGAAGTACCGATCGTGGGTAACGAGGATCACGCAGCCAGGATACTTCTGAAGGTATCCCTGCAACCAGGCGACCGACTCGGCGTCGAGGTGGTTGGTCGGCTCGTCGAGCAACAAGAGCGCAGGCTTTTCGAGCAGCAAGCGGCAAAGCGCGACGCGACGCTTCTCACCACCCGAAAGCGACTTCGTATCGGCATCGGGAGGGGGCAATCGAAGCGCGTCCATCGCGATGTCGAGCGTGCTCTCGAGGTTCCAACCGTCCACGGCATCGATCTTGTCCTGGAGCGATCCCTGCCTGTCGAGCAGCTTGGCCATCTCGTCGTCGCTCATGGGCTCACCGAGCTTCATGCTGAGCTCATTGAACTCGTCGAGAATCGCGCGCACGGGAGCCACACCTACTTCGACCGCCTCCAACACGGTCTTGGCGTCGCCGAGGTCCGGCTCCTGCGGCAGGTAGCCGACGTTCGCTCCCGGACGAAGCCAGGCCTCGCCAGTGAAGTTCTCGTCCGCGCCCGCCATGATGCGCAGCAGTGACGACTTTCCGGTGCCGTTGACACCAATGACCCCTATCCTCGCGTTCGGAAAGAACGAGAGATAGAGGTCCTCGATGATCTTCGTGTCCGGGGGATGAACTTTCGTAACCCCCTTCATCGTGTAGATGAATTCTGCCATGAGCTATTGAGCTGTGCGTCTCCTCGTGAGCCACATAGCAACGATGCACAGCGCAATCCAACCGAGCGATGCGCTCTTCGCTGCGCTCACGCTACAGCCATCAGAGGTGCCGGCGTCTCCGCTCGGACCGCCCTGCCCTTCGCCTCGATCGGGATCGCTCTTGGATGCGGGATCAAGCACACCGGCCTCGAGATCGAGCTCCGGAATGTCTGTTTGAATCAGTCCGGGAAGCTGACTGCTGAGTGTCTTCGTGGCACTGCCTTTGAGCGCCGTATTGCCCGCGGCAAAGGGCCTAGGCGCAGGTCCACCAGGCGGCCCGCCCCAGCTTCCACGCTGCGGGTTCTCACACGCGACCTCGCTTTCCCAGGGATGCAAAATCACGTACCGCCCCTGGAAGTTGTTGACGCTCGATGCCTGCGCGCGACGCTCCCCAAGTTCACCTTTCTGATCGGGCATCCCGCGGCCACCAACGATCGGACCCGCGGCGCGAAACACGAGGTCCTCGTCGAGCCCGTCTTTCTCGTATCGATAGTGCAAGCGCGTCAGCACGAAGCCATGCGGCTGCCACGACGGCCGCCGTGCGCGCTGCGGCACGACCCCTGGAATGTCGGAGTACGGACCCTGCTCGGCCGGCACAATCACGTCGCCACCGAGGCTAGCCAGCTCATCCGGCCTCAACGGCGGCTCCGGACACGGGTCGCAAGTCGTGGCGTCCCAAGCGTACTCCGTCACGACCGCACCGGGATTCTTCTCGGCCGTGCGCTCGAACAGCGCATCATAGAACGCCCCAAAGCTCTTGCGAACGGTGTCCTCGACGCGGATATTGGTCGGGATCGACGCGTTCTTGTAGTTCGCCACCTCGTAGCGCTGACCTTTGCCGAGGATGTGCACGATCAAGTCCTGCTTTCCTGCGCTATTGAGCAAGCCGAGGCGCACCGGAAGCGTGAACGTCGGCGAGTCGTAGTGGAATCGCAGAGGCGAGAGAACCGCCTTGCCGTTCTGGAACTTCACCTTCTTCGAGTCGACCTTCGCGACGAAGAACTTGGTGTCTTGCTCGACGTAGGGGCGTAAGACCTCCTTGGCGCCCTTCGGAATGTTGTACTCGTTGTTGCGAAGCCACTTGTCGAGTCCACCGGAATCCGTCGCGCTCAAGATCACGATGTCGTACTCCGCGACCTTGAACTGCGCTTCGATCGTCACGCCGTACTTCGCCTCGTCTTCGTCAGCCACCATGGACTTCATTCGCCGCGCGCTCGGCGCCCCGGCCGCCATCTCGTACACAACCATCTGACGACAGGGGTCCTGCTCCCAGTACTCGACCAAGCGTGGCGCCGCGAGCTTATCGACTCGCGAGAAGATTTCCGGCGGCAAGGTCTTCACGTTGTCTTCCTGCAAAACCACCGGCACCGGAACGATCATCGCGAAGTCTTCCGGCGGACCTTGGTAGTTGTTCTGCATCGACAGCACCGTTCGCGTGCCCTCGCGCATCATCACGACCATGGTCGCGTTGTTGTAGAGCGACGCGTCCGCCCCACTCACGTAGAACCCACAAAACGCGCGCGATGTAGTCGGCCAGGCCATGGCCACGCACAGACCCAGGACAGCGATTGCTTGCTTCATTGATTGCTCCTCACTTGCCCCGTGTAGACGCGCGAGATCGCAATTAGGATCTGCGTTTACCAAAAACCGAGCGATTACGGTCGGATGGCAACTAACTCGATACTACTTCTTGACCTCGATCAGCTCGACGTCGAAGACCAACATCCCCTGCGGACGCCCCGGTCGGCCTCCGTATGCCAGATCCTCGGGGATCCAAAGGCGGCGCTGCTCACCAACGACCATGAGCTGCAAGCCCTCGGTCCAGCCGGGGATGACCTGACTCAGACCGAACGTGGCTGGGGTTCCGCGCACGACTGAGCTGTCGAACATCTTCCCGTCGGTCGTCCATCCCGAGTATTGCACGGTCACCGTGCTTGCGGCGGTGGGGTGTTCCTTGCCCGTGCCATTCTTCAACACGCGCGACGCGAGACCGGACTTGGTCTTCTTCGCGTTCTTCGGAATCTCGGCGACGTCTTTCGGTGTGTCGGGCGGCTTAGGCGCCTCTTTGAAGCTGATGAGCTCGACATCGAACACCAGAGTGCCTCGGGGCGGACCCGCCGCGGCATGGGGATCGTTCGCGTTTGGCTCGCCGTAGGCAAGAACACCGGGAATCCAAAAACGGCGCTTTTCACCGGCGACCATAAGCTGAACACCTTCGGTCCAACCCTTGATCACACGGTTGAGTGGAAACTCCGCAGGCTTGCCGCGCTTCGTCGAGCTATCGAACATGCGCCCGGCGGTGGTCCAGCCTGTGTAGTTGACCGTCACGACGTCCCACTCGCTCGGACGCTTGTCGCCAGTGCCCTCTTGCAAGACGGTCCATGCCAGACCCGACTCGCTACGCTTGGCGTTCTCGGGCGGCGCGGCCACATCGGGAGGCGCCGGAATCTCGGTCGGCGCTGCGCCTTGCGCGACGATCTTTTGCGCCGCGACTTCTTCCTGGGCAGCTTCAACTTTTTCGGCCGGCGCTTCTGAATCCGCGGCGGGCTCACCCTCGTCGGGTGCGGTTGCGCTGCTCTTGCAGCCGGTCAACGCGGCGGCGAGCACCGCGCAGCAAAGAAGAGTCCAGACATTTTTCATCTGGGCGTGGTAGCCGACTGCACGCGCGCTGTCTACTTCTCTAGCTGCCCCGGGATGTCCGGTGTCGCGACGACCTCGATGACCTCGCCTTCGACTTCGATCACGTCCTGGGGGCCGCCGGGCGCGCGATTGTAACCGGGCGCATACACTTGTACCCGACCTGCCGCGATTTGCCGCTCGAACCAAGAGCGGACGAAACCCGCAATGACACGACGCGTCGGCGGCATGACCATCGAAAGCCCGGCGATATCGGTCAGGATACCGGGCGTGATCAGCATCAGCCCACCGATGAAGATCAGAAGCCCGTCGATGACGCCGTCCTTCGGCAGCTGTTGGCGCGCCATCGCCTCCTGCCAGCGACTAATCACCCGGGCGCCCTCGAGCCGCGCGAACCAGGCGCCGAGCGCGCCAGTCACAATCACCAAGCCAATGGTCGGTACGGGTCCGAGCATGCGCCCGATGGAGATCAAGAGATACAGCTCGACGAGCGGAACGACGGTGAACAACAGGAAAAGACGGGCCACGAGGCAAACCTAAGTCCGATCCCAGGCCCGCGCTACCCATGCTCCCGGTGCGTTCGACACTTCGACTGCGCCACGCTTCGTTTGGCCTCGCGGTGTATCTGCCGTACACCCGGCGGCATGAACACGCCGGCGGACCAGCCGATAAGCCCGAAATGGGGACTGCGATGCTTGTTGGGTGGCGCGCTGATGGGGCTTGCAAATCTCGTCCCGGGTATTAGCGGCGGCACCATGTTGCTCGCGGCCGGAATCTATCCCCGCTTCATCCAGGCATTGGCCGACCTCAGTCGGCTCCGCTTTCGGAAGAGCTCGTTCGTCGTTTTGGGTCTGGTGGGCATCGCTGCCGCCGCGTCGATTCTCTTGGGCGCCGGCCCCGTTAAGGACGCGGTCGTCGAACACCGGTGGGTGATGTACAGCCTCTTCATCGGGCTGACCCTGGGCGGCGTTCCGGTGCTCTGGCAGATGGCCCGGCCAGCGACCAACGCCTTGTGGGTCGGCACGGCGGCCGGGCTCCTGGTCATGGCCGCGTTGGCGTGGCTGCAGGTCTACGGCGGAGGCTCCGGGGCGAACCGCGAAGGCGTCCCCATGATGTTCATCGCCGGGGTCGCGGGCGCGAGCGCAATGATTCTTCCGGGCGTGAGCGGCGGCTATCTGCTGTTGGTGCTGGGCGTGTATGTCCCGGTGCTGAGCGCGATCGAAGCGCTCAAAGAAGCGCTCAAGGCCAACGACTTAGCAAGCGCGTCCGAACCGATCCTCGGCATCGTGCTTCCGGTCGGCATCGGCGTCGCGATCGGCATCCTGCTGGTCAGCAACATGATCAAAGTCGTGCTCGAGCGCTACGAGCAACCGACCTTGGGTGCGCTCATGGGACTGCTGATTGGCGCGGTGTTCGGCTTGTGGCCTTTCCAGGAAGGCGTGGCGCCGAGGGTCGGAGAGATGTTCAAAGGACAGGTGTTGACGGTCGATCTCCTCGCCGAGCTGAGGCCGGACAAATATCCTACCGAATTCTATGCCCCTACCTTCACCGACGTGATGATGGCGCTCGGCTTGATCGGCGTCGGTTACATGATCACGACCCTGGTCGCCCACGTCGGTGGCACCAAGCCAAGACGACGTTAGGCGTAGAGCGACTCGATCGCGTCGTTGTAGCGCTGTTGCACGACACGCCGCTTGAGTTTCAAAGTCGGCGTCAGCATACCGTTGTCCGGCGTGAAGTCTTCGTCAGCGATGAAGATCCTTCGGATTTTCTCGTAACCTTTGAATTCGGAGGAAAGCCTATTGACCTCTTGCTCGACTAACGTTCGGACTTCGTCACTCTTCGCCAGAGACGCCGGGTCGGTGTCGAGACCCTTCTCCACGGCCCAGCCCTCGAGAACCTCGTAGTCGGGAACGACGATCGCAACGTTGAACTCGCGATTCATACCGTGGACCATGGCGTTCGAGATGTAGGAAGAGAGCTTGATCTTCTCCTCGATTGGGGTCGGAACGACATACTTGCCGTTGAGGAGCTTGTATTGCTCCTTCACGCGGCCGGTAATGTGAAGGAATCCTTCATCATCGATGATGCCCATGTCGCCGGAACGGAAACCACGCACACCATCCTTCTCGACTAGAACTTCGGCGTCGGCCTCATCGAGATTGTGGTAGCCCTGCATGACGTTGTGGCCAAAGATGATGATCTCACCCTGCGTTGGGTCCTCGGTCGCGGCGAGGTCGATCTCGATTCCGATGCCGGGAATCGGTTTTCCGACGGACCCGATCTTGCGCGCACCCGGGTAATTCATCGTCGCGATCGGCGACGTTTCGCTGAGGCCGTAGCCCTCGTACACCATGATGCCGAGGTTATCGATGAACTCGGCGACCTCTTTCGAGATCGCCGCGCCGCCGCTGAACGCGAACTTCAGCCGGCCGCCAAACCGCTCGCGGACCTTGGAAAAGACGAGACCGTCGAGGACCTTGAACTTTAGGTCGAGCCACGCGCTGCTCTTGCCCTCGGCGGCACGTTGCTTTCGCCGCTCGGCGGTTTCGATCCCAGCCTCGAATAGTTTCTTCTTGAGCCCGCCTTCCTCATTCATGCGCGCGTGCAGGCCGTCGTAGATACGATTGAAAACGCGGGGGACGCTGAAGAACAGCGTCGGGCGAACCTCCGCGAGGTTGGCGATGATCTTGTCGATCGCTTCCGCGAGGCCAAGCGACGCACCCATCGAGATCAATCCGTGAAGCTCGACCGTCTGACCGAACACGTGCGCCCACGGAAGAAAGCAAAGCGAACGATCATCGGGCTCCATCGGGAAAACTTCATGAATCGCACTGACGTTGTAGGCGATATTCCGATGCGACAGCCGCACGCCCTTCGGGTTGCCCGTGGTGCCCGAGGTGTAGATGAAGTCCGCGATCGCGTCGGCTCCTGGGTCGACCAGATCGGACGGCTCGCTTTGAAGCAAATCGGCGAACGCAAGGTCGCCATCCGGCGGCGCGCCCGAGAACAACACGACTTGCTCGAGGTTCGGGAGCCGGTCGCGGAACCCCTGAACGCGCCGCGCGATTTGCTCGTTCGCGACGAAGAGCAATTTCGCGCCGCAGTCGTTGAGGATGTACTGCCAGTCTTTGTCCAGCTGCGACTCGTACATCGCCACGTACGCGGCGCCGAGCCCGTAGGACGCGTACGCACCGATGGCCCATTCGGGGCTGTTGTTCGCGATCACCGCGACGCGATCACCGGCTTCGACCCCGAGGTTGTGAAGCGCGGTTCGCATGCGGCGCACCCCACCGCCCCATTCCCGGTAGCTCATCCATTGCCACTGTCCGTCGCGCTTGACGCCGAAGAGCGCTCTGTCCCCGTACTCCTCAGTGGACGCGTCGAAGATCTCGACCAGGCTTTCGAACTTGGGCTGGAATTCCGACATGGACACAAAGGCTACCAACCCTGATGCGGTCTGCAATTAGTTGCTGAGCAGCTCGTCGCACTCGGCGCTGATGTAGCCTAGGGCCACCAGCTGACGGCAGAGCTCCGGCGTCATCTCCTGCTTTTCCTCGGTGAGCACGGGCTTTTTCTTGCCCAACGAGCTGCCGGAAGCGGCCAGCCAATGGCCGCGATTCTCCGCACCGAGGAACTGTCCATGAAGCGTCCGCAGGTAGCGCTGGGCAATAGGATGCTGGCTGCCGTCGAGCTCCTTCTGCTCCCAGTAGTCGTTGCCGAGGTCGAAGATGACCTGGGACAGATTGCCTCGAATGATCATCTTCCAATCGCCACCGCGAATCACGCGGCGATGCTCGAGGAAATCGCTGAACGCCACGTAGGGACCCGCAGGCCAGTCGCCCCGCATGAAGCCAAGCAGGCTGTGGCCTTCGAACTGCTTGGGAATCGGGACAGCCGTGGCATCCAGCACCGTCGGCCCGATGTCGATCGTGCTGACGACTGGGCCGATGCGGGCGTTCGCCGGAATGACGCCCGGCCACCGGAACATGAGCGGCACGCCGAGGAGCTCTTGATACACCGAGTGGCCGTGGCCCCACGACCCGTGCTCCTGGAACTCTTCGCCGTGATCGGAGGTCACCACGACGATGGTGTTCTCGTCGAGCCCGAGCTCGCGGAGCTTCACGAGGAACTTCCCAAAATACTCGTCGTGGTAGCTGATCTCCCCATCATGCAGCGCCTCGATGTGCTCCTTGTCGCGCTTCGTGAACGTGTACTTGTCGGGGTGCTTCTTGGCGTCGTCGAGCATCAGGTGCGTGCGACGATTCTTCACCTGACCGTTGTACGGCTCCGGGTCGTACATCTCGAGGAACTTGCCGGGCGGGTCGTAGGGGACGTGCGGATCGATGGTCTGGATGTAGACGAAGAACCGACCCTCCTTGTTCTTCTCGATCCAGCCCTCCGCCTCCGCAAACACGTTGGAGGCGTTGGTGTTGCGCGCTTCGCGAATGTAGTTGGTGTAGTGATCCCAGCCCTTATCGAAGCCGAACGCATTAGAGACGTACCCATTGGCTATGAAGCTCGCGGTCTTGAAGCCAGCCTT
The DNA here is from genome assembly GCA_964196015.1 of uncultured Myxococcota bacterium. Classification (GTDB taxonomy): domain Bacteria; phylum Myxococcota_A; class Polyangia; order Polyangiales; family Houyiibacteriaceae; genus SG8-38. The sequence goes on from CAXMRM010000023.1 coordinate 19,843, forward strand.
CTGGTAGACCTCGCTCAACATCAACGCGGACCGCGGAAGCTTCGAGGCGTCTTGCTTGGTCTTGTGCGTCGCGGGGTGCAGCGAGGTGAGCACGGTCGCGACCGAGGGTTTGGTCCAGTTCTCCGGTGCCTGCGTGCGTTCGAAAAGCGTGCCCTGAGAAGCGAATTCGTCGATGGTCGGGGTCTTCACGCGGGTCTTCGGGTAGTAGGCCTGCACCTTACTCGCGCGCAGGGTGTCGATGAGCAGGACAATCACGTTGCGGGCTGGCTCGTCGATCGTGACCACCTCGCCCATCCGCCGCACGATGCGCACATCGCTCAGGGCGAGATCCGTCGTCCCCTCGTTTCGAAAGCGCAGGCGTGCGATCTCACCGGCGAGCTGGCTCAACGAGAGCTGTTGATCGTCCCAGGCAGCCCCGGTATCGATGCGTTTCGTAGAACCCGCGGACCCGTCAGTGCTGAT
>CAXMRM010000024.1:0-6325 GCA_964196015.1 uncultured Myxococcota bacterium
CTCGCGAAGGCGAACCAGGGTACTTCGTGCGCTTGGCCCGGCCTATCGGCGCCAGGCGGCGCCGATCGAGAAGCCCCAATACTGATCGAGGGCGCCACCGGCCACGTAAGGCGGATCGGGCGGCACGGGGTTGAGGTCGAACCAGTAGCGGCGGTAGTCGATGCCAATTCGGACTTCGAAGCCCTTCGGTAGCGCGTACCCAAACATCAGCATCGCATCCATGCCGTTGGCATTGGCCTCGGGGAACCACTGGCTCGCGCCAATCCCGCCAACCGAGAACACCCCGCGAAAGGCGGCGTTCACCGCCACGATGAAGCGCTCGTCCTTGCCGATGCCGACGCGGAAACCTGTGCCGACTCGGACGAACTCGTACTTCACGCTCGGAATCCCGGCGGTGGTGTCCTCGCCCGGCACGGGCGGACCCGACACTCCGAAGCGGAAACTATGCACGCCGTAATCGGCGACGAGGAACGGCTCCCATTGCCCCGTCGGGTATCGCCAGCGCAAACCGATCAGGAACTGCTGGGACTCCGTCGGGAATTTCTCACCATCAGCGCGAGACGAGTCGAAGTCGAACAAGCGCTCCCATTCGAAGTCGATGCCAAACTGCGCCCCAACGCCCGCCGTGAAGTGCGCGCCTGGATAGTACTGGAATTTCGTGCCCACGCCTGGACCGATGTTGAGCTTGTAGTCGCGCAGGTCGCCGCCAAGCTCGTCGTTGTATGTGAAGTTGCGGTGCACCAAGCGGAAGTCGACCTCGATGTCGACCGCGGCAGGTCGCTGCTGCTTGGGGCGCTTCGTCTTGTATTGGAGCTCTGCCTTGTCCTGCTTCGAAGTTTTCTTGACCGGGGCGGCAGTCACTGCGGTCACCGGCACGACCGCCACGGCAGCGGGGGCCGCTACACCGAGCTTCCTGATGTCCCTGCGGAAGTCGGAGCCGATGTTCGTTTGTATGGACCTCGCCAGCGCCGCCGACGTGCTCGCGTCGTAGAAGTGCTGACTGATCACCGCGGCGCTGTCGCCATCGACCAGGCGAACGTACGCAGACCACACGCCGTCTTCGCTCAACACGTCGCCCTCGATGAGCCCGCTCACGGCAAGGGCGGTCGCCGGCGCAAGGTGGCCGCTGTCCGCTTTGAGGTCGACACCCAGGCTTTGGGCCTTCTCGACGAATTGCTTGTTGGGAAAGAGCTCGACTGGTTCCGATCGGAGCCCCCGCACCGCGGCGCCCCGGATTTTCGCTGCCTGCGCGCCCGTGAAGGGCCTGATGACGAGTCGTGGTTGGGTCGGCGCCGCAGGTTCGGGTTCCCGCTCGGGTGCCGACGCCACGGTCGCCGCCGCGCCGGCCACCGGCATTAGCCCGGTCTTCATCAGTTGAGCGACGATGCGGCCAGAAAGGCGCGTGATGCTCGAAGAGTTGATCCGGAGTTTCTCGACTCGCTGACCCTTCGCGTTGCGCACCTCGGTGTCTGCGATCCATCGGCCTTCGACACGCCGGACGCGCGTTCGCACGAGCACGCTAGCGTCGAGCTTGGCGGCCTGCTTGGCGTAGCCCTTGGTCTTCTTGACGACCGCGGTGACCCGCTTGAGCGGAACGAGGTGAACGTCGGCTGCACGCAGGCCTTTTTGCACGTTCTGCCGAACTTTGGATGCCTGAGGACCCTGGAACGGCAACAATGCCGCCGCGCCGTCTTCGGCAGACGCCACGCCCGCCAACGAAAACAAACTCAGCAACACTGTCAGCGCGCCGAAACGCAACGATCGCATCGCCTACCCCCCGTCCGGCGTTCCTCCGCCGGAACCGCCCAAATCGATGATCCATTGTCGAAGAGTCTCTATGTCAATCGCCGAGATGCTGCCCACGAGCGGCATCCGGGACTCGCAAATGCCGGGTGTGCCGAGCACCTTGTCCAGCAGGTAGCTGGCGTCCGGATCGCCGGCGACGACCAGGGTACGACTCTCACACCCCTTGCCGATGGCGCTGATGTCGACGACGCGGCTTTCGACGTTAGGCAACAACAGGTCGAGCTCCGACGCCGTTGTGATGTCGTCGTGGCAACCCGATGTCCCGCAAGTGTCCGCCAGAATCGTCTCCGCATCCTGCTGTGGCGTGGACCCAGCGTCGATGAAGTCCTCCGACAAGCTCCCCGCACACCCCGCGAACATCAAAGCCGAGCACACCCCGAATGTGAACGAAGCAAGACGTTTCATCGTGCGTGCTGATCCCCCCCGAATCATCCCCAAAGCTTAGTAAGCTATTGCACCGTTCGTCGAGTTGTGCAGTATTTTTGTGTAGACGAGCGTACTCAAAGGCGGTTGAGGCCCCAGTCATACGGCTGGAAAACCACCTTAAAGTCCGCGCTTCGGCCTCGCTCGACCTGGGCCGCCACGTCAGGCGTGGCGAACGCCAAGATAAAGTCCAGGACCGTCGCAGGCCGGCCCAAGCGCCGCGCGTGCTCCTCGAAGTCGGTCTGATACCACTCGAAGATCGCGGACAACTGAATCTCCTTTGCCTCGTCGTCGACGCGGACATGGGGCGGGTTGGAACACAAGCCCCGCGTCACCGTGTCGAGTTGGTCGTCGAGGCGCGCTGGTTCGAACGCATACGACATGAGTGCGGGGCATGAGTTCGACGCACAGTTGATCGCGGCATGAATGCGCGCATCGACGAAGCCGCGGATCACGTCGTTCTCGAGGTCGTAGAGATTGGTCGGGCTCCCGTCGAGCGGAAAGCGGAGACCGTAAAAGAAACCAAACCCTGCCCTCGGATCTAGCCAGCCGTGAACATCGTGCACGGTGTCGATGGGCCAGTTGTCGACTACTGCGAACAGGACCAGCGCGTTGTATGCATTGATGTAATAGGCGAGTCGCTCGGGCTCGGTCGTGAAGCGTTCCCGGGTCGCCCGCGGCCCTATCCTTGCGAGCGTCGCGATGAACCGGCGCAAGTCATCTTCCTCAGAGCGAACCGCGTCGTAATCGACGCCATCGGCGTGCGCCCATCGGCCGAGCGCTGCGTTCCACCAGTCGTAGTCAAAGCTTCTCGACGGCTGGTCGAGTGGCTCCGCATCCACTGTGACCGAGCGCATCCCGAGCGCCTTGACAGTGAGCATCCCGGCGGCCCCGATTATCAACGCGATCAGGATGACAACCACCCACCAGCGCCCGTACCAATGCTTCGACCGCCCGTTCACGTCGGGAGTATTGCACGGGATAGCGAATCGTTACATGCCTTGACCTAACGAAATGTCGAGCATCACCATTTGGCACAACCCTCGTTGCAGTAAGTCCCGGCAAACCTTGCAGCTCATTCGTGATCGCGGGATCGAGCCGACCATCGTCGAGTATTTGAACGCACCGCCATCGGAGGCGGAGCTGACGTGCGCCTTGGAGAAGCTCGGGGTCGAGCCTCGAGACCTCATGCGGACGAAGGAGGCGCCCTACGAAGATCTCTCACTCAGCGATGAGAGGCTGACCCACTCAGAGCTCGTCACGGCAATGAGGGAAAACCCCGTCCTCATCGAGCGCCCAGTCGTTTTCCGCGGCAACCGTGCCATCGTCGGGCGGCCGCCCGAAAACGTGCTCGAGCTCCTCGATTAGCCGAGAGAACCTCGTCGACCAGCGCGTTTTCATAGTAGTCTGCGCCGGGTCGATGGACATTCACCTTCTCGCCAAGCTCCCGCTCTGGCTCGCAGCGTTCCTGCTGTCACTCACGTGTCACGAGGCGGCGCATGCGCTCGTCGGTAGGCTCGGAGGCGACTCGACCGCCGCGGCTCAGGTAACGCTCGACCCGTTGCCACACATCAGGAGGGAGCCGTTTGGCACGCTGGTCGTCCCCATTTTGTCGTTCTTCTTGCAAGGCGGCGGATGGATGATCGGCTGGGCCAGCGCGCCGTATGACCCGAGCTGGGCCAGCCGTCACCCGAGACGCGCGGCAGGCATGGCGGCGGCCGGCCCTGCCGCGAACTTCGCCCTCGTGCTGCTCGCCGCACTTGCGATGCGCGTCGGGATTGCCAGCGGCTACTTCACGTTGCCCACTGGAGGCATCACCCTCGAAACCCTAGCGGTCGCGCCGTCCGGTGTCGCCCAAGGGTTGGCGCTCTTCTTCAGTGTGCTCTTTTCGATCAATTTGATCCTCGGTTGCTTCAACCTGCTCCCCCTACCCCCACTCGACGGGTACGCCATCGTTCCCCTTCTGCTGAATGACCGAATGCGCGACAAGTGGTTCGGGCTGTTTTCCGGCGGTGGCGCACTGATGGGCCTCATCATCGCATGGGTTCTTTTCGACCGCTTGATGCCACCGGTGTTCCAGACCGCGATTGGATGGTTGTATGCAGGCGTTTAGACGACCTGAACGATGACCGAGACCCCCGAAGCGCTGAGGCCCGGCTTCCCATTCACCTGGGTGAACAAGCTCGATCCGGTGCGAAAGCAGATGATCCCGATCAATGCCCGCTCGTCGATGAAGCTGGCCGAACGTCTCACCGGGCTGCATGACTACGGCGATGATGGCTTCCTCAACCGCTTCGAGGAGGCGATCGAGGGCATCAACGAGACCGACCTCAGCACGACCGGCAGGTTCGGCGCTCGCTACGTCCTGAACTGGCACCTGAGCAACAAGCTCCGAATCGTCGATATCGCCAAGCTCCACCCCGAGGTCCGCGACATCGCGATCGAGCGCCCCCTCGTCATCATCGGGTTGTTCCGAACCGGGACGACATTTCTACACGCAGTGCTCGCTGCCGATCCCAACAACCGGGTTGGTCGCGCATGGGAGCTCTTCCAGCCGGTCGGCCGTCGTCGCGATCCGCTCGGTGACGTGGCCTGGAGAAGACGGAAAGCAAATCTCACTCTCGCGCTGAATCACTCGTTCATCCCCGATCAAGAAGTCGCGCATCACGTCACGGCCGACGCGTTCGAGGAATGTATTTTTCCACTGCAGAACGAGTTTGCATCAGTCACGATCTACGCCGCGTGGGGTACCTGGTCGTACGCGAGGAAGATGCTCGACTGGGATATGGTGCCTTGCTATCGGAGTCACAAGCTTCAGCTACAGATGCTGACGAAACAACGCGCCTCGAAGCGATGGTCTCTCAAGTGTCCCTGGCACTTGTGGAACCTCGACGCGTTGCTCGCGGTCTACCCGGACGCCTGCATCATCCAGACGCACCGTGACGTGGCCGAGGCGCTGGGCTCGCAGTGCAGCCTGAGCGCACGCATGATCAGCAAGATGCAGCGCAGCATGAGCATGAAAGGAGTCGGTGACTTCTGGCTGGACTACTCGCGGGTGGGAATCGACCGGGCAACGGTCGCGCGTAGCAAGCTGCCCGAGTCGCAGGTTTACGACCTCCGCCTCAACGATCTCCAGGCCCATCCCATCGACGCACTAAGAGAGCTCTACGCACATTTCGGTCTAGAGTACGACGACCGGCTGACCGAGCGTTTCCTCGCCCGCATCGCCGAGCAACCCACGGCTCAGCTCGGCAAGCACGACTACAAGATCGAAGACTTCGGTCTCACCGCCGGGCAGGTTCGGGAGCATTTTGCCGACTACTGCGAACGCTTCGGCGTCTAGCCCGTATCTCGTGGTAGTCTGAAACCGTGCGATGGATTGGGGCGGCTCTGGGATGCACGCTGTGGCTGACGGCGCCCGCCGCATTGGCCGATGCGGCCGACGCTCACTACCAGCTCGCCAAGACGCTGCGGGCTGAAGGCCGGTACGAGCAAGCACTCGAAGAGATCGACCTCGCCGTCGCGGCAAGACCGAGCTACGCGCAGGGGCATCTGACGCGCGGCTCGATCCTACGCAGACTGGGCCGGTACGAAGAGGCGTTGAAATCGTTCAAACGCGCGATCGAGCTCGAGCCCAAAGACGGCAGAGCCCATGGCCTGGCGGGTGCCGCGCTGCTGCGACTCGGCCGTCCCAAAGAGGCCGTGAGCTATTTGGAAAAGGCGACGCGGCTCGAGCCGGAGCATACCAACCATTGGCTCAACCTCGGCGTCGCCTACCGCAAGTCGAAAAACAACGACGCGGCGATCGCGACCTACCAAAAAGCGCTGAAGGTCATCCCGAACGATCCGCAACTGCTCAACAACCTCGGCGTGGCGCTACGCAAGGCTCGACGCTACGACGAAGCGATCAAGGCACACGAGCAAGCGAGCGCGGCGAACCCGTACGACCCGGCTATCGCACGCAACTTGGCCATCTCCTACCGTGGGGCCAAGCGGTACAAAGAAGCGATCCCCATCTACATCAAATCGATCGAGCTCGGCAACGGCGGGCCGCCCGACCTCTTGTTCGATTTGGCGTCTTGCTACGAAAAGCTCG
>CAXMRM010000025.1:0-10949 GCA_964196015.1 uncultured Myxococcota bacterium
CGAGCGCTGTTTTGTGTACGTACGGATTGATTGAGTTGGATGATGTCATGATATCCTTTTATTGACCGAATGGTCCAAAACGTTACAAAAAAAGAGCCTAGGCTCGGATGTTCTTCAGAATCTGCTCGGCTACGAGCTTCAGGTCCTTGTACGGAACGCGCGCCCTGCTCATCGGGCCGAGACCCATGGCGCTGTTCGTGAGATGCAAAGCAACGGCATCCCTATCGTCTACCCGCGCTTCGCCCTTGCGCTCGGCAACCTCCAGAGCTTTGGCAAAACCCTTCCGGAGATTCTTGACGAACCGGCTCACGATGGTGGCGACTTCCGGGTCATGAGGGGCCAATTCGACCGCTGAATTGATCAAGAGACAGGAGCGATACGGTTTCGTGCTCATGCGGCGGGCCATGCCGTCGAAATAGTCCTCAATCGCCGTAAGGCCGCCGTCCGGCGCGCTCAACTGTGCGACGACCGACCCCATCCCCTGCTCGTAGTAGTGCTTGAGGCTGGCCAGGAAAAGACTGTGTTTGTCGCCGAACGTGTCGTACAGGCTTTGCCGACCGATCTCCATCGCATCGAGAAGATCTCGCATCGATGCGGCCTCGTAGCCTTGCTCCCAAAAGAAGTTCATCGCCCGCTCGAGTACGACCTCTCTGTCAAATTCTTTCGCCCGAGCCATTGTTAGTCAATCTAGCTATTCTAGACCGATAGGTCAAGAACTAACTACGCCTTGTGCCTGCAATTTTTGCTAGTGTCGGCTCCAAGCAACGAGAGGGAAAAGGAAGATGAGTGGTGTCGAAGAGCTTTTTGGGCTGACCGGACGTGTCGCAGTGGTCACGGGTGCCTCGTCGGGGCTCGGGGTCGGATTTGCCCGAGCGCTTGCTCAGGCCGGCGCGCACGTGGTTTTGGCGGCCCGTCGAGTCGAGCGCCTGGAGGCCCTGTCCGTGGCGCTTCGCGAAACCGGCGTCGAGGTCCTCCCGGTCGCCTGCGATGTAACGGACGCAAGCCAGGTGGAAGCACTCAAAGACGCGTGCCTCGAACGCTTCGGCAGAGTGGACGTTCTGGTCAACAACGCGGGCGCCACCGAAATCGTTCCTGCAGAGAAAGAAACCGAAGAGAGCTTCCTGCGCGTCCTCGACGTCAATCTCAACGGGGTCTTCTACTGCGCGCAACGATTCGGCCGCGTCATGCTCAAGGCGGGCCAGGGCTCGATCATCAACGTCTCCTCGATCTTCGGTTTGCGTGGTTCCGGTTCGATTCCGCAGGCCAGCTATTCGGCCTCGAAGGGAGCGGTCGTCAACATGACCCGCGAGCTTGCTGCGCAGTGGGCGCGTCGGGGCGTGCGCGTCAACGGGATCGCGCCGGGGTTTTTCAAGTCCGAAATGACGGAGGAGATGTTCTCCGACGATCGCTCCATGGCCTGGGTCCGGCGGAAGACGCCTTCGGGCCGCCCCGGCGAGCTCGAAGAACTCGCCGGCGCACTCATCTTCCTGGCGTCGGATGCATCGAGCTACGTGACCGGTCAGACCATCGCGGTCGACGGCGGATGGACCGCTGTGTAGAAGCGCATTAGCGGTCCTTTCGGAGCTGGCGCATTTTCTTGAGCGCCTCGAACTTCCCAGGGTCGACCGGATGCACGGTGACCCTGCCGGTTGCAAAGACCCGTTCGAACGCAGCGTCCACGAGTGCGACTGGCACATGCGCCGTGCCGTAGGCCTGACCGTGAATCTCCACGGGCGCCGTCTCCGATGTCGCGTCCTCTTGCACCCTCGTTCGATCGGCGAGGCAAAGCAGGTGCGTCTCGGCGGGGATGTGGCCAGTGGCGAACTGAATCTCGATGTGCTTTGTGAAATGCGGGTGGCGCATGAGGGCACCGCGCGCGCTGGCACCCACCGTGTCTAGCTGAGTGCTGACAAACGCAGGACCGAGCGTTCCGCCGGGTTCGACGAGCGCCGCGTGCTGGCTCTCGGGGAGCGTATGCAGTGGATCGCGTGATTCGAGCCAAACCAGCTTCGGCGAAAGGTGAATGGTGAAGCCGAACATTTCGAAGCAGTCGTCGTCGGGAGACGCCTCCGCATACAGCGCACGCCAGCGTTCGAGCTCGACGGCATCCATGAGCGGCACGTCCGGGATGGACTGGGCATGCGCGACGAGACGGTCGGTGCCCCCGAACCGCGTGCTGAGCTGCCAAGACCCTCCCTCGGACCGATAGCTTGCTTCGAAGGGGATGGCCTCTTCGAGTTGGAGACCTTGCTGCAGCGAGACGTCAACCGAGCAGGGAAATGTCCGGGCGTGCTCGTGGGCGGTCACCCGCTCCACGATGGGCAGCGTGCGCACGAACGCGTGGTGTCCGCCGTGCAGCCGTCCCGGGGGCCCTTCGAGCGCCGCGCCGAAGCGCATGAGGCCATGGGCTCGAACCCCTCCCCCGGCTTGCTCGGCCTCGTCGAACTCGATGATGAGGCGGCCCAACGCTTCGTGGATAGGCATCCACACTATAAGCGACACGAATGACTGGATAGTCAATCACAATGACTCGATGACGCGAAGCGCGCCTATGATTCGGTCATGCAAGAATCGCTCGCGCGCAAGGCTGCGGCCCCGGCGAAGTTCGCCAAGGGCTGGTACCTCGTCAGTTGGAGTACCGACCTCGAACCCGGCGGAGTGAAGCCCCTTCGCTACTTCGGGAAGAATTTCGTCCTCTTTCGCGGCGAGGACGGCAAGGCGACGTTGCTCGATGCGCACTGCCCCCACCTCGGCGCACACCTTGGGTACGGCGGACGCGTCGAAGGCAACGACATCGTCTGCCCGTTCCACGGCTGGCGCTTTGGCTCCTCGGGTCGCTGCACCGAGGTACCATACGCATCTCGCATACCTCCTCGCGCCGCCGTCCATGCGTATCGGGTTCAGGAGCACAGCGGAATGGTCCTCGCGTACTTCGGCCCCGAGGGCTCCGCGCCGGACTACGAGGTTCCGATGATCGAGGAGATGGACGACCCCGCCTGGACCTCGCTCCAGCAGGCCCATATCGAGATCGCCACCCATCCGCGCGAGGTGATCGAGAACATCGCGGACTTGGCGCACTTCCTACCGGTCCACAACACCCTCATCGATGACTTCAAGGTGATCATCGACGGTCCGCGCGCGACACAGCACTCGCTCGGCCGCGGACACAACCTCAAGGGCGAGCCGATCCCCGTCGAGTCCATCGCCACGTACCACGGTCCCGCGGTCCAGTTCACGCGCCTTGTCTGGGCCTACGACATGGTGTTGATCAACGCGCACATCCCAGTCGAGGAGAACAAGCTTCTTCTGCGCTTCGGCGTCATCCTCAAAGCAGGCAAAGGTGTGACCCTTCCTCCAGAGGTGCTGGAGGCGCACGTGGCCGCTGCGCGCAACGGGTACTTCCAGGACGTGGCCATCTGGGAGAACAAATGCTGGCGCGACCAGCCGGTGTTGGCTGACGGGGACGGCCCCATCGGGGAAATTCGGAAGTGGTACACTTCCTTCTACACCGACGCGACCATGCCTTGTTGAGGGACGCTCATGCCCAAAGCCACTGAAGACCGCTATCTGATCGTCTCGACGGACGGTCATGCGGGCCTTTTGCCCGAGAAATACAGGGACTATGTCGATCCCCAGCACCGTGGGGTCTTTGACGAACACGTCGCGGAGGAAATTGCGCAACGAGCCGCGCGCGAAAAGGACTTCCTCATCAAGGACTACAACGAGAAGTGGCGGAGCGGGAACGAAAGCAAGCTCGCGGCTGCCTGGGATTCCGACCTTCGTCTCGAAGTCATCGACGCCGATGGTGTCGCGGCTGAAGTCTTGTTCCCGGACGGCATCACCGAACGAAACGCGCCGCCATTTGGCGCGGGCCTTGCTCTCAAGCCCTGGGGGGTGGAGCCGGAGCTTCAGTGGGCAGGCGCGCGCGCCCACAACCGCTGGATCGCGGAGTTCTGCCAGATGGCGCCGCTACGCCGCATCGGTCTCGCAATCGTGCCGATGCTCTACGACGTCGAGCAGGCCGTGAAGGAAGTAGTGTGGGCGCACGACAATGGGCTCCAAGGGATACTGATCCCCGCGCTGATGGGTGACTACGACCCATACAATCACCCGAAGTACTACCCAGTCTGGAAGGCATGCGAGGAGCGCGGCATGATCGTGCACAACCATTCCGGACCCTCCCCCGACTACAACTTCGAGCTGCCGGGCGCGATGGGCGTCTTCCTGGTCGAGTTTGCGTGGTGGGCGGCGCGTCCGATGTGGCACATGATCTTTGGCGGCGTCTTCGAAAAGTTCCCTAAGCTCAAGTACTGCCTCACCGAAGTGAGCGAGTTCTGGGTGCCGTCCATGCTCGAAATGATGGACATCCGTGCGTCGGTGAAACACACGAGCGGAAAACTCGGGGACTTCCGCTCTAATCTCACGATGAAGCCCAGCGAGTACTTCGATCGGAACTGCTGGCTCAGCGCGTCTGCGTTATTCGACGAGGGCAGCACCGCAGTCCGTCACGAAATCGGGATGGACAACATCATGTGGGGTACCGACTTCCCGCATCCCGAGGGCTGTTGGCCGCACACTCGCGAGAAGATGCTGACGTACATGACGGGCATTCCCGAAGGCGAGCTTACGAAGATGCTCAGCACGAACGCGATCGCCTGTTACGACCTCGACGCGGCGGCACTGAGCAAGATAGCAGACCGAGTAGGGCCCGAGAAAAGCCTCTTCGTCGCCCAAGCGAGTTAGGAGTAACGAAGATGGCGCGCTTACGCTACGTGAAGAACAGCACCGGGGAAGGCCCTGCGAAGGCCAGCGCCTCCAAGATCAGCCACACGGTACAGTCGCTCCGTGCGCTTTATGAGACCGAGCCGGAGATCGCGAAGGCGCTCTTGCCCCGGCCTCTCGAGCCGGCGTCAGCCCCCGAGATCTTCGTCCAGTTTGCGAACGTCGCAATGCATCTGTCCGAGGACCGAACCGTAGAGATCGGCGCCGCGACCGTAGGGGTTGCCTGCTCCTACGACGGCCGCCCCGGCTACTATGTGCTCGCGATGCCGATGCAAGGAGAGTTCGTCGTCATCGGAGGTCGTGAGAAATACGGCGAGCCGAAGAAGATCGCCGAGACGGACTTCTCCATCGAAGGCGACCGCGTGAACGCGAAGGTGAAGCGACACGGAGTGACCTTTCTCGAGCTCGAAGGAAGACTCGGCGCCCCCTCGGACGGCGCCAAGCAGTTCACGGAGTACTTCTACTGCTACAAGGCGCTCCCCGCGGCCGCTCCCGGCGCTTCTGACAACGGTGGATTCGATGGCGACGTGCTCTTGACGTTGCTGACCTGGGAGCGCGACTATAGCTCGCTGAGGCACATCGAGGACGGCCGGATCGTCCTTCGCGAGTCTCCCCACGATCCGCTCGTCGACGTGCCCGTCAAACGACTCATCCGCATGGAGCTCGGCGAAGGGTCTTCGAGGACGGGCGGCGAGGTTCTCCGCTCCGTGCCCGGCGAATGGCTTCAACCATTTCTCGTGCAGCGATACGACGACCCCCAGGAGGGCATCGAAATCGCTCTCGCCTCGGAAGGACAGCCTACCAATGCGTGACTTCTCGGGAAAGGTGGCCGTCGTCACCGGGGGCGCGAGCGGCGTCGGACGCGCCATCGCGGCCAAGCTGGCGAGGGAAGGTTCGCGGGTCGTGATCGCGGACATCAACGCGGAGTCCATCCACGAGACCTGCAACGAGCTCGCGGACCGAGGGCTCACGGTTGACGGCATGGAGGTCGACGTCACCCGCTCCGAGTCGGTGAACGCCCTCGCGGAACGCGTGTTCGCGACCTACGGCGACGTACACCTGCTGTTCAACAACGCGGGGGTGGGTGTCAAGGAAGCCAAGCGCCGAATTTGGACGCTGCCGGAGAAGGACTGGCAGTGGGCCTTCGCAGTGAACGTGATGGGCGTAGCCAACGGTATACGCGCGTTCGTGCCTACGATGCTCGAGCGCGGAGAAGAGGGGCACGTCGTCAACACCTCCTCAGGCAACGGCGGGATCGCCTCACTGCCGACGACCCCGGTCTATGCCTCCACCAAGGCCGCCGTCACAAGCCTTACCGAGGTTCTGCGCTATCAGTTCCTGATGGACGGCGCGAAGCTGCAAGCACACGTGCTCTTCCCCGGCCCGCACCTGGTCAACACCAACATCCTGAACTCCGACCTCAATCGCCCGGACACGTTCCGCACCGAGGGCGAAGCGCAGGCGGCCTACATCGACATGAAGGCGCTCGCCGACAGCTCAGGAGTGGAGTTCAAGCTCACCGAGCCGGAAGAGGTGGCCGACATGGCCATCGAGGGCATTCGCAACGATCGCTTCTGGATCCTCTCCAAGCTTGGGAAGAGCGATGCACGTTTGCGGACGCGCACTCAGAGCATTCTCGAACGCAAGAACCCCGAGCTGCCTCAGTGATGAAAGCGCTGCTGGAGAAACAAAGAACCGCCTTTGTCGCGGAAGGCTTCGTGAGCGCAGAGACGCGACTCGATCGTTTGGATCGCGCGCTTTCGCTTCTCTACGACAGTCAGGGCCAGATCGCCGACGCGATCGAGCAGGACTTCGGAAATCGCTCCCGTCATCAGTCGCTGATGTCTGACGTGTACGCCACCATGGAGAGCTTGAAGTACGCCAAGAAGCACGTGCGGCGTTGGATGAAGGGCGAGAAGCGGCAAGCGGGCATGCCTCACTTGCTTTTCGGTGCCAAGGCGAGGGTGGAGTATCGGCCTAAGGGCGTCGTCGGCATCCTCGGCACCTGGAACTTCCCCATCAACACACTCTTCTCGCCGCTGGCCGGCGCGCTTGCCGCGGGGAACCGGGTGATGCTCAAGTTCTCGGAAGTGTCGCCGGTAACCGCGGCACTGATGGAGCGTCTCGTCGCGAGCCGCTTCGACGACAAAGAGATCGCCTGCGTGTCAGGTGGACCGGATGTTGCGGCAGACTTCTGTTCGCTACCGTTCGATCACCTTTGTTTCACCGGCTCTGCGAACATCGGAAAGCTCGTGATGCGGGCCGCTGCGGAAAACCTCACGCCGGTCACGCTCGAGCTCGGCGGGAAATCTCCGGTCATCATTGCACGCGACGCGAACCTCGAAGAGGCGGCGGTTCGTATCATGACTGGCAAAGCCCTCAACTCCGGCCAGGCTTGTCTCGGCCCCGACTACATCATGGTTGCCGAGGATCAGCTCGAGGACTTCATTCGGCACGCGACGCAGTGGACGAGCCAGATGTTTCCCACCGTGCGCGACAACCCGGATTGCTGCTCCGTGATCCATGAGCGCCACTATCGCCGGCTACGTTCCTATCTGGAGGAGGCGGAGTCCGCCGGCGTTGAGGTGCGAGCGATCAACCCGGCTGGGGAGGACTTCAGCGGGCAGGAAGGCGCCTACAAGATCCCCTTCACCTTCGTCCTGAACCCCGGCGACGAATTGAAGATGATGCAGGAGGAGATCTTTGGCCCGCTGGTCCCGATAAAGACGTACAGCGCCCTCGAAGAGTGCACCGCGTACATCAATGCGCATCCTCGCCCCCTCGGCCTCTACATCTTCAGCCAGGATCGCGCGACACAGCGCCGGTTGCTCGACGATACTATGTCGGGAGGCGCTTGCATCAACGATGTGATGGTGCACGCGAGCATCGAGGACCTGCCTTTCGGCGGCGTCGGCTCGTCCGGCATCGGCGCGTACCGCGGGTTCGACGGGTTCCGGACCTTCAGCCATCCCCGCGCAGTCTACAAGCAGGGCTGGCTCAACCTTCAACGACTCTCGGGCATGGTCCCTCCCTACGGGGAGCGCAGCGACAAGGTTCTAGAGCGCATCATACGAAAGTGAACGGCTTGATGACGGAAGCAAGTGAGCCGATGAAGAAGCTGAAGATCATTCAGTGGTACACGGGCGAGATCGCGAGGCATCAGATCCGCGTCATTGCGGCGTGCCCGTCGATGGAGCTCGTGGGCGCGTACGTCCATCACGAAGAGAAGAACGGCGTCGACGCTGGAGAAATCGCCGGGATCAGCCCGCTCGGCGTGCGCGCGACCAACAACTTGGACGAGATCCTCGCACTCGACGCGGACTGCGTGCTCTATAACCCGCCGACGGAACGGTACGACGAGATCATTCCCATCCTCGCGAGCGGGAAAAACGTCATCAGCATCATCGCGGGCTGGAACCCGAAGAAGCGCTCCTGCTATCCCGAGATTGTGAAGGCCTGCGAAGCGGGCCAGTCGTCGCTTTACGGCACCGGACTCAACCCCGGCTTGAGCTACGAGCTCGCCCTACTCGGCTCGTCCATCTGCACCGACGTCGAGTCCATCTACATCAAGACCTGCGAGCCTCAGGCCACGCTGAGTGAGGTCTTTCTGCAGATGTTCGGATTCGGCAAATCCGAGGAAGAGCTCGCGAGCGGACCGCGGGGCGCGTACTCGATCTTCGCGAGGAGCCTCCATCAAGTCACCGACCTGCTTTGCGAGGAGCTCAGCCTGCCCCACGACGGGACCGATTTCTCGTACGAGTATGAACCCGCCACCCAAGACTACGAGGACAAGATCATCGTGCGAAAAGGGACAATGGCCGGGCTCTTGGTGAAAGCATCGACGACCCACGAGGGCACCCCGGTGGCAACGATCGAGCTCCGCTTCCTGCTCGGAACCGAATACGTCCGTGAATCGTGGTTGGCAGAGGGTCCCAAGCAGGGCTGGATCGAGATCGACGTGAAGGGGACCCCGGGCAGCCGGCTAACCCACGAAATCTACGCGGAGAACCATTTGATCGGAACCTGGGCCACCGGCACCAAAGCCATCAACGCAATTCCATTCGTGTGCGCTGCAAAGCCCGGTCTCCTCTCCCCCCTCGATCTTCCATTGGGACGAATGCTGAGGCTACACGGCTGACCATTGTCCGCCGTGATGGGTCACTGAAAGCGCGTGCAGAGGTCGCTGCGGGCTCTCTGGCAGCCGTCCTGCCGAACGCCTACCATGAAGAAATGCAGTTTGTTCGTGTCTCGACCTTGACGCTGGGGCTCTGCCTCTCCTTAACTTGTATGACTGCCTGCTCCGGTGACTCGGGGTCGGGCGGCCCGTACGGAAGCGGCGGGATTGGCGGAATCGGTGGAAGCGGCGGCGGCGTCTTTCCGTCAAACTGTGGCGATGGCGAGCGCGAGGCCGTCGAGGCTTGCGACGACGGGAACATAGACGACGGCGACGGATGCGCGTCCAACTGCATGATGATCGAGCCTGGTTTTCGGTGCCCAACGGTCGGCGCTCTGTGCGTGCCGCTGGTATGTGGGGATTCGCGCGTCGACCCCCCCGAGCAATGCGATGACGGCAACGCGACAGGAGCCGACGGATGTAGCGCGACCTGCGAACGCGAGGCGGGATGGAGCTGCCCGCTTCCGGGCGTCGCGTGTGCAGCGACCGAGTGCGGCGACGGAATCGTGGCGGGGTTCGAGCAGTGCGACGACGCCGGCGCGGCCAGCCCCGGATGCTCGGCCGACTGTCAGCTCGAGGACGGGTTCAAGTGCGATACCCCCGGCCAGCAGTGTCAGCCGACCCAGTGCGGTGACGACATCCTCGAAGGGACCGAGCAATGTGACGATGGCAATGTCACGCCATTCGACGGATGCGACGTGAGCTGCAAGAACGAGCCGAATTGTAGCGGAGGGGTTTGCCAGGCCGTCTGCGGTGACGCTGTGATCCTTCCCGGCACCGGCGAGGCTTGCGACGACGGGAACACGAACGATGGCGACGGCTGCTCGAGCACCTGCCAGATCGAAGACGGATTCGAGTGCGTGCTTTCGCCAGTGCCCCTTCCTGATCCCCTCACAATTCCAGTGATCTACCGGGATTTCCGTAGCAACGACACGAGCGATCCGGCCTCGCCGCTTTTCAGCCCAGACTTCAACAATCCGAACGACAGCAATCTGACGATCGCGTTCGATATCACCGAGGACTTCCTCGATGCCGAGGGAAGGCCCGCACTCTCGGGAGAGAATCTGTACGTTTCGGGATCCACCAACGAGGGTCCGCCACACAGCACGGAGTCGTTCGCGCAGTGGTACCGCACGAGCCCCGCGCCGGATCCACAGGGGAACCTCGAAGTCGTCGGAGAGCTCGTGCTCGAATCGATCGGCGCTAACGTCTATCGGTCGCCCAACGCCACCAGCACCTCGTTCTTCCCTCTGGATGACGCCGCGCTGGCCCCACTCGCTTGGCCGAGTGAGCTCACGTTCGGTGAAACTATTTTTGGGGGGCACAACTTCGGCTTTACCACCGAGGTGCACTACTTCTTCGTCTATCAAGGCGACGAGGTGCTGTCCTTTAGCGGGGACGACGACCTGTGGGTGTTCGTCGACGGCTTCTTGTGCTTGGACGTCGGCGGGCTTCACCCAAGCAAGAGCGACGTCATGAGCTTTGCCGACCCGGCGCAGGCGAATAGCGCCAAGCAGGACACCATCGTTTCCGATTGCAAGGCTCGCCTGACGCCGGGGAGTGTATACGAGGCGGCGATCTTCCACGCGGAGCGACATACGAATGCCTCCAACTTCAGCCTCACGCTCGATGGTTTCGTCACCGAGCGCTCGACGTGCGACTACACATGCGGCGACGGAGTCGCGACCCGCTTCGAGTTCTGCGACGACGGCGCTGGCCAGAACACCGGGACGTACGGACAGTGCTTACCCGATTGCTCTGCCCTCGGGCCCCACTGCGGCGATGGCAACGTGGACGCGAGTTTCGAGGAATGCGACGACGGTGACAACCTCGGCGCGGCTAACGCGTGCAATCCGGATTGCACCCTCGGACCGCGCTGCGGCGACGGGGTAAGGCAGCCCGCGTTCGGCGAAGATTGCGACGCCGGTCCCGACAATGGAGCCCCCGGCTCCGCGTGCAGCGCGACGTGCACAATTGTCGTCCAATAGGGCGC
>CAXMRM010000026.1:0-4428 GCA_964196015.1 uncultured Myxococcota bacterium
CGTGGCGGATGACGTTCGGGTGGAGGGCGTGCGTGTGCAGAACGCGGTGTTCGGGCTGCTCGTCGAGAAGTCCAATCGCGCAACGATTCTCAACAACGTCGTGCAAGGCCCTGACGAAGGGCCGCTTGGCCTTCGCGGTGACGGGATTCGCTTCTGGGAGACGCGGGACTCGGAGGTGCGGGACAACCAGGTCATCGGTTGCCGCGACATGGTCATTTGGTATTCCAGCAACAACAAGCTCGTTCGGAATACGGTCGTCCGAAGCCGCTACGGCACGCACTTCATGTACAGCCATGGCAACCACGTCGAAGGAAATCGATATATCGACAACGTGGTCGGCATTTTTATCATGTACAGCCGCAACCTGACGCTCCGTGACAACCTCTTCGCTCGCTCGTCCGGTCCCGGTGGAATGGGCCTCGGTATTAAAGAGTCGGGCAACTTGACGGTCTCCGGTAACGCCTTCATCGCGAACACCAAAGGCGTCTACATGGACACTGCACCACTCGAGCCCGACGACTTCAACACGTTCGAGAACAACGCGTTTTTCCATTCGGAGGTCGCGGTCCTCATGCACTCGAGCGAGGACCGAAACGCGTTTCTGGGCAATACCTTCGTGAGCAATCATTCCCAGCTCCAGGTCGAGGGCGGCGGCAACGCTCTTGAGGTCAATTGGAACGGCAACTCGTTCGACGACTACGCCGGCTACGACTTGGATCGCGACGGCTACGGCGACATCCCCTACGAGCTCCGACGGCTGAGCAGCCAGCTCGAGAGCACGTACCCTCAGCTACAGTTCTTTCGAGGCGCGATCACACTCAGGCTTCTCGACGCGATTAGCTCTTTGTTTCCCATGGTCGAGGCGGTGACCACCATGCGCGACCCGCGGCCCAGAATGAGCGCGGCGGAGTGGGAGACTCTCAATGCGCGTTGAAGGCAAGGCGGTTCGGAAGAAGTTTGGGCGGGTCGAGGCGCTCCGCGGCCTCGATTTCACGATTCCCAGTGGCGGAAAGGTGGGCCTGATCGGCCCGAACGCTTCCGGTAAGTCGACGCTGATCCGGATCATTCTCGGTCTCCTCAAATGCCAGGGGGAGCTCTTGCTCGACGGCCAGAAGAAGCGCCGTGTGGAGCTGGCTGACCGGATTGCGTATGTCCCGCAGATTGCGCCCAAGTTCGGCGCCTCGGTCGGCGAAGTGATCAAAGCAATCACACGTGTCCGGAAAATCTCCCCGGATGTCGTCCTGGCGTGCGGTAAGGAGGTCGGAATCGACCTTCGAGCGGTCGAGCGCCAAGCATTTTGCAATCTGTCCGGCGGCGCGAAGCAGAAGACCCTCATCTCGCTCGCCCTCGCAAGCCAGGCGTCTCTCTACGTACTCGATGAGCCGACGGCCAGCCTCGATACGCAGTCCCGCAGGGATCTGTTTCGCCTGCTCTCCGAGCGAACGAAGGAAGCTACGTTGATCCTTTGCTCTCACCGACTCGAAGAGATCCGCACGCTCGTCGACCGGGTGATGGTGCTCGAGGAGGGGCGGCTCGCGTACTTCGGTCCGACCGAGGACTACCTGGACCGGATGACGTTGAGCACGATCGACGTGCAGATAAAGAACGGAGTCGGCAACGAAGCGTTGGCGACAATGGGATTCCAACCCGGCGTTGCGGGATGGTGGAGCCGCACTGCGACGCGCTCCGAGAAGCTCGAGCTGCTTGCGGAGCTCTCCCACAATCCAAAGGGACACATCGTCAACCTGCTCGTGCGTGATGCCGACGCCGTGCAACTCGACGATCGAGGAGACCAGGACGATGTCCACCAAGATGATTAAGGGCCTCTTGTTGCTGATCGCGCTCATCGCGATCGGCGTCGTGTTCGTCCGGTTCAACCAGGTGACGCTTCCCGAGGGGCCTGTTCCCGTGGTTTGGGATGGCGAGGTTTGTGCGCATTGCAAGATGCACGTCGGCGACCCCCGCTTTGCCGCCCAGCTGCAAACGACCGAGGGCGATACCCTGAACTTCGACGACCCTGGCTGCCTCTTCGACTACCTTCGGTCTCACGAAGTCTCGGTCCACGCACTCTATTTCCGCAACTACGACGGAGACGCTTGGCTCACCGAGTCCGAAGTGGGTTTCCTTCCCGTCGGGAATTCTCCCATGGGGTATGGCATTCGCGCCGTCCCGAAGGAGACGCCTGAAGCCCAGGACAGCGACTGGGCGAAAGGCCAGGTGACGGACCGGCCCCATCACCAGCACGGAGGCCCATGAGTCGTCAGCTGCGGTCCTATTGGGCGGTCGCCCGGCTCGATTTCGCGGAGGTCCTTCGTTCGCGTTGGCTGTTGTTCTGCGTAGTCGTGTATGCGGTGCTCGCCGGAGTGTTCCTGCTGGTTGGCATGCGCGAGTCGACCGTCTTCGGGTTCACCGGGACGGGTAGGGTGCTCGTGTCATACGTGCACGCCTTGCTGGTGCTTCTGCCGTTGATGGCGCTCGTGGCGACGGGGCAGGTCGTCAACAAAGCCCGGGATGATGGCACGTTGGAGCTCCTGTTCAGTCAGCCGATCTCCCGCGGCGCCTTCTTCAGCGCGATTTCGAGCGTCCGCTTCCTAGTGTTGTTGGCGCCCCTCGCCGTGCTGATGATTGGCGTCGGCATCTTCGGCCGCTTCGCGTTTGGTCAGCCAATCGCCTGGAGCTTCATCGGGCACTGCCTCGTGCTGTGCTCCGTCCTGGTTTGGTCGTTCTGTGGGCTTGGCCTCTGGGTGTCGACCACCGTCCAGAATTCTGCCCGCGCAACGATGTATTTGCTACTGATTTGGGTGGCCGGCATCGCTTTCATGGACTTCGCGCTGGCTGGGATGATGCTGCAATGGCGCATGGAGCCCAGGGTCGTGTTCGCCGTGGCCGCGCTCAATCCTGTCCAGAGCATCCGAATGGCCCTGCTGTCCTCCGCTGATCCCGAGCTTAGCGTGCTGGGTCCGGTTGGTTTTTATCTGGCCAACCAAATCGGCAGCACGGCGCTCTACGCGTGGGGTGTCGGTTGGCCCATGTTGCTCGGGACGCTCGCATGGATGAGCGGGCTCTGGAAATTGCGTCAAGGTGACGTCGTTTAGGAAATGAAGGCCTAAGAGGAGGCGAAATGTCAAAGGCAATGGACGCATTCTATCGATTCTTGGACGAGCCAATCTTTCCGTGGGCACGTGTCGTGCTCGCGCTCCTCACGCTCTTCGTGGGGCTGAGCTTCACGGCGCCGATGTGGCACATCAACATGAAGGCGCCGCAGTACCCGGAAGGGCTCGACCTCTACATCTATTCGTACAAGGTGGATGGCGGCAATGATGGCAACGACGTCCAGGAGATCAACACGCTGAACCACTATATCGGCATGGCACGGCTAGACCGCGCCTCGCTCACAGACCTCGACTGGATTCCGTTCCTCTTCGTCGCCATGATTATTTTCGCGTTGCGAACAGCGGTCATCGGGAAGGTCAGCTCCATGATCGACCTGCTGGTGATGACGACCTATGCAGGCATATTTGGATTTGGACGCCTGTACTACAAGCTCTATACGTTTGGACACAACCTCGATCCGAAGGCGCCCATCACGGTGGACCCATTCATGCCGGTCATGTGGGGCCAGAAGCAGATCGCAAACTTCCTGACGGAAGCGAATCCCGGCGTCGGGACGGTCTACGTCACGGTTTTCGCAACGGGGCTCACGCTGTTGGTCCTGGCCCACCTCTTCATCGGGCGGCAGAAGCACGTGGCGGCAGGCTCAGCCGCGTAGTGCGTCAAACCCAGCGGAAATGCGGATTGCTGGAGTCCCGCACCACTGCCTGACACACTGTAGTCGGCCCGATGGAAACCAACCTCCACACGTTTGTCGTCTCCGACATGCACCTCACCGAGGCGCAGGAGCCCGATCCGGCCCGGCCGCTGTGGATGGCCTACAAGCGTCGGGAGTTCTTCATCGACGACGACTTTGCGGCGTTCCTCGATCACGTCCAAGAACAGGCGAACGGGCCGATCGAGCTGCTGCTCAACGGCGACATTTTTGATTTCGATAGCGTCACCGCAGTGCCCAGCAAGGACCGGCGCGTCGAATGGCTCGAGCGGGCCCGCGGGTTGGGCAGCGAGGAGTGGCAGAGCCAGTTCAAGATGAAGGTGATCATCGAGCACCACCCGCGCTGGTTCGAGGCGCTGGGTCGGTTCATCGCGAGCGGGCACCGAGCGGTCTTCGTCGTCGGCAACCACGACGTAGAGCTTTACTGGCCCTCGGTGCAACGGATGATCTGCGAGGCGCTCGGCGCCCGGTTCCCGTCGAACCTCGGCGAAGAGGGGGACGAGGACCCGATCGTCTTCTGCAATTGGTTCTATCTGAGCGGAGATGACACGTACATCAGTCACGGACACCAGTACGATCCAAACTGTGTCGTGCGTGACCCT
>CAXMRM010000027.1:0-3408 GCA_964196015.1 uncultured Myxococcota bacterium
GAAGGCGACGCTCCGAAAAGATTTGTTCGTGGCGACCGCGTACACGCTCGTGATTGTCCTGGCAGCCTGGCTCGGCTGGCTGCCTTCCCCTGCGTCTTTGCTGGAGCAATGGCGTGAGCGATGACCCTTTTCGGACTATGCTTCGCGCGTTCCGCGGAACCACCTGTCAGCGCAGCACGCAGTAGCGACGTCGGTTTGTTAGCCTGCGTTCGCCAAGGGCATGAACAGAAAACCGGCGGGAACGAGGCTCGTGGCCAGCATGACTTCGTTGATGTCGCGGTGCTCCGACCAGGTGCGGGTTTCTCGATGCTCACGATCGAGCCCGACGCTCAGTAGAAGAGCGACACGCTCTCGTAGCCATACCTTGTGGTGCTGTTGAGTTCCGGGCGCTGTGCGTAAGTGTTCTGCGTCTCGGTCGTGCAGTCGACGATAACGGTGTTCCCCCGGTGGGTCCCAACGCCCCAAGAAAACGTGCAGGGCTTCGCAACCAGCCCCTCGCAGGTGTACTGCAGGCTCTCGGTGCTCGGCGGACACTGCCAGAGACCGTTGTCGGAAAGCGGGTCGCAACGCTCGATGCCCACGCTCTTGAAGTCGGGCACCTCCACCTCAGCGAACCGAGTGGTCACCACATAGCGGAAGTTTTCCTCGCCCCCGGTGGTGTATTGTACGCGGGTGGTAACGCGCTCCTTGTCGCAGTTCACCGGGTGACCCGTCGCGTCCTGAGCGCCTGCGCTCGGCACGTCCATCACGCCGTCGATTACGTCGTCACTATGGCAGAGGTGATCAGGGGGTCACGGCGTCCCTAGGGAGCTGGGGGGCTGCCGGGGGGGGTGCAGGGCATTTGGTGTAGTTGATTGAGGCCGAGCCTAGGTCCTGGCAGGAGATGATGTCCGGAGGTGTCGACCCCGCGCCACGCGTCCCGCTACCCACGCAGTCGAAATCGTCGGCGACGAAAGAACGCTTGTTGAAGCTGTTGCTGGTGAAGGTCCAGCATCCCTGCTCGGGATCTTGCACACCGGGTGTCACGTCGATCCATCGAAACTCGTTCCCACAGAGCTCTCCTTCGAACACGTCTCCCTCGCCCGGGCCCGCGCGAACGGTTCCAGTGACGTCTTTGCCGTCTTGAACGAGCTCGAAGGTGATCGGCTGGTTGTTGTCGCTCGCTCCGCCGGCGAAACAGCTGCCGTTGTTGTCAACGCAAGTGTACTTCTCTTCCCAGACAACCGGGTTTTCGGGGGTGCCCCCAATGTCGGTGAACGCCGGAACGCAATCCTTGCTCCCGGGGACGCATTCGCAAGTCGACTCGCCGCCGGTGCGGTCGTTGTCACATGTCAGTCCGTCGCCGCACTGGCCGTCGGTCTCGCAGCCACCGGGCAGCGCGCTGGCGCCCTGACATACGTTGACGCAGCTGCTGTTGTCGGCGAGCGAGCAAAATTGGGCGAACCCTTCGTCCTGCGGACAACTCTGCGGGTCCATCGGATCGCAAGGAACAACTATGGCCCGTGGGTCAGAAGTCTGGGCGCACCCGGCGATGCCTACGATCAAAAACGAGGCGCCTGCAATCCTCAGCGACGAACGAAACCACATGATGCGCATGTGACCACACAAATTGTTCGGTCAACAGTAGAATTCGCGGTTTCAGAATCAGCGCCACGGCCAGGCACCGCTAGGCGCGATGTTTCGCACGCGCTGAAACCTGTCAACTCAGCCCAACTCCCGCTCTGTTTGCCCATCAGGCTCATCGTAAACGCCGAATTGCGCGGTACCAAATGTTATGCCGCATGCCGCCGACAGCCTCTTTGCATTCGCTATGCGCTCAGCGAATTTGAGTTGTCGTTTCATGGTAGCCCCCCTCTACGGGCCTCACGGTCGCATATCGCGTTCCAACCCAAAACCCCCGGCTTTGGCCTTGCTGGAAACGCAAAGCATGCGCGCACCGCTTGGGCCGGATGTGGGCGGGAACGAGCTCAAATTACGCGGATCGCGGTTCCGGCGGCTAGACAATGCGGCGAAGCGGCCTTACCCGTGGTTTACGGAAAGGGGGGTCGCCATGCCTGAGTCCATTTCTCAAATCATACCAAGCGTCTCACCATCCCCGACGGTGAGCACGCTCGATCTCCGAATGATGCCCCTGCAACAAGTGCTGGATTTGTATCATCGCCTCGACGCACCACCGTTCGAGGAGATGCATGGGGAGTTCGCTGCATCCCTCCTCGATCAAGGCAGTGCGGGCGCCTACTTGTTCGGCGCGTTCGCCGTGAACTTCAAGGGTCGCTGGCTCTGCAAAGCCTTTGAGCCGACCGGACCGAACGAGGGCCATGGGTACAACACCTTTCAGGATCGACGGGGCGTCCAACGCGCAGCCAGGATGCGAACGCGCATCGGCCCCTCCAAACTGCCGGGCGACGAGAAGGACGCCTTCCATCTCGAATACGCCGACTTCAACAGCCTTCGAAAAGGCGGACCCACGGGCGCCTGCATGCACACCATGTTCGACGAAGTCCGCAAAGTCGCCGACCGCCTCTACCTCGGCATCGGCCGCCTAGGCTTCACCGAAAAAGCGCAAGCGCACCTACGCCCCTTCATCCTGGAGGGCCCTGTTACCGAATTTGTCGGCGCGGACTAGCGATCAGGCGCTGACCGAAGTCGGCTTATAGGTCGTCTTCGACGCTCTGGCCGCCGCCCTCGAGGAAGCCTGCGAGGTGCTGCGCCCGGACGGCGACTTCGCTGAGCTTTCGAGCTAGCGCGCCGCGAGTCTGCGGGCCGGCGTCGCCATCGACATCGATCCCGGCGTCCTTTTGGAAGTCACGAATGGCGCTTCGCGTCCGTCCACCCATGGTGCCGTCGTGCTTGCCGGGTTTGTACCCGCAAATGTCGAGCGCTTCTTCCAGTGATTGGGTGCTTTCATCTGATGCCATGATCCACTCTCTTAGCCCTTGGGAATCATCCTAAGAGCTGATTTGCGCGGTACTAGCTGTTATGTCGACTTGCGGCGCACTCTAGACCGCGTTTGGCTCGCCCATCTGCGTCTCCACTCCGTCTCCGCGCATCTCACAACTCCCTTTCTTCATCCGAACGGCCGCGCTCCCGGTCTCGTCGCCGCAGAAGTCGAATGGCACGAGCGTCGCGGTGTGCGGCGCGAGTGGCGACGAAATGACTCCATGTGCCGGGGTGCGAAGTCTTCTGAATCGCTCTCCGTTGGACTGCGAGCTTCTGCTTGAGGGCCTGGGATTCGATGGCTTGGCGGAGCGCCAGTTGTTGTGAAAACCGTTTTCGGTCGCGGTGCGTGCCCGAGAGCGCGCGGCGACTGCTGCGCTCAGGGCACGCACCGCGGCCGACCAGCAACTTGAAATCCCGGCGATAACTGCCACGATAACTGGAACCGAAACTGGAACGGAGTCTCAGTCA
>CAXMRM010000028.1:0-4429 GCA_964196015.1 uncultured Myxococcota bacterium
CCTATCATGCTCCTGCACCCCGTAAAGACGATTCTGCACATCGTCCACGGGGTTTCACAGGGGTTTTCCAGTATGGGGTGCGGCTATGGGGAACGCGAGGGCAGGCGGCCCTGCACGTGTGCAGGCTCTGGGGACAGGGACAGCGGCAGTGGCAGTGGCAGCGACCGGGTCAGCGCGGGTGTCAGCCCGAGAAACTTCACGCATTACGAAGAGTTAACGAGTCCGTTTCCGGGGGCAGCACCCTCCTTGACAGCCCTTTGGCCACAACGAATAGTAGCCCGTTCTTGTGACCTGGGAGGGTCGCTTGGCTATCGCCTATCGAGCTCAATTCAATGTCTACCTTCGTCCTACAGATCCACGACCTCGACGAGTCCGGGAGGGATTGGAACTTTGCCATCGGCACGGATTGGCTGGCGTCCGCGCTTGCCGACACTGAGCTGAAGGCCGGGACCGAGGACGGGCGCTTGACCGTGCATGGCCAGCGCGCCGGAACGGATGTCCTGGTGCAGGCGCACATCGACGCGCAGATCGCCGCTACTTGCGCACGCTGCTTGACCGACGTTCCGCTCGATGTGGACCTCGCGGTGACCACGCTTTACAGCCCGGAGCACATGCGTCCGAAGGGCAGCGACGAGATCGACGTTCGGTTGGACGAGCTTAACCAGAACTACTACAGCGGCAGCGAGATCGTGTTGGACCCGATGGTGAGGGAGCATTTGCTGCTCGAAGCGCCGATGAAACCACTCTGCTCGGAGGGCTGCGAGGGAATCGCCGTTCCGGAGCATCTTCGGCCTCCGGCGGAGGTCTTTGGGGGTTCGGCATCCGATACGCGTTTCGCCCCTCTACTCAAACTCAAAGAAGCACTTACGAAGAACGAGGATTGATCCCGTGGCAGTACCGAAACGCAGAACCAGCCCGATGAAGCGCGACCAGCGGCGCGCTAATCACGACAAAGTCACCGCCCCAAACGTGATCCCTTGCCCGAACTGTGGCGACGTGATGCTTCCGCACCGGGCATGTCCGGCATGTGGCTTTTACAAGGGCCGTCAAGTCAGCAAGGGCAGCGCTAAAGAGCAAGAGTAGGTCGTGTTCGATCTGGCGGGGAAAATCGCCGTCGTGACCGGTGGGTCACGGGGCATCGGGCGGGCGATCAGCATTGCGCTTGCCGAAGCCGGTGCGCACGTCCTCGTCAACTACCGCTCCAACGGGGAGGCCGCGAAGGAAACGCTGCGCTTCATCGAAGAGGCAGGTGGACGAGGCGAGCTCGTCGGCTTCGACGTTTCTGACCCAGAGTTAGTCGACGGCGCTATCCGGGCGGCGATCGAGCGGCACGGGCGAATCGACGTCCTCGTGAACAATGCGGGAATATCGATCGATCAGCTCCTGTTGAGAGTGTCCGAGAAGGACCTTGAGAGGACCTGGGCCACCAATGTGAACGGAGCGATTTTCTGCGCTAAAGCGTGCATCCGCCCGATGATGAAAAGGCGCTGGGGGCGTATCATCAACGTCTCTAGCGTGGTGGCGGAGTCTGGCAACGCCGGCCAAGTGGCCTATTCCTCTTCGAAGGCTGCGCTTTTGGGCCTAACGCGTACGCTGGCCCGCGAGTACGCTTCTCGAGCGATCACCGTGAACGCCGTTGCCCCAGGGTTCGTCGAGACCGATATGACTGCAGATCTGCCGGATACGGCGAAGCAGAGCATCATCGACCAGACGCCGCTGGGCCGAATGGGCCGCCCCGAGGAGGTTGCGGCCGCAGTAGTGTTTTTAGCAAGCGAAGAAGCGAGCTATATCACCGGACAGGTACTCCGGGTCAACGGAGGCATGCACGTCTAGGGCGTGCATGACGGAGGAAACAGATGGACATTGCCGCGAAGGTCAAAGAAATCGTGTCGGACAAACTCGACGTCGACGAGGCCGATATTAAGGAAGAGCAAGACTTCATCGAGGATCTCAAGGCTGACTCACTTGCGGTCGTCGAGGTGGTGTTGGCGCTCGAAGAGCAGTTCGAGATCGAGATTCCGGACGAGGACACGGAGAAAATCAAGACCGTCCGTGATGCGATCGAGTACATCAAGGCGCAGAAGGGTTAGCACCCCGCTGCGCGTCCTTCACCGGGCGGGTTGATGCGACGAGTAGTCATTACAGGCGTGGGGACCGTTAGCCCATGTGGCGCGGATGTCGCGACCACATGGAAGAACGTCTCCGAGGGGCGGAGCGGCATCGGTCGGATCGAAGGTTTCGATCCGACCGAGTTCGCTTCGCAGATGGCCGGCGAGTGCTCGGACTTCGATCCGTTGCGGTACATGCCGAAGCGACGTTTGCGTGAGGCGGCGCGCTTCATTCAGCTCGCCATCGCGGCAACTGCGCAAGCGGTCGAGAGCTCCGGCTTCGAGCCGACTGATGAAGAGAAGGAGCGGGTGGGCACCTTCATCGGTGTCGGCTTCTGCGGGCTCGAGGTATTCGAGGACACCTGCAAGACGCTGTTTGACAAGGGGCCGCGGCGCGTGTCGCCCTACTTCATCCCGTCGGTCATCTCCAACCTCGCGCCCGGGCAGGTCACGCTGGATTGGGGCTTCAAGGGGCCGAGCTACACGCACACCAGTGCCTGTGCGTCGGGCGCGCATGCCATCGGTGACGCGTTTCGGTGGATTCAACGCGGAGAGATCGACGCGGCGGTTGCCGGTGGCGCCGAAGCTGCGGTGACGCCGATTGGCGTGGCGGGGTTCACGTCGATGCGGGCGCTGTCACGGCGCAACGAAGCGCCGGAGCTCGCGAGCCGTCCCTTCGACGCGGGTCGAGACGGGTTCGTAATCGCCGAGGGAACTGGCGTGCTGATCCTCGAGGAGCGAGAGGCCGCCATCGCGCGTGGGGCAGATGTTCTCGCCGAGATCGTCGGCTATGGCGCCACGTCGGACGCGTATCACATGGTGAAGCCCGCGCCGGAGGCCGAGGGCGCGCAGCGCGCGATGAAGCTTGCGCTTGCCGACGCCAAGATGAATCCCGAAGACATCGACTACGTCAACGCACACGGCACGTCGACGCTGATGGGGGACGCAGGGGAGCTACAAGCGCTCCACAAGGTCTTCGGCACGCATGCGACCCATGGGCTCGCCGTGTCGAGCACCAAGAGCATGACAGGCCATCTCTTGGGCGCCGCGGGTGGGCTCGAGCCGATGCTGTGCGTCCTCGCGATGCGCGATGGCCTTCTTCCGCCGACCATCAATCTCGAAAGCCCCGACCCGGCCGCGGCGGGGATGAACCTGGTGCCCAACGAGGCCCAGGAGCGGCCGATTCGCGCGTCGATGAACAACTCGTTTGGCTTTGGCGGGACCAACTGCGCGCTCGTGCTAAAGGCCCCGTAGTCATGGCCAAGACCCTCATCGTCGGTTCGGATCACGCGGGCCTCGAGCTCAAGCGGGAGCTCTCGGGCGTGGCCGCGGAGCTCGGCTACGAAGTTGTCGACATCGGTACGCACACGAGCGATTCCACCGACTACCCTGACTACGCGCACCAGGTCGCAAGCGCCGTGGCGCGCGGAGAAGGGCTCGGACTTTTGGTCTGCGGCACGGGGATCGGCATGTCCATGGCCGCGAACCGTCACCCCGGGGTGCGCGCCGCGCTGTGCGGCGACGTCTTCAGCGCGTCGATGGCCCGCCAACACAACGACGCCAACGTGCTTTGCATCGGCGCCCGCGTCGTCGGCGGTGGCCTCGCTTCCGAGATTCTCAAAGCCTTCCTGAGCGCGAGATTCGAAGGAGGCCGCCACGAGCGCCGCGTCAAGAAGATCGACCCTTCGAATGAAAGTTGAGCAGGACGAACGCTTTCGCGAGCAGCGTGAGCGATTCCGGCTCAAGTGGAACTGCGAAGACTGCGTGCTGTTCGACCCGGACGTGGGGTGCGCCCACGGCTTTCCGACACACCGGCATCGGAAGTCACGCTACGACGATCCCACGGCCGCGCTGCTGTTCTGCAAAGACTTCGAGCTCACCTGAGCCGCGCGAGGGCCAGGCGCGCTTCATTCACTCAGACACGCAGCGTCGGTCACGATGCGGACATTGTCGATGAATGCCTTCTCCTCGGGGAATGTCATGGTGCAGGTGCCGCTCCGTTGCATCGTGAACACCAGCTCCTGGGGTTGTGTCGCGAGGGCGGGGTCTAAGCACACCCTCTCCTCCACGAATCCCGCGGTGTCCTCGGGCAAAGGTCCGTTGCCCGGCTCTGACTCGAGCCGGGATTCAAGTTCCGGAATCTCGTTGGGAGAAACCTGGGAAGCGCGGGAACCGCCGCACGCTGCCAAAAGGAAGGGGACGAGCAGGATCGAAGACTTCAGAATTCGATCGGGACGCCAACTGACGAGAAATTTCTTCATAAGTAGAAACCGGCGAAACTGTTAGACGTTTATCCAGGAAGTTCCTGAACCCAAAAATTG
>CAXMRM010000029.1:0-5508 GCA_964196015.1 uncultured Myxococcota bacterium
GCTGCGTGAAGCTGTCGAGCGAATGCAGGTACAACCACTGATGACGTAGAGAACGCCAGAATGCCTCGATCATGGAGTTGCTGAAGCTGACCTCCATGACGAGTGAGGCGTACTCGTCTCTCATGAAGCTCTTCTGCGATCCTGGTGACCACGTTCTGATTCCGGAGCCGAACTACCCGCTTCTTCCGATTCTCGCCCGTCTGAGCGTAGCCAATTCAAAGGCCCTGTCTGCGCTGCGAGCAATTCGACATAACATCTAGTTCTGCGCAATTCGCACCCCCCAGTGGTCGCAATGGGCTGAGAGAGGTGGACATCCCCGGCCGGATGACTAACCTCGCCCGCGTGGATGACGCGCCCAAGTCCTCTGAGGGTACGCCCGTACCCGTTGCTGTCGCCTCTGAGGAGAGCGCAGGGTCTCTGTCATTGGGCGAGCAATTGCCGGCGCTCGCACGGGGGATGGCACTGTTGCTTGGTGCCGGGGCCTCGTTCGGCATCGCGATTTGGGAACTGGTGTTTAGCGATCTGGTGGTCGCCTACGTCAAATCGAACCAAATCGAACCCGCCACCCGCAAGCTCATCCTTCTGTTTGGCGGCATAGGGTTGGCAATTCCGCTGATCGCCATTGCGGTCTATTGGTGGACTCGCCGAACGCGGCCGCTCGATACGGCGCGCAAGATCGAGTCGCTCGGTTGGAAGCTGTCGCCGCTGTGCCTCTCGATCGTCGTTCCTACTCTGTTTCAATGGGAGATCTGGAAGGGCCAAGACATCCAGTTCCTCGTCATCGTCGCGATCACAGGCTTCGCGGCGCAGAAGTTGTTCTATCGGTCACTCGCGGAACCAGCCCTCTTCAGTGCCACCACCGGGCGGTTCGCTTCGCTTCGCCAACGCGCAAACGACGCGTTCGATCGCTGGTCCCCGTGGCTCCCCTGGGTCCTCGTGATTGGCTTATTCCTCTTCTACGCGTCCTACTTTTCGTTCTTCACCGTACGCAACCACTGGAACATCAGGACCGGCGTCTTCGACATGGGGATCGAAGACAACGTCGTCTTCAATGCCATGCGCGGCAAGTTGCTCAAAGCCTCGCCGATCTTCGGTCCCGAGGGCACCCATCTGGGGCACCATGCAACCTTTTTCGCCTACGTACTGGCGCCATTCTACGCGCTGGCACCGCGTGCCGAGACTTTGCTCATCATTCAAGCCACGCTGATCGGTGCAGCCGTCATTCCGCTGTTCCTCTTCGCTCGCAATCGCCTCGGGCCTTATCAGGCGGCCTTGATCGCGGCGATGTACGTGTTCTATGCGCCGCTCCACGGCGCCAATCTCTACGACTTTCACTACCCTCCACTGGGAATCGGCTTCGTGTTCTGGCTCGCCTACCTGGTCGACATTGGCAAGTATCGATGGGCGGTCATTCCCCTTCTCCTGAGCCTCTCGGTGCGCGAGGACATGGCACTCTCGGTCTCGGTCGTCGGCGCGTACTTTCTGCTCTCAGGGGTGCGGCCGCGGGCCGGGTTGGCGCTGTCGGTTGTCGGTCTGGGCTACTTCCTCGTCATGAAAATGGGCGTCATGCCCTACTTTCGCCATGGCGCGCTCACCTTCGTCTGGTTCTACGAGAAGCTGAGGCCGGAGGGCGGGCCGGGAGGATTCGCCGGTGTCCTGCTGACGATCGTCGGCAACCCCGACTACACCCTGGGCACGCTGCTCGAAAGCGCGAAGGTCAAATACTTTCTTCAAGTGATGGTTCCTTTCGCGTTCTTGCCTTTTCGGAGGTCGATCGGGTTTGTGTTCTGCTTGCCCGGGATGGTGATGACGTTGTTGTCGAGTCGCCACGCAAGCTACGACATCGGATTTCAGTACACGACGCACTGGGCGCTCGAGATGTTTGTCGCATCCATTGTCGTTCTGACGATGATCAAGGAGCCTGAGTACGCAGCGGACCAGCACGGAGAGAGTCGGGTCCGGTCCTGGTTGATGGCGCTTGCGTTAGCTATGGCTGCTACGTCGTATCAACACGGCGCGATTCTTCAGCACAACACCGTACGCGGCGGATTCTCGGCCTTCAAATTCGGCCGCACAGAGAAGGACGTCGAGCGCTATGAGCAGCTCATTTCGCTCCGCGCCCTCATTCCGCCGGAGGCAAAGGTTGCCGGGACGGAGAACGTCCTGCCACATGTGTCCAATCGACCCGATGCGTACACCGTCCGTAGCGCGGGCATCCAAGACGCCGAATACATCCTGTTTCAGGTTCAAATTGGCGGCGTCGATGTCGACCGCATTTACCCCGTGCTCGTCGATGGATCATTTGGCGTAGTCGACGTGACGGGCGAGTTCGTTCTCGCCAAGCGCGGGCACTCCACCGAGCGCAACGCTGAAGTCCTCAAGCGCGTTCGCAAGCCACGAAAGCCACGACCGAAAAGAAACGCGCGAAGCTCGCCCAGGCTTACGCCCACGCCCAAGGCTACGCTGGAGCCTCCGCCGAAGAAAAGCTCAGGAGAAAACTAGCATGTCTCTCTACGATCGGATTTTGGGGCACCCGTTCGTGTACCACAACGTTCGCCCGCTGGTCGTCGGCATCGACTACACGCCGCAATACGAAGCGCTCGATGCGCACTCCGACGATCGGATCCTAGACATCGGGTGCGGCGGAGGCGACGCGCTCCGGTACCTCGATAGTTTCGAGACGTACCACGGGTTCGACACCGACGGGATAGCGATCTCTTTCGCTAATGAGCGTCCCGAAGCGGGGCGGCCCAACGTTCATTTTGAGTCGGCGCTGGTGACCCCCGCTACCTTCGAGGACGTTCGTCCAAGCCGTGTGATGATGAACGGCCTGCTACACCACCTCGATGACGAAGCTGCCGTTCAGTTGTTGAGAATGTGCGGCGCCAGCAACACTGTGGAGCGCATCGTCACCAACGATCCCGTCTATCTGGCGGGTGAGCGGCTCAGCAATATCTTAGCGCGGCTCGACCGCGGTCGGTTCGTACGGCGCATCGAGGGCTATCGCGATTTGGTTGCGCGCGCCGGCTTAACCATCGCGCACGACGAGGTCATACGGAGTCATCCTACACGAGGTATCGCTCGCTACTTGCTGATGGTGCTCGAGCGCTGACGCGCAGCACGCGGCTCACCCGGTGAACCAGTACGCCCAGGCGATGAACAGAAACTGAAACGGCAGGCGTGCCCACAGCGCCCAGCGCGGGATCGGCTTTTTCGGGTTCAGCGAGATGTTGTGAGTGAGCATGTAAATGTTCGCCGGGAACACCGCGACGTAGAGGGCCATTAGACCCCAGGCAGCCCAGGGTCGCGTTTCGGGAATGAGAAGCCCAATGCCGCCGAGGATTTCGAAGAAACCACTGACGTAGACGAGCGTGAGAGGGGCGGGCAGGAACTTCGGAACGATTCGGACGAACGGCTTGGACCTCGCGAAGTGCAGAACGCCGACGGCGATCATGGCGATGGCGAGGAGGCAGAGGGCGGCCAGCTTGAGAGGGGGCACGGCTGCGATCGTACCGCAGGGAGGCCCGCAGGGACAGCGTCAGCGTCGTCGTTCATCCTGCCGCAGTTGCCTGACGTGCTAAGAACCGGGTGGGCGAGATCGCACGATGGGTTCCGAACGCCAAGAGCCCCTTCGGGCAGAGCAGTTCACGACTGCGCGAAACGCTCAGCCGCGGTGGTATCGAGCGGTCAACAGCGTGGGGCGGATGCTTCCGAGCGTCGGAACGCCGTCGGCCGAGGCCTGGTTTGCCAAAGCGAAACGCCAAAACCCAGGAGCGGGGGATCCCAGACCGGAAACCTTGGCCGCGCTCGAAGCACTCGTGCGCTCGCTGCGCGAAGATGCCGAGCTGAGCTTCGCGGGCCGGATCGCGGCGGGGATGGATTGTCTACGGATGGCCGGGCAGCATCTATCGATCGAGCGGGCGATACGCGAGACGCCGGAGATCCTGGACACCGAGATCCCGGCGCCGATCTTCCTGATCGGTTGGATGCGCACGGGCACGACTTTCGTTCACCGGTTGCTCGCGGAGGATCCCGACACGCGCACCATGCCGTACTGGGAGAGCATGTACCCGGCTCCGCCAAAGAGCGGGAACGACGATCGGCCGGAGCAGCTCGGCCACCTCCTCAGGCAGCTCGAGGGCATCGCTCCGAACTTTGAGGCGATTCACCCGATGGGGCCGCATGAGCCGGAGGAATGCGTTGCGCTTTTCACGAACGTCTTTCGCACTCTGCAGTACAATGTTCAGTATCGGGTGCCGGGGTATATTGACTGGTTGCAAGGTCAAGACCCGCGCATCGCGTACAGGCAGCACCGGCAACAGCTTCAACTGGTTCAGCACCAGCGGCCGCACGGCAAGAGGTTTGCGCTCAAGGATCCGACCCACTCGGTCTTCCTCGAGACCATCCTAGAACTCTACCCCGACGCGCGGTTCGTCTTCACGCATCGCGATCCTGCCACGACGATCAGCTCGATGTGCAGCCTGTACGCGTACACGCGCGCGCTATTCAGCGATGACGTCGACCCGCACGAGCTCGGACCGGAGCTGATGAACAGCTACTTGCCGGGGTCACTCGAGCGCGCCGTGCAGATCGTCGACGCGTTGCCCCCGGGCCGAGTAGCGCACATGCGTCATGTCGACGTGCGGCGCGACCCGATCGGCACGATGGCACAGGCCTACCGTGACCTCGGCATGGAGCTGAGCAAGCCCGCACGCACTGCGATGCAGGCCATGCTCCACGCGGAGAGCCGGAAACCCAAAGACGTGCACATTCACAGCCCTGAAGGCTTTGGGCTCACGGCAGAAGACATTCGCGACCGCTTAGCCGGCTACTGCCAGCGCTTCGACTTATGAGCCTTCCGGCCTCTTGCTGAGCTTGGCCTTTGCCGTCTGGAACACACGGCGGACTTTCACTCCGGCCCAGAGGAAGAGGATCAGCAGCACGATCAGGATCACCATGTTGGCCCAGGGGACGTACACGTAGTCCGCTTCGACTTCCTTCAAGGAGAGCACGTTGGGGTAAGAGTCCAGGATCGTGATCCGTACCCCGTAGTACCTGAGAAGCGCCGTCTCCTCGACGTCGTTCTTGGCGAGTTTCGATGCCTCGGCTGCAATGTCGCCGGCGTCGAACTTGAAGTACCAGCCGTTGTCCTCGTTCCGAAACACGACTGCCTTCTGCGTTTCCAAATCTGTCACGTAGATGAACCGAACGTCGCGACTCCTGTGCTCGCTGGTCGCCGGGTCTTTCTGGTCCATCCTCTTGACCTCGGTCCCGGTGACCAAGACCTTGGTCGCCCGAGGCATGAAGTAGTAGAGCGTGCTCGCGAAGAGCAGTGCCACGAGCACCGCCAGCGCTATCCCCAGCTTCCGCATCATCGTCATAGGGGCGAGTCATACGGCCATTTTGGGGCTGGGCGCAACCGGGAGGGGCGTTCACAGGCCCCGAGATCGTTCCGGCCGGAGCGGGATCTCCCCGGCGAGCGCCTTGTCCAGTACCTCGACGATGCGC
>CAXMRM010000030.1:0-25741 GCA_964196015.1 uncultured Myxococcota bacterium
CGAAGGTCTACCTACTCGACTGACCCCCGGTCCCAGCGTCGGTGTCAGTGTCAGTGTCAGCGTCGGTGTCAGTGTCAGTGTCAGTGTCAGTGTCAGTGTCAGTGTCAGTGTCAGTGTCAGTGCCAGCGTCAGTGTCAGTGGCGGTGTCAGTGCTGGTGCCGGACTCGGTGTCAGGCTCCTCCTCGCCCTTCTTTCGGGCCTTCCTCTTTTTGTAGTTGTCCTGGACGTCTTTGGCGCCTTTGCTTGCGACGGAAAGTGCTCCCGCGAGGTAGAGGACGAGCGCTGAGCGGTTGGACTTCGTCCGCTCATAGGAGGTGACCCGCGCGTCGCCATCGAGTGTGAAGGACAGGGCATCTCCCCTGCCGAAGTATCCGGTTGCGCCGACGGTGAGGCGGTAGCCGTTCGTGTCGAGACCGACCGACAATGAGGCGCCCATCATCGTGACTTGGTCTGGGGTGTACTCGGTCGAGGTGGTGGGCACATCGGGCGCCGCGGAGACGTTGGTGAAAAGACCGCCAGCCACGACGACCTTCCCAAACATGTGTTCCGCGCCGACGGCGACGTTTGGCGCCCAACGACGTTCTGTCGAATTCGCGAAGTAGACACCCAAGTCTGTGTCGATGTCTTCGGGGCGGCTGAAGACGTCTTGATCCCGCACGGGGCCGATTACCGCGGCGTCCACAGACAGGATCGTGGTGGCGTTTGCTTTGAATTCGAAACCCACCCGAATTTCGAACGGGATCGGAGCGTGCGTTCCTAGGCCTCCGCGGTCGAACAGGAGAAACGCGGAATCGCCCCCGCTGACCGCGGCCGTGCCGCGGCGAAAGACACTGCCCTTCTGGCTCAAAGGGATGCCTGGCGGTTGGAACATGAACCCCAGCTGCCAGCGCGAGTTGATTCGATGCAGAGCGCCCAATCGTAAGACCATGTGGTACGCGGTCGTCGAGATTCCGGTACTCGTCGTCACCGAATCCCCGCCCACTCGGAGCCCGCTGTCATCAAGCGTCCCGCCGCTCGCGAGCCCAATGTCTTCGTCGTAGTTGAGGCGCTGCCGTGCGACGAAAGCGCTTAGCCCGATGGAGACTCTTTGCGCGACTTGCGCCGCGAACGAGATCCCGTACCACCTCGTCCGGTAGCTGTTGTTAAGGCGCAGGTCGACGCTGGATGCGGTGTCGACCTGCGAGAAGTTTACGCCGAACTCATCGCGATGGACTTCCAACGTACTGTAGGCCATCGCAAACTGGTGGTCGCCGAACCGCTTACGCCCGAACTTCACGACCGTGCCGACGAATCGCGGAAGAGTCTTTACGTTCGTCGACGTAAAGTTTTTGTCGGCGTTTGGCGCATCAAAGGCGTTGTCGATGGTCCTGCGGCTGAAGACGAGTGAGCTCAGACCGCCCAGAAGCTGGAACCGGCCACCGACCATGATGCCGGCGGGATTGTAGTACGTCGCCGACGGATCGTTGGAGATCCCCGTGAATGCGCCTCCAAGACCCATCGCGCGCTCCCCGATGGGAATGCTCCTGTAGTAGATAGCCTGAGCTTCAGCACGGTTCGCAGCGAAGCCGCATAGGATCAGCATGGCGCCAAGAAGCGCGTCGAGAGCAAGGCGTTTCGAGCCCCCGGCTCGGCTTCGTGAGGCCAGCACACGGCGATAGTAGCGACAGCGCGCTCTTTGTCGACGTGCGGGCGGCCGAGTGCGGCGGCGAGCTAGTCGTCGACCGGGCTCACTTTCCCTCGCGCCTTCTTCTGGTCGCCCCGCCGGCGTTTGGCTTCGAGGCGCTTTCGTTTCGCTGTGCGGCTGGGCTTCGTGTCAACGCGGTGCTTCGGCGGCACGAGGGCCTTGCCGATCAGCTTGCGCAAGCCGTCGCGAGCGCGCTCGAGATTTTGCCGTTGCGAGCGCTCGGCTTGCGCGTTGATCACGAGCGCCCCTTCGGCACTGATCCGCTTGCCCGCCAGTTTGCGAAGCCGGGTTTTCTGCGCGCGGGTCAGCGCCTCGGTGCCGCGGAGGTCGAACCGAAGCGTCACCTTCGTGGCGACCTTGTTGACGTTCTGGCCGCCGGGGCCAGACGAGCGGCTCGCGCTCCAAGACAGATCCCACGCGGGGATCGTCAACCGATCGTTGATGACGAGGGCCTTGCTCGTAGCGCGTGGTTCGGCTGTCATCGCAGTCTCAACCCCTCGATGGGCGGACTAGCGCTCGACTCGAGCTAGTACTTCCCGGACGCGATCCTGCCACGGAATCAATGGTCCGACGACGTTCTCGGTCGCGGAGATGTCCAACACGCTATACGCCGGACGAGGTGCGGGACGCGGGAACTCGTCGCTCGTGCACGGCTCCACCCGGCAATCGGGGTTGACCACTTCGGCAATTCGCGCTGCGAGCTCGAACCAGGTGCAGTCGCCACCGTCGGTCACGTGAAAGATACCCCGGCTTCCTCGGTCCGCTAGCGCCAGGCTCACCTCCGCGAGCTTCCGGCTGTCCGTCGGGCGGCCCCGCTGATCGTCCACGACCCGAAGGCTCTGCCGAGTCTTGGCGAGCTCGCGGATCGTCAGGACGAAGTTCTCTCCCCAAGGGGCGTACAGCCAGCTGCTTCGCACGAGGAGGTGTTCCACACCGGAACGTTGGATGAGCTCCTCTCCGAGCGCTTTGCTTCGCCCATAGGCGTTCACCGGGCTCCGGAGATGGTCCGTCGGGTAGGGCTCCGTGGCGGTTCCATCGAATACGTAGTCGGTGCTGTAGTGGAGAAGCTTCGCGCCCACCGCCTTGCATCGCTCCGCCATCCGGCCCACCGCATGGCCGTTGACCTCGTTGGCGAGGCCCTCGTGTTCCTCTGCCGCATCGACCAGGGTGTAAGCGGCGCAGTTCACGACCCATTGCGTTCCTGGCGTCACGACGCGGTCCAACCCGGACTGGTCGGTGATGTCCAACTCGGCCAGCGTGGTACCAACGTGGTCGATGCCACGGGCGCTCAGGAGCTCGGTCCAACAGCGTCCGAGCATCCCGTCGGTTCCGATGACGACGAGGTCACTCATAACGCGGGAGGGTGTCGGCCGGGATATCCCGCAGCCGGCGGTTCTGTTGATCCTTGGCCGAAAGCAGCGGCGATTGAATCGGCCAGTCGATCCCGATCTCGGGGTCGTCCCAGGCGACTCCGAGATCGCTTGGCGCCGCGCAGAAGTCCGTGCACTTGTACGAGAACATCGCGCGTTCGCTGATCACGCAGAACCCATGTGCGAAGCCGGGAGGCATGTAGAATTGCCGCTTGTTCTCCGAGGACAGCGTCACGCCTTCCCACCGGCCGAATGTCGGAGAACCAACCCGAACGTCGACCGCAACGTCGAACACTTCGCCTTCGAGAACGAAGCAGAGCTTGCCTTGATCGTTCGGGTGCTGAAGGTGAAGACCACGTAAGATGCCTCTGGCGGAAAGCGACACGTTATCCTGAACGAATTCGCCTACGATACCCGCTTCCGTGTAACGGGACCGCGAGTACGATTCCATGAAGAAGCCGCGCTCGTCGCCATGGACGGCCGGCTCGATGATCAGCAAGCCGGGGATTTTTGCGGCCTCGACTCTCATCAGATATCCAGTCCGGCCGCCAAGGCGTGCAAGTACTGCCCGTACTCCGTTTTCTCGAGGGGCTTGGCGAGCCGCGCGAGCTGGTCAGCGTCGATCCAGCCCTTGCGGAACGAGATCTCTTCAGGACAAGAAGCGCGCAATCCTTGGCGTTCCTGAATCGTCTGAACGAAATTGGCCGCCTGGAGCAACGCCATCGGGCTCCCCGTGTCGAGCCAAGCCACGCCTCGTCCGAATTTCTGCAATCGAAGCTTGCCGGTCTCGAGGTACCTGCGGTTGAGGTCGGTGATCTCGAGCTCGCCCCTTGCGGACGGTTTGAGCGCCTTGGCGTGAGCGACGACGTCCTGATCGTAGAAGTAAAGCCCGGCCACCGCGTAGTTCGACTTGGGTTCTTTGGGCTTTTCTTCGAGCCCGACCACTACGCCGTTAGCGTCGAATTCGGCTACGCCGTACGCCGTGGCGTCGCTCACATAGTAGCCAAACACCGTCGCTCCCTCGGTTTGCTGTGCGCTTTCCATCAACAAGCCCTGAAGCCCGTGCCCGTAAAAAACGTTGTCGCCGAGTACGAGCGCACAAGGGTCGCCATCGATGAAGCCCTCGCCAATCAAGAACGCCTGTGCGAGCCCGTCTGGGC
Organism: uncultured Myxococcota bacterium; assembly: GCA_964196015.1. Taxonomy (GTDB): domain Bacteria; phylum Myxococcota_A; class Polyangia; order Polyangiales; family Houyiibacteriaceae; genus SG8-38. The sequence goes on from CAXMRM010000030.1 coordinate 4,215, forward strand.
TCGGTTGCGCCGCGTACTCGAAACGAAGGCCCCAACTCTCACCATCACCCAGAAGCGCCTGAAACAGAGCCTGTTCGTGCGGTGTCGTGATGATCAGCACCTCTCGAATCCCGGCAAGCATCAGCGTCGACAGCGGATAGTAGATCATCGGCTTGTCGTAGATGGGCATGAGTTGCTTGCTCAACCCTTTGGTGAGTGGATGCAGCCGCGTGCCGGTCCCACCCGCCAAGATGATGCCCTTGTTGATCATGCTCGCCTTCTATCCCGTCCGGTCGCGGTAGTTCAGATCGATCCACTTCAGGTATTCGCCCGAGCGCACGTCCCGCACCCAGTCTTCGTTCGACAGGTACCATTGGACCGTCTTGCGAATGCCCGTGTCAAAGGTTTCCTTGGGCTCCCAACCACACTCCTCGCGTATCCGCGTTGCGTCGATCGCGTAGCGTAAATCGTGGCCGGGGCGGTCGGTCACGAACTGTTTGAGCGCCAAGAGCTCGCCGAGGTCCGCGCCCGTCTCTTCGGCGACGATCTGACAAAGCGTGTCGATCACTTCGATGTTTTGCTTTTCGGTGTTCCCGCCGATGTTGTAGGTGCGCCCCACGCGGCCCTTCTCGATGACCGTCCAAATCGCCTCACAGTGGTCCTCGACGTAGAGCCAGTCCCGCACGTTGAGGCCCGCGCCATAAATGGGAAGAGGTTTTCGCTCAACCGCGTTGAGAATCATGAGCGGGACCAACTTCTCGGGAAACTGCATCGGGCCGTAGTTGTTCGAGCAGTTGCTGACCTTGATCGGAAGGCCGTAGGTCCGGTGGTAGGCGCGAACGATGTGGTCGCTGGCCGCCTTCGATGTCGAGTAGGGGCTCGAAGGATCGTGCGCCGTCGTCTCTTCGAACAAACCCTTTTCGCCGAGCGAGCCATACACCTCGTCCGTGCTCACGTGGTGAAAGAGGCGGTTGTCGTCGCCCGACCAGCGCTTGCGGCAGGCCTCGAGGAGATTGAACGTCCCCTCGATGTTGGTCCGAATGAACTCGCGAGGGCCGCGAATGCTTCGGTCGACATGGCTCTCGGCGGCAAAATGCACGACGAGGTCAGGGTCGAACTCTTCGAACACCGCGTCGACGCCATCCATGTCGGTGATGTCTACTCTCCGCATGGTGTAGTTCGGCAGGGCTTCGATCCCCCGCAAGCTGCCGAGGTTGGCGGCGTAGGTGAGCTTGTCGAGATTGATAAACTGGTGTTCCGGGAGCTCGGGCACCAGCTGAGTCAAGAAGTTGGCGCCGATGAAGCCCGCACCACCGGTGACAATGATCTTCATCGACTACTCTCGGTCACGGGGACCAGCATAGCTGGAACGTCTTGCGAGCGCACACGTGCGTGTCGCCGGAGCCCGTAGCGAGGCGTCAGGTTCCCAGGTGGATCGTCAGGGCAAACGTGCCCGCGATGGCGGTGCCGCCCGTGCCCGCGGTGAAGCTGCTTCCGGTCACGTTCTCGGTGCCCCGGAACACCAGACCGATAATCGAGTAATTGAAATCAGCGGCGATCGATATCCACTTCACGATGGGGATCCGAAGGCCGGCGCCGAGTGATGCGCCTCCGCCGTGACTCCGCACGTTGCTCACCAGACCGTCGAAGCCGGGAAGCACGAGACCTCCGGTGGTGGTGTAGTAGTTGAAGCCGAGCCGAATCGAGGGGTGCACGTACGGGACCGCGCGGATCAGGAACCCGAGGTCCAAGCCGACCGAGGTCAGGTCGAACGGTTCATAGTCCGCGCGATTGAACCGGGCGCCGATCGTCGTCGACCCCGCGCGAAAGCGAAGGGCAGCGCCGAACTCCGGGCCCCTCACCACCACCTTCGGGACCAGCGACTGAACCTGCGGAGGAACGATGTCGAGGGTGCGGAACTGCGTGGCGTTGAAGCGGGACAGTCCTGCCGTAGCTTCCAGCCAAACCTTGCCGCCCACCCTCTTCTCGTAGGCCTTGGTCTTCTCGGGCGCGTCCTCTGCGGTTTCTCCATGGGGCCCCGTGAGCTCCATGCCGTCTTGATCGGCCGAGATCGTGCTCGACAGCGTTTGCGCGCTCGCCCCCGCCGTCAGTATCCAAAATGCTCCAAGAACCAAAGCAAAGCGTTTCATCGGTCCCCCTAACCGCTGATACGGCGCGCTCCCATTGGAGTCGCGACCCCCTGCCACCAGTGTCGAGGCGTGCTTCTAGAGCGTCAATGGCAAGGGCGCGCCACTGTGTGATGGATCACATCTACCGCGCGGTTCTTCGCGCTTACGCCACGATTTCGCTAACGGGCTGCGTTGCTTCCATCGAGCGAGTGCCCCAGCGCTCGGTATTCAAGCCCATGACCTGTTGAATCGTCAGACCGACGCGCGTCGTAGCTGATGTGGTGCCCCTGACGTGCACCCCTGGCTTGAGAGCGCCGCTGGCGCTTCCCGCGATCATCATGGGGATCCCCGTAATCCCGTGCACCTTCGCGAGCGAAACATCCGCGTGACCAAGGACGAGGCAGTTGTCGAGCAGCGTTCCGTCGCCTTCGGGCATCGCGGCTAAGCGCTCCACGAAGTCGGCCCAAGCTTCCATGGAGGCGAACACGAACTCGGTCGCCTCGGGTTGGTAACCAACGGCCGGGTCCAGGGCCTCATCGTGAGTGAGCTGGTGATGCTGCGAGCTCGACCCCGGCTGGCGAAGAGCGGAGATCCGATCGGAGAACATCATGCTGAAGACCCGGGTCTGATCGCATGCGAGTGCGAAGGAAAGGATGTCGGCCATGAGCCGGTTGGTCGACATCGACTGGCCGATCTCGGTACCCAAGTTCTCAGGCCCCGGCGCGGGCGCTTTCGAGCAGTTCTCGAGGTCCGGCGGCCCTGCGAGCAAGATGTCGAGTTGCTGCTCGAGCTGGCGCACCGACGTGAAGTACTGGTCGAGCCGTTGTTTGTCGTGCGTGCCGACCTGCTGAAGCAGGCGATCGCGGTCGTCTTTGACCGCAGACAAGACGCTTTTCCGGAGTATGAAACGGGGGTCCGGGGTGAAGGGGCCGGCATTCGGGTCGGCGAACTCGGGGCCGAACACACGCGTATACAGGGCCATCGGGGAGATCTCGGGGGCATTAAACACGCCTCGACTCTCAAAGCTGTAGCTCTGATTCGGATTGCCCGTGCACGACATCTCCAGTGAGCGGAATCGCGTGAGGCCGCCAATCTGAGCCGCGATGACGGTGTCGAGGGTAGGAGCGGGAACCGTATTGTCCTCCTCGGGCAAGCTCCCGGTCAGTGTTCCCATCAAGCCTGTCGTGTGCGGGAAGTTCGGCCGGCCGTCGAGCTTGACGTCGAAGCCGCTGAGGATGCTCACGTGATCGCGAAGCTTGCTGCTAGTCGTGAGCTCGCGGTCGAGTGCCTGCAGCTCGATCGACAGATCGTAGCCAGCGCCTTCCGTGGCAGGCGTCCAGCGTTCCGGATTGACGCCGCAGCCCCACATCCACGCGCCAAACCGCAACGGCAGCGGCGCGCCCTGGGCCAGCGCCGTCCCATTGGCGTTTACAAAACAATCGAGCAACGGGAGCCCCACACATAGGGCGCCTCCGGCAAGCGTGCCGCGAAGCAAGGTTCTCCGATCGAACCGCTTCATGACCCGTCCCCCGTTTGCTCGGCCTCGCGCGGACCCGAGGTGGTTCGGAAGCCGTCGCTTAGCACGATCTCCCGCATCAGTTCCGTCACCCGGTACTCCGACTCGGTAAAGCGTTCGTTCAAGTACGCCAGGAGCCCTCCTTCGCCCGGTTCTGGCTCGCGGCCCACCGCGTAACGGTAGAGGCTACGGACTAAGCACGGCCCGAGAGCGGGGTGGTCCCGCAATGCCCGGCCCATGCCCGCTGCGTCCTCGTATGGGGTGCCGTCGAGCTCGCCGGAGGTGTCGATCGGGGCCCCGTTTTCCTCGCTGCGAAGCATGCCCATAGCGTCGAAGCTTTCGAGAGCCAGGCCGACCGGATCCATCAGGCTGTGGCAGCCCGCGCAGGCATCGGTCGTGACGTGCCTCTCCAAACGCTCGCGCGCGGTGCGAAGCTCACCCGTGGTGTTTTCGACGATCGAGAAGTCGACGTTCGCTGGCGGAGTCGGGATGTCCTGGCACAGCAGCACCTCGCGCACGAACTTGCCGCGCAAGGTCGCCGAGCTGCGGCCCGGATGCGAGTACAGCGCGTTGAAGCTGATGTGAGAAAGCAGACCGGTTCGGCGCGCCTCCTCGGGGAAGACGTAAGGCTCCCAGCCGTTGGCCGTTGCGACGGGCAGGCGATACGCGACGCCGAGCCTTCGAGTCATGAACGTCTCGCGCGTGGTGAACAGATCTCGAAAATCCTTGTCTGCGGTCAGGTGCGCGACGATGGTGCGGAGCGTTTGCTCCTTGGCTTCCTCGACGAGGGTTTGCGTGAATACGGGAAACAGCTCGGCATCTTTGCGGACCAGCCCGTCGTCGAATTGTTTGAAGTCGTACAGATCGGAGAAGATTGAACGAATGCCGGTCTCGAGTCTCGCCGACGCGAGCAGCCGCTCGACCTGCTCGGCGAGGCCATCTTCGTCGATCAGCTCGCCGTTCTCCCCGGCGGCCAGCAGCTCGTCGTCCGGGGTGGTGTTCCATAAGAGGTAACTGAGGCGCGAAGCCATCGAGACGCTAGTGACGCGCATCGTCGACGGGTCGACAGGCTCGGGCTCGGCCACCTCTGCGCGGAAAAGGAATTCGGGTGAGATCAAGAGGCTCGTAAGGGCGAGCTCGAGACCTGCGTAGAAGTCGCCCAGCGAGTTCGTCGCCTGAGTCGCGATGCCGACGCGCGCGTCCGCTTCTTGTGCCGTCAGCGACCGGCGAAACAGCCGCCGCCCCACACGCTCGACGAACGCTCGCGCGCACTCCTCGTCGCTGGATGTCGCCGAGGCCGGTTGGCACGGAACGAGCTCGTCTCGATGCGCCGCATCGAGCGCCTGCTCTGCCACAGCGGTTGCGGCTGCTTCGTATTTCTCGAACCCGGACGGCGTCACGCTAGCGAACGAAGCCCCTACCGCGAGAAGCCCGCTCCGTCGGTCGTCGGGGTCGATGCGGCTTGGCACCGTGATGTGCTCGCCGAGCACGTCGTGGATGCTACGCGCGAACTGCTCGGTGGTGAGGCGTCGAAGCGCAATCGGCCCAGCGTCCACGTCGACGGCCTGTGGCGAGCCTCCGCTGCTGCTACAGCCCGCGAGGGCGACCAACAGCAGGCCCGCGACGCAAAGAAGGGCAGTGAGTGTGGAACGGGTCGTGCGCACGCAGGGGATCCTCGAAGTCAATGCCCGGTAGCCACCGAAGGTACGCTCATGCTGCGGCCATCGCAATGGAGCTCTCGCCGCGCTCGCTCACTCTCCGGTAACGAGAACCTCTACCCCTTCTTTGGGCGGGCGAGGGGGAGGGATCGTCGGGTTGCCCCCTAGCCGGGAGAGGAAGTTACCGGTCGTTCTTCGGGCGTCCTCCAGGACGAGGTAGCCGCACGGAATGATTAGCAACATGATGAACGTACCGGCAAGCACCCCGAAGCCAAGCGACACCGCCATCGGAATCAAGAACCGCGCCTGGACCGAGGTCTCCAAAATCATCGGCGCAAGTCCGACGAACGTCGTCAGCGAGGTCAGCAGGATGGGGCGGAACCGCCGCTCCCCGCCCGCGAGGACGGCCTCCCACAGGCCGAGCCCCTCTTCTTCGCGGTAGCGGTTGATCGCCACGATGAGAATTAGCGAGTCGTTGACCACGACGCCGGACAACGCGACCAGTCCGAGCATGCTCATCAGGCTGAGGTCAAAACCCATCAGCACGTGACCCCACACAGCGCCGACCATTCCGAAGGGGATGCCGGACATCACGAGGAGGGGCTGGGCGTAGCTTTGGAAGAGCACCGCGAGGATCGAGAAGATCGTGATCAGCGCTAAAATGAAGCCGAGACCCAGGGCATTCATCGTCTCGGCTTGCCGCTCCTGCTCGCCGCCGAGATCGTAGGTGAGGCCGGGGATGTCGGCGACGAGCTGCGGGAGCTCCCGTTGGCGGATCTGCGCGTTGATCTCGTTCGAGTTGGTGTCTTCGTCCGCGATGTCGGCCGTGATGCTGATGTTACGGCGTCCGTCGGTTCGGTTGATGACCGTGTACGCCTGGCCGCGCGATACGATTGCAGCCTCCGACACCGGCATCTCCCCGCCGGACGGCGTCCGTACGATGAGGTTGTCGACGTGGTAGAGAGACCCCCGTTCCTTGCGAGGAAGCCGCACGTAGACTCGGACCTCGTCGCGGCCCCTTTGTTGGCGCAATGATTCCGAGCCGAAGAACGACGCGCGAATCTGGTGCGCAAGCTCCATCTCGGGGAGGCCCTGCGCGACCGCGGCGTCCGTGAGGCGGAAATCGAGTTGCTCTTTCCCTTTAGTAACGCCGCTATCGATGTCGCGAAGACCACTGTAGGACGCGATCTCTGATGCGAGCCGTTCGGCGGCGCTCTCCAGCGTCGCCACGTCCTCGTGAATGAGCTGGATGTCGATGGGACTGCCCGGCTCGACCCCGAACTCGTACCTGAACACCATCGATTCGGCGCCCGGGATTTCGCCGATCGCCTGGCGCCAGCGCTCGACGAACTGCTGCGTGCCGATCTCCCGCTCGTCGGAGCTGACGAGGTAGATCATCACGGTCGAGCGTTCGGTCCCTTCCGTTGCGAACACGCCATCGAAACCCGGCTCGAGCGTCGAGGTCGCGCCCACGTCTTGGTAGAGGCCCCGCGAGATCGGCTTGGGCTTCTCCATCTCTTGCTCCGCCTCTTCGAGGACGGACCGGGCGGCTGTGCTGATGTGGTCGGTGATGCGCTCCGTCACCGCGATCGGCGTTCCCACCGGCATCTTCAGCTGGGCCGTGATCAGGTCGCCTTCGACCTTCGGCATGAACGTAAACGGAACTCGGCCGGCGACCACTCCCGCAGTGAGGATGACGACGGCGATACCGGCAGCGATCGTGAAGTATCGCCAGCGCAGCGCCCTGCGCAGAAACGGGATGTAGCTATGCTGGACGTGATGCTCCAACCGCCGCGGCACCTCCAACTTGGCGATCCACTTCATCAGCCATAGATACGGAGCGAGCACGGTCCTCAACCACCAAGGCATCGCGTGAGCAAGATGGGCTGGTAGGATGAGAAGCGACTCGAGCAGCGAAATCAGAAGAACCGCGATCACGAGGGTCGGGAGCACGCGGAAGAACTTTCCCATGACGCCGGGCACCAGCAGCATCGGTGCAAACGCAACGCAGGTGGTGAGGATCGCGAAGATGATGGGCTGGGCGACCTCCCGCGTGCCCACGATAGCCGACTCCAGGGGCCCTTTGCCCTCGGATCGCTGCCTATAGATCGCTTCGCCCACCACGATCGCGTCATCGACCACCATGCCCAGCGTCACGATGAACCCGAAGAGCGAGATCATGTTGATCGAGAGGTCGGCGCTCGGGAAGAGCAGCAGTGCTCCGCAAAACGAGATGGGAATCCCCAGCGTCACCCAGAACGCAAGACGGGCTTCGAGGAAGAGGCCGAGGATCAACAGCACCAGAAGGAGACCGATGCGCGCGTTGCGCATAAGGAGCGAGATCCGCTGCTCGTAGATCTCGGCGGCGTCGAACCAGGGCGCGGCGTGCAGCCCGTCGGGCAGCGTCGCCTGTAGTTTATCCACGTGCTCTTTGGCCGCGGCGACCACTGTCAGAGGCGTTTCGTCGCCGACCCGGAAGACGTTGATCATCGCGGCACGCTTGCCGTTGAAGGTGGCCTTGCGGTCGTTCTCCTGGAACCCGTCTTTCACAGTTGCGATGTCGCGAACGCGCACCTGAGATCCATCGGGCGGGCTCAGCAGGAGGATGTTCTCGAACTCAGCGCCATGATCACGCCGCTCGGTGGTCCGAAGCAGCACCTCGCCGCCGGCGGTCTTCACGCCGCCTCCGGGGAGCTCGACCGACGCCGCCCGGATTCGCGCCGCGATCTCGTCGAGGGTCAGATGGTATTTGCGGAGCTGAGCTTGCGGTACCTCGACGCTGATCTCGAGTGGACGAACGCCAGTCAGCTCTACGTACGTGATTCGATCGTCCCGGAGCAGGTCGCGTCGACTTTGTTCGGCAACCGCGCGCAGGGTGGCTTCGTCGACGTCGCCGTAGAGCACGATCGAGATCGCCTGTTGGCGCGGGGCGAGAATGCTGACGCTCGGACGTTCCACCTCGGCGGGAAACGAGGTGATCCGGTCGACCGCGCTCTTGATGTCGTTCAGCGCGCGGTCCTGCTTCGTGCCGAGGACGAGCTCCGCGCTCACCATTGCGGACCCCTCCCTGGCCGTCGACCGAACCTCCTTGATTCCGTCGACGCCGCGGATCGCTTCCTCGATCGCGAGTACGATCGCTTGCTCCACCTCGGCGGGACTGGCTCCGGGGTAGACCACGTCGACCAAGACGACGTCTAGGTCGACCTCCGGAAACACCTCTTGCTTGATCCCGGAAGCCAACGTCACGAGTCCGCCCACGATCAGAATGAGCATCAGCACGTTGGAGGCGACGGGGTTCTTCGCCATCCAGGCGAGTGGCCCGCGCTCTCGTTCCGGATCGAATTCGGAGGACATCGCCACGGTCGCTCTCCCGTCTAGTTGTCCCGGCCGCTCGAGGCAACCAAGTGACACCCGGATACAAGTCGCTTAGACTCGCCCCGCTGCTCACACCGGAGCGCAGAAGGAGAGCACAGTGCTGAGGAAGTTCGTTTTGATCACCGGGTTCCTGGATATCCCCATCGGCCTCGCGACCTGGGCCGCGGCCATCCTCGAGCCGCAAGACGCGCACTTCGGTGCTCTGATGACCTGCGGCGCCTTCCTGATATTCGCTGGCGCCGCGCTCATGTGGTCCGCACACGACATGATGGTCCGCGCTCCAATCATCTTCTGGCAGGGTTTCGTCCGGCTGACCGCGGTTGCAAGCATTCTCTACATGGTCCCGAAAGGCATCGCCGAAAGTTGGCAATATGGCATCTGCGCCTTCGACGGCGCGATTGCGCTCGTGTACATCATCGGAATGCTGAGGCACACGGGGGCTTCGTTTTTTGGGTTGATGGTTGGGAAGACCGAGTAGGGCGGCACTGTCAGTCCTCAGTCCCCGGCTATGGGGCAGCGTGAGCATACGTGACCGCGTGCTAGCCTCCCTCGCATGGTTCGGGTGGCTGCGTTTGGGGTGTTCTTGGTTGTGCTGCATTTGGGGCAGCCGATCGTCATTCCCATTCTTCTTGCGACGTTGATCGCGATAAGCCTTTCGAAAATTCTCGACCTCGGTGCCAAGGGACTTCCCTATTGGGCCGCTGTGTCGCTTGCGTGCCTTGCGGCGGTGGCCGTCGTGACGGGGCTCGGCTTTCTCACCACGCGGGCCGCCACCGACTTTGCCTTGGCGTTCGGCCAGTACCATGGGGACTTCGATCGTTTGCAGTTTGACACCTCATCCTGGCTCTGGAGCCTGGGCTTGGGGATTCCGGCCACCGCGGTCGAGCAGTTCGACCCGAACGAGCTCGTGCGCGGCCTCACGGTCCCCGGCCTAACCCTCGCGCTCAGCGTCGTGTCGGCGGGCTCGCTCGTCCTGCTGATCACGGTGTTCCTCGTCGTTGAAAGCGGCTCGATCTCTCAGAAGCTCAAGGGCACGGATCGGCTGGGTCGGCTCGACGTACAGGTGCTCAAAGGGGCGGCGCGCGACGTGCAGCGCTATCTCTTGATCAAGACCGTGACCAGTGCGGCAACGGGCCTTCTCGTCGCCGGCCTGACCAGTGTTGTCGGTCTCGGACATTCTCTGTTGTTCGGATTGATCGCCTTCATCCTCAACTACATCCCGAGCATTGGAAGCATCCTCGCTTCGATACCGGCGATCGCACTGTGCCTGCTCACGCTCGGATGGCTGCCCGCGTTCGGGCTGGCCGCAGGTTACTTCTCGATCAATTTGGTCATCGGCATCCTGATCGAGCCGCGGTGGGCGGGGCAGGCGACCGATCTGTCGCCCTCGGTGGTCGTTCTCTCGATGGTCTTCTGGGGCTTCGTGCTTGGGCCGATCGGTGCGCTCCTCTCGGTGCCACTCACCATCATCGTGCGCATGACCGCAGCGCAGTCGAAGGAATGGTCGTGGCTCGCGATGCTCCTCGGCTCCCCTCGGAGCGCACGGACCTGACGGTGTTCAGCCGCCCACGGCCTCGGACATGGTCGACGATCAACGCGTGCCGCGTAGGCGCCGCGAAGACGTGCTGAGATTATCCTCATCGCCCCTGGCGATGCAAGCAAGGTGTCGGGGCTTACATCGCGGTGCGGTCTGTAACGATCAGCTCATGGATTCGACGCGCCAGCTCTGGGGCGGCCGCTTCTTGGAGGAAGTGACCGCCTTCGACGCGGGCGTGAGGTTGGCCTTTCGCACCTGGTACGCGTTCTTGAAAGAGCCCGTCCATGTCACCCAGCACAGGATCACCGTTGCTGTAGATGGTGAGAAACGGTTTGGTCCAGCGCTTGAGGACCTCCCATGCAGCGACATTGCCCGCTGTGGCGGGGTGCGCGGAAGACATCGCAATGAGCTGCGGGAAGACCCGGACGCCCGCCAGATACTCACTCGATGGGAACGGTGCGTCGTACGCACCCACTTCGGCGTCGGTGAGCTCGCGTCCGGACGCGCGGCTTACGATCTGGCCGACCGGGATCCATGGGCTCCAGCGCGTGAACGCCCGCCAGATGCGGACAACCCAACGCTTGGTCTCGATACCGTCTTGTGCAGGCAATAGTCCGTTCCCGATCACGATGCGGCTGAACCGGACTTCGTTCTCCGCGGCCAACCTCAAGCCGATGATCGACCCCCAGTCTTGGCCGAAGAGGGTGATGTCGTCGAGGCCCAGCGCCTCGATCAAGGCGCCGACCCAGCGCACGTGTCGGGCGACTGTGTAGTCCTGTTGCCGGGTTGGCTTGTCCGACTTTCCGAAGCCAATCAGATCCGGCGCTACCGCCCGATGACCTTCCGCGACCAGTCTCTCGATCATGTGCCGATAGAGGAACGACCAACTCGGTTCGCCGTGAAGGAGGAGCACAGGGCTCGCGTCTCTGGGGCCTTCGTCGACGTAGTGCATGCGGAGCCCGTCGACCTCCAAGTAGTTCGGCTCGAATGGGTAGTCAGGGATGCCGTCGAAGCGCGACTCTGGCGTTCTCACGAAGTCGATCATCGGACCGAGGCTAGCGAACCCCGCACGCGAGCGCCAGGGCTAGAGGTGCTTACGAGCCGCCTGGTTGAGCTTGGTCTCGAAGAGGTCTTCCCTAAAGCCGGCGTAGACAAGCTCGTCGATCTGGAAGGTTGGGATCGTCCTGCGCGGGTTGAGCTCGCCGAGGCGCTCATCTGCCGCCGAGCTTTGGTCGGTGTCGAGCTCGATGAAGTCGATGCGGTTTGCTTCCATGTATTCGCGCGCTTTGCGGCACACGTCGCACCATTGCGTCGCATACATCGTGATGGTGACGCGCCGCCGCGCGAGGTTCCATTTCCATTCGGGGATGTCCGCTTTGGTCGTCACCGCAGGCCGGGGTGGAGTCCGCTCGATCTGCGCACCTTCGGGGCTCGGCTTCGGAACGTCGCTAGCCGGGATCGGCGGCCGAGGTGGCTCCGGGACTGCCTCGGGCTCCGATGCGCACGAAGAGAACGCCCAGGCGATGCCGGCCATCGTGAGCACGAGGGGAATGGTCAAGGCCCACCATGGGCTTGCCGCAGGGGGGGCCTTGGAAGGCATGTCGCTCAAGCGACACAGCTCACACTCGCCGTTCCGATCCAGCGGGAGGTGATGTTTTTCGCAAATCCCCATCGGTTCCTCAATTTCTATCACGCGTACGCGGGTCCGCGTCTCGGTTCGCTACCGCCGGTGCCGCCGCCTCTCGACGTGCCATCCAAGTTCATGAACCGCTATAGTGGAATAATACACTACTAAAGATGGGCTGGCTCGCCGAAATCCCGTGCTAATTCACCCGGGTGTCCAACCTCAGCGGCCTTCTCGAGCGGCTCGACCTGGAGCGACTCGATACCGATCTGTTTCGCGGATTCAGTCCTCACGATGGTCGTCCGAGAATCTTCGGCGGCCTCGTCGCGGCTCAGTCGCTCATTGCGGCGTGCCGGACGGTTGACGGCCGCGTTGCGCATTCGCTGCACGGATACTTCCTGCGCGAAGGCGATACCTCGGTACCGGTCATCTATCCTGTAGATCGCATCCGCGACGGACGCTCGTTTGCGACCCGGCGTGTGGTCGCCAAACAACAGGGCAAGCCGATCTTCAACATGTCGGTTTCCTTCCAGGCGCCGGAGGAAGGGCTCGAGCACCAGGCACCGATGCCCGATGCGCCGCCGCCGGAAACGGTTCCAACCAACGAGGAGCGCCTACGTGCGTATCAGGCACGGTCGAATCATCCGGCGATCGATTTCTTATTGTTGCTCGATCGACCGATCGAGCGGCGCGAGGTCGACCACGTCGACCTCTTGGAGCCAAAGCCGCACACCGGGATCCAGCGCATGTGGTTTCGGGCGGACGGCACGCTGGGCGACGATCCCGTGATTCACCAGGCGATCCTGGCCTACGCCAGCGACTACGGTCTGCTCGAGGGGTCGTTCAACCAGCATGGATACAGCTTCCTGACCGAAAAGCTGATAATTGCTAGCCTCGACCACGCGATTTGGTTTCATCAGTCGTTCCGCGCCGATCAATGGATGCTCTACGTCACCCAAAGCCCGCGAACTTCGGGCGGCCGAGGGCTCAACTTCGGCCACGTCTACTCTCAGGACGGGGCGCTCGTCGCTTCGGTGGCCCAAGAGGGCCTGATTCGGAATCGAAAGCCCCGATGACTGAGCGAAGCGAGCAGTGCCGGGCAGTGATCGCGCTTGGCCTATGGCTGTCTGTCATGATAGCCGCGCCTCTGGTAGCTGCGCAGCAGAGCCCCCTTCCAGCACCCGCCCAAGAACCTGCTGCCGCAGAGGCGTCGCCGGAGCTCGCCGAAATCGAGCGCAAGGCCGAGGAGCTTCGCTCGCGGCTCCAGGAGTGGCAGGCCAAGGCCCTCGAGTACCTTCAGGCCGGGCAAGAAGCGCTGGCGCGCATCCGAGTCATCGACCAGGACATCGAGCGCCTTCAGCAACACAAAGAGCTCCGTCTCTCCGAGGACGCCAGCGCCGCCGAGCTCGGCAGCCAGCTGCTCGAGGTCGAGCCAGATCTTGCTGCCGCCCGACGCGAGGCCACGGAGCTCGGCGCGGAAGTCGAGTCGCGGGCGGAGCGCCGAAAGAAGCTCCCGGAGCTGCTGTCGATCGCCAAGCAACAGCTCAACGAGCTCGACCGCGCGCCGCTTCGGCCGAGCGGTGATCCTGCCGCGGCTGACGCAGGCATGGAGCTAGCCGCGTTGAAGCGCGCGGTGCAGCAAGCAGAGATCGAGGCGTATCAAAACGAGCTCGGAACCTACGACGCCCGAGGTACGCTCCTCGGCAAGCGCCGTGACCGCGCGACGCTGCGGATCGCGTACTACGAGGCCCTGAGCGGAAAGCTGCGCGAGGCCAAGCAGGAGCTGGAGAGGCTGGAGGCCGAGCGCGAGAACGAGGCTACCAGGCAGTTATTGCAAGAGCTGACGGCTCTGCCCGGCGGGTTCAAGAAGACGCTGCAGGAAGTCTACCAACGAAACGAAGCGCTGGCTTCCGTCTGGACCAGCGAGGGCGGGCTTCACGACCAAATCAAGGACGTCAGTGAGAAGCTCTCGCGAGCTGACGCCAAGGTCGCACAGATCGAGACCGAGCTCAGCAGGCTTGCTGCCCGGGTCGAGGCGGTAGGTCTCGCCGATTCGGTCGGGGTGCTGCTGCGGCGCCATCGGGCGGAGGCGCCCGATATTGGCATGTACCGCCGGTTCATACGCATGCGCCAGGAGCAAATCGGCGGCGTGCAGCTTCAGCAGATCAAGCTCAGTGAGCAAAGGCAGGCACTCGGCGACATCGACGCGCTCGTCGACGAGGCGCTGGCATCGATCGACGAGCCGGTCCCTCCCGAAGAGCGCGAAGAGATCGAACAGCTCCTCCGACAACTCTTCGAGACTCAGCGCAAGTACATGGATGCGCTCATCGAAGGCTATGAGACATACTTCCAGAAGCTCGTCGACTTCGACGCCCGGCAGCATGAGCTGATCGATCGTACCAAAGACCTCCTCGACTTCATCGACGAACGCATCCTCTGGATCCCGAGCGGCAGGGCTGTGGAGCCCGAGTTGCTGTCGGACGGGCGCGACGCGCTGGCTTGGCTCTTCGGGGCGCGGTACTGGGTGCAGTTGGGCACAGGCCTTCGCGACGCAGCTAGCCGGCTATGGCCCGTGCACCTCGTCGCCCTGCTTCTGGCGATCCTCTTCATTCCTTTTGCGCGAAGGACGCGCTCGCGGATTCGGAGCCTGGGAGAGCAAGCCAAGAGACCTGACTGCGCCCGTTTCGGGCCGACCGGCGAGGCACTCGCGTTGACCGCGTTGCTTGCGGTCTGGCCGCCGGCGCTCCTGGCATACCTCGGCTGGCGCCTGGGGCTCTCGCCCATGGCCACTCAGTTCGCCCGAAGCTTCGCGTACGGGCTGGTCGCGGCGGCCGGCTTGTGGGCGACATTGCGCATATCGCGACAGCTCGTTCGCCCGGGCGGCATCGCGGAAGCGCACTGCGCCTGGCCCGACAAAGCAGCGCACGCCCTTTGGCGCGACCTTCGCTGGTTGACCGTTGTCGCCGTCCCTGCGGTCTTTCTGATCTCCGTCTTCGAAACGCGCGGAGAGGACCTTGGGCGCGAATCGGTCGGCCGGTTCGCGTTCTTGTTCTCGATGCTCGCGGTGGCGGTGTTCAATTACTTGGCTCTCCGCTCGGGCGGCCCGCTCACCGAAGTGTTGCGCGGACGAGGCCGGCGGCGTCCCTGGGTATGGCGAGTGGCCCAGCTCTCCTCGTTGGCGGTTCCGCTCGCCCTGGGCGCAGCCGCCCTCCGTGGCTTCTATTGGACCGCTCTTCAAGTTGGGATTCGGCTGCACTTCAACCTCGTCGTTCTTTTTGCGTTGGTGATCGTCATTCAGCTGGCGGCCCGCTGGTCGATGATCGCGCAGCGTCGTGCCGCGCTCGAGGAGGAAGCGCTCGAAGAGAAGCCCACGAGGCCTGCTCCCACCATGGAGGTCAGCCGGCTGATGATCGGCACCGGCCTCCTTCTCGCGCTCCTCGGCTCGCTCGCGGTCTGGGCTGACCTGTTGCCCGCTGCGAGAATTCTTCAGCAAGTCGAGCTCTGGACCACTACGCAGACGGTCACGGTCTCCGCGCTCGACGCGTCCGGGGTCGAGCGCTTCTCCAACGAAGACCAGTTGGTAGCGATCACCCTTGCCGACTTGTTCCGTTCGTTGCTGATCGGCCTGCTCACCTTGGCGTCGATTCGCGCCTTGCCCGGGCTGCTCGAGGCTACGCTGTTTCGCCGGCTCGGCCCGGGCGAGCGGTACGCCTATTCGACCATTCTCAAGTACGCCGTCGTGCTGTGTGGTTTGGCGCTCGCGTTCGATGCGATCGGCGTTGGCTGGTCGAGCATTCAATGGCTGGTCGCCGCCGTGGGTTTGGGCCTCGGGTTCGGGCTTCAAGAGATCTTCGCGAACTTCGTGTCGGGGCTGATCATCCTATTCGAGCGACCGATTCGCGTGGGGGACACCGTCACTGTTGGCGAGGTCAGCGGAGTGGTCACCAAAATCCAGATCCGGGCAACGCGGATCACAGCATTTGACCGCAAAGAGCTCATCGTCCCCAACAAGGAGTTCGTCACCGGACAACTGATCAACTGGACGTTGTCGGACTCGGTCCTGCGTGTGGAGATCCCCGTAGGCATCGCCTACGGCTCTGACACCGACCGCGCGATCGAGGTCCTCCACAGCGTTGCCAGGGATTCGGGACGCGTCCTGCGGGATCCGCGCCCTGAAGTCTTGTTCCTCGGCTTCGGCGACAGTGCCCTCTCGTTCGAGCTGCGGGTCTTCATCCGGAGCGCCGCGCATTGGATGCCCGTTCGGCACGAGCTTCACATGGGCATCGACAAAGCGTTCCGTGCAGCCGGCATCGAGATCGCATTCCCCCAGCGGGATCTGCACCTACGATCGCTGCCGGACGGCTGGCGGCCTCCCCCCGGCACCTCCGAGTGAGCCCCAGGACCGCGTGTTCACTGCAGGTTGTAGTTGATCATCGTCGATTGACCGTCGCGCCGGATCGACAGGTTGAACTTGTCGGCCGTTCTCAAGGTCGTGTACGCTTCTAGCGCTGCATCCGGGTTGCTCAGCGACTGCCCGTTGATGCCTTCGAGGATGTCGCCGTTCTGGATGCCGAGCTTGGTCAAGAGGGTGCCCGGCCGGACGCCCCGGATCTCCATGCCGACCGACTGCCCGTCCTCCATCTTGGGTGAGACCGCGGCGATCCCGATGATCTTGCCCGCGTTGTCGAGCACCTTGTTGAGCATGGAACGCGAGAGGTTGTAATTGGTGTCGTTCACCTTCTCGATGCCCTCGGCCATCTCGCTCTGGGTCAGGCCGGCGTTGCGATCCGCTCGCGGGCTCCGCTTGGCCCGCTCCTTGGTCTTGACTGCGAGCTTGAACATGGGTTTCTTGGCGGCACCGTCGACCTCGAACATGGCTAGACGGCAGAAGCCGCTGGTGTTTTGAAGGACCACACTGTCCGAAGCGATCGCGCGGATCATGGCGCCCTCGACTTCAGCCCCGCCTCTGTGCAGCCCGGCTTTTTTGTCCGTTCCGACGATGGCGGCGAGCGAGTGTTCGAGGTCTCCCGGAAGCACGACCGTGCCGATGAGTCGCATCGTGCCCTTGCAGGGCGTTTCGACCTCCTCCGGGGGCAGATCCCCCAAAGGCAGCTCGGAGCTCTCGATCGGCGTCTCGGACAGGTCGCCTTGGGTCGAGTTGAAGATGTTCCGCCTCAAAATGCTGCTGGGATCACGTTTGCGTTGAGTCCGCGCGGACACGACCGCTCTCCTCGACAGGGCCGGACTGGCATCGGGCTCGGCGCTCAGCACCTTGTCGGCCAGCAGGGCCGTCGTCCCCTGAGCCCAGAAAAACGCGCACGAGGCGAGCGTCGTCAGTATGAGTGCGTTGCTCAGTCGGTTGTTTGTGACCGTCGCCATGGACACACGATCTTAGCCTACAATGGGCTCGGTCAATCGGTTATAGTCCCTCGCCCCGATGAACAAGATCAAGCGGTTTTTCAGGCGAATCTCGCTGGACTCTTGGCGAGAGGCAGACGCGCAAGCCGACACCGCGGGCGCGGCGGAGCCCGACTGGCGGCCGATCGTCATCCTCGTCACGACTGCGGTCACCCTCACCCTGGCGCGGTACTTTGGCGGCAACTCGACCTTCTCACAGCTCGTCCCCTACGACCCGAAGGTCTACACGCGTGACGAGTGGGAGCTGCTCGCGAGGGCCTGGTGGTCGGGAGTCCGTTTCGTGACCTACGTGGTGATTCCAATGCTGACCATCGTGTTGATGCCGGGAGAGCGCATTCGCGATTACTACATTTCCTTTCGAGGATTCGGCCGGCATCTCTGGATCTACGTCGGACTCTATCTACTGGTGCTGCCGTTCGTGCTTCTCGTGGCGACGCGATCTCAGTTTCTGACGACGTACCCGTTCTACAAGTACGCCAACCAATCGCTCGGTCACTTCCTGCGGTGGCAGCTGTTGTATGCCGCGCAATTTCTGTCGCTGGAGTTCTTCTTTCGGGGCTACATGCTCCAGGGCCTCAGACACAAGTTCGGTTACGGCGCCATCTTCGTGATGATCGTGCCCTACTGCATGATCCACTACTCCAAGCCGTTGCCCGAAACGCTCGGGGCAATCCTTGCGGGCATCGCCCTTGGGACGCTAGCGATGCGCACCCGCTCGATTTGGGGAGGTGTGCTCATTCACGTCGGCGTCGCCCTCACCATGGATTGGCTGGCGGTGGCGCAGTGCCCGCCTCCGGGTGAGGGTCCCTGCCGCTCCCGTTGAAGCGAAGGGGAGAGCCCCATTTTCGAAAAAGCTACCGCGTCAATCTTCGAGACTGATGGCGCCGGTCGGGCAGTACTTGACGGCGAGCTCGACTTGCGCGCGGAGCCCTTCAGGAGGCTCTTCCTGGAGCACGGCTAGATACCCTTGGTCATCCACTTTGAAGACCTCGGGCGCCTCGCCCATGCAGTTTGCGTGTCCCTTGCAGAGATCGAAGTCTACTTTGATGCGCATCGGCACTCCCTTTCACGAATGATCGCAAGAGCCTGTAATAACACAAGAATTATCCTAGAAAAACCGTTTGTTGCAGCCAGCATATAGCAGAGTTGCAAAAAAGAGAAGCTCGTTCTATTTTCTGTCAGCCGTGTCGGAAGCCATCGCTAGAGCCCGCAACGCGAAGACCTCGATGTACCGGTCTCTCGTCTTGGAATCGGCCGAGCACCTCTTCGCGACTCGCGGCTATGAACGAACGAAGATTCAGGATATCGCGGCCGCTTCGGGGCTTTCGCTAGGCACGCTGTACTCGGTCTTCGATGGGAAGTCCGACATCTACGAAGCGGTGCACGACGAGCGATTGGGGCAGCTGTTTGTGCTAACGGGGCGCGCGATGAAAAGCGAGGCGCCCGCCAGCGAGCGCTTGATGCAGGGCAATCGTGTGTTCGTCCGGTGGTTGACCGAGCATCTCGACTATCTCCGCATTCATCTCAACAGCGGAGGCGCCTGGTCGTCCAATCCGCAACAGGTTGGTGAAGGGCTGGTCGCCGCATGGCACCGAGGGATCGACCTGATGGCACGGGCGCTCGAAGAAGCCATGCGTGATGGGCAGGTGCGTGAAGGGGACCCCATCATCTCCGCCAGGCTCATGGCTGCCATTCAACAGGTCTTCATTTCGTCATGGGTTGAATCTGGGATGAAAGACGACGCGGCGAGCCTCGCCGAACAAATTGAAGCACAGCTCCGGCGGAGCTTGTTCAGGAGCGCATCATGACGGCACGAGCACAGACCACCTCGACACCTCTGACCACGAACAGGCTCAAGAGGCCCCCCAAGCTCAAGGGCGGGCTTCCTTTGATCGGTCACACGATGGCTTTCGTGAAGGACACGATCGGTCTGCTCCAGAAAACGTACGACGAGTGCGGCCGGGTCGGTCGGTTCAGCCTGTTCGGCAAGGACATCATTCTCTTCACAGGCCCGGAGGCGCACGAAGCATTGTTCCGGCAACCCGATGAAGTGCTCAACCCCAACGCAGCCTATAAGATGATGGTTCCCGTCTTTGGCGAAGGGGTTGCCTACGGTGCCGAGCCGGCGAAGATGGCCGAGCAGATGCACATGCTTTATCCGGCGTTGCGCAACAACCGTATGCGCACGTACACCGAGATCGTGGCGCGAGAAACGCTGGATACCATCGCCGACTGGGGCGACGAGGGCGAGATCGAAGCAAGCGAGTTCTTCGGGATGCTCACGAACTACACCTCCAGCAGCTGCTTGCTCGGCAAAGAGTTTCGCAACGAGATGAGCGAGGAGTTCTCCAAAGTCTACTACGACCTGGAGCGCGGCATCGTCGCTTGGGGCTACATCCATCCGTATTTACCGATTCCGGCGTTCCGTCGGCGTGACAAGGCCCGCGCGCGCCTAGGCGACATGGTCTCGGAGATCGTCGAGGGGCGAAGGCAGTCCGGGTACCGCGGCGAAGACTTCCTTCAAACACTCATGGACGCCGAATACTCCGATGGCAGCAAGCTCAGTGACCACGAGATCACGGGGATGCTGGTGGCGGCGATGTTTGCAGGCCATCACACGAGCTCCGTCACGACCGCTTGGACCCTGATCGAGCTCTTGCGACATCCGCGATTCCTCGAAGAGGTGCGCACCGAAATCCATACGCGGTACGCCGAGGGGGAGGACTACTCGTTTCAGTCCCTGCGCGACCTCGAGAAGACCGAAGGTGCGGTGAAAGAAGCGCTACGCATCCATCCACCGCTGTTCATCTTGCTCCGGGCCGCCCTCGAGGACTGCGAGGTCCTCGGCTACCAGGTCAAGAAGGGCAACTGGGTGGCCGTCTCGCCGATGGTCGCGCATCGCGATGAGAACGTGTTCAAGAACGCGCTCGAGTTCGATCCGGATCGCTACGGCCCAGGCCGCGAAGAAGACAAACGCCCGTTCGCATACATCGCTTTCGGTGGCGGACGGCACAAGTGCATGGGCAACGCGTTCGCACTCCTACAGATCAAGACGATCATGGCCGTCCTGTTCAATCGCTACGACTTCGAGCTGGTCGGTGATTCAATCGAGACTGACTTCCAGGGCTTGGTTCTAGGCCCCAAGCCGCCCATTCGCATTCGTTACTGCCGCCGAGGAGCAACCGATGCCCGCGTTTCCGCGTGAAGAGCTAGAAGAGATGATGGAGCGGTGGCTCGAGGCCAACCGCAATGCCGAACGAGAAGGTGATTGGAGTACCTATCTCGGAGCGCACTACACCGATGACGCCGTGTACCGCTGGAACGTTGGCCCAAACGAAGAGTTCTGGGCACGCGGGTTGAAGCAGATCAAAGAGGTCGCGCTCGGCTACCACATGTTGGGCTTCGAAGACTGGGCGTACCCGTACGACACCGTGCTCCTTGACGAGAAGCAGGGTCAAGTGGTCGGGTTCTGGCGGCAAGTGGCGCCGTTCAAACGTGCCGATGGGAGCGACTACGAAATCGCTGGCGTTGGCGGCTCGTGGTTCAAGTACGCAGGCGACTTCAAGTGGAGCTGGCAGCGCGACTTCTTCGACTTCGGCAATGCCAAGTCGGTCTTCATCGAGCTAGCCGGCGCTGGCCACCTGAACCCGACGATTCGCGAGAAGATTCATCGCCAAGCCAAGGCGGGAGCCGAGCTGTTACCAGGCCACGAGAGCCTTCGTCCGGAACCCGGCAAGCTCCAGAAGCTCAAGAACCTTCAGGCGATGGTTCGTATCGCCCTCTTTGGATGAGCGGCATGACGACTGACGGCATCCCGCGTTGGTTTTCCGAGAACCCCAGCAAAGCCTGGGGCGAGAAGTTCTTCATCGCCTATTCACCGGTCTGGATGACCATGATGGCGCTCGTGATGGGGCTCGGTATCAGTGCTCGGGTAGGCGAGTGGGGCTTCATGGCGATCGGTCTTGCGGTGGCGCTGCCGTTGGTCGTGGTGCCTGCCCTGATCCGCGACGAGAGACCGATGGGTCGGCGTTGGCACCAGACGTATTGGTTCAAAGCGAACCTCTACATCGCTATCTTCAACTTCGCCGCGAACTACTTTGGCACAGAGTACTTCTTCGACATCCTCGGGATGGTCTACGACTATCCGATGATCGAGCTCAAACTCGATGCAACGCTCGTTGGGTCGGGCGAGCAACGCGTCCCGGTCATCATGTATCTGCTCACGCAGGCGTACTTCATCACCT
The DNA here is from genome assembly GCA_964196015.1 of uncultured Myxococcota bacterium. Lineage (GTDB taxonomy): Bacteria > Myxococcota_A > Polyangia > Polyangiales > Houyiibacteriaceae > SG8-38. Next base: position 25,695 of record CAXMRM010000030.1, read on the forward strand.
ACCACACGACGGCGGTCATCGTGCTCCGGCGGATCCGAACGTCTGCG
>CAXMRM010000031.1:0-5143 GCA_964196015.1 uncultured Myxococcota bacterium
AAGTTCCTCGTGCCAGGCGGCGTCCGCGTCTCCGAAGCGCACGAGCTCGAGGGTCTCGACATCTCGGAGTGCGGCGTCGAAGCCTACAACGAGGAGCTCAAGGGCTTCCACGCTGGAGGCAGCGCCATGTCGGCGGCGCCCGCGGAGTAGTGAGGTCGAGAGGAGGGGTGGGACGGCTCCCCGGTCTGTTTCGCCCCTCTTCTCTACCTATTTTTCAATGTTGGATTCGGATGAAGAGTTTGAGCGTGGGGACACGCTGGGAGTGGAGGTAGTGATGAGAAAGTTTCTTTCCCTAACGGTGATGTGCAGCTTGGCATTTCCCGCGATGGCCCTTGCGGAGGAGCCGGAAGCGCCCAAGCAGGCCGCGGACGACATGAAGGCGGAGTACGGCGAAGGGCCAGCGCCCGAGCCGGCGACCTCGGCCGAACACGAGATGCCGGAGCCGCCGAAGATGGCTGCGGACGACATGGGCGAGGAGTACGCCGGTGAGGAGCCCGCTGAAGGCGAGCATCCGTTCTTGGACGGGTTGTCTTGGCAGGTCATGGCTAGCGCGTTCTACATGTTCAACGGACGCCGAGTCGCCGGTGTCTACAACGACATCATTCCTGACCCGGCGGATCGCTTCAGCTATCCCTACACCAACGCCATGGGCTTCGGCCTGAACTTCGTCGGCGGCATGATCAACTACACCGGCGATAAGTTCGGAGTCACGGTCGACCTCCGCTGGGGTAGTGGCGCCGACGACCTGACGCCGCTCGTTCCAGTCAAGCAGGGCTACGTGAGCTACATTCCGACGGACAAGCTGACGCTCGACTTCGGCTTCTTCGATACGGTCTTCGGTGCTGAAGTCGCCGACGAATGGGAGAACGCGAACTACACCCGCGGCGCACTTTACTTCCTGCGTCAACCATTCAATCACATGGGCGTGCGCATGGGTGCAGAGCTCGCCGATGCGGTCGGCTTCACCTTGATGCTCACCAACGGTGGCGTCCTAGGCGGAACGCCCGTCGACGACAACGAAGTTCCCGCGGTGGGCTGGCAGTTCGGCTTCGCTCCCGGAGACGTGGTCGGCCTCTACATCGGCGGCAACCATGCCCCCAGCGGGTCCAACGGCAACAAAGATTGGGAGAGCTTCTTCGACTTCGTGCTCAGTGTGAACGTCGAGTGGTTCACCCTGCTCTTGAACGGAGACTACCAGGTCAATCCCCATGGAATCGATCCCACGACAGGGGGGGCAGGGGAGCTCGCCTTCCAGTACGGCCATAGCCTGGCACTGATTTTCGATGTCACTGATCAGTGGTCGGTCGGTCTCCGAGGTGAGCACCTGAGCGGCAACGAGTTTTGGAGGGACTTCGGCAACAACAGCGATAACGTGATGGACGGACTTGCGGACTCGACCTTTGGCTACCTTTGGACCACAACCGCTACGATTCGCTACAAGCCAGTCGAGTACCTGGTCTTGAGCCTCGAGGGTCGCCTCGAGGGTGCGGGAGAGGACGTCTACTTCTCGCGCGACTCACCGACCGACGTGGATGGCATCGTCCAGCCGGACAAGGACATCTACTACGGCCTGATCCTCGGTGTAAGCGGTCACATCGGGAACTGAATGTGACGTAGACATGACTGGTGGGAGGCCGGGTCAGTGGCAGCGTCAGTGGCAGCGTCAGTGCCAGCGACGGCGACGGCGACGGCGACGGCGACAGTGGACTGCTTGCGTGGTTCCTACTATCACGATCCTCGTGTTGGACGACTCTGTGAGGCGACTGCTCGACGTTGGAGACGGCCTCGTCCTCTGGCTCACCGGCGCCGGGATCTCCGCCGAGAGCGGTATCCCCACCTTTCGAGGCGAAGAAGGCTACTGGCAGGTCGGCTCGCGCAACTATCAACCCGAGGAGATGGCGACGCGGGCTGCGTTTCAGCAGATGCCGGAGGAAGTCTGGGCCTGGTATCTCTATCGCCGAGGGGTGTGCCGAGGTGCGGAGCCAAACGCTGCGCACCGCGCCCTTGCTACGGCCGAGGAACGCGGGGGCAACCGCTTTGTGTTGGTCACCCAGAACGTCGACGGGTTGCACTTGCGCGCTGGCAATACACTCGAGCGCACGTACCAGATCCACGGCAATATCGATTTCATGCGTTGCTCTAGGGAATGCCTCCCTGCCCCCGTGCCGATGCCTCGGAGCGTCGACGCCGCCTGGGAGAAGGGCCGGCCGGTCACCGAGCGCGAGCTCGAGGAGCTAAAATGCCCCTCCTGCGGCGCCCTCGGGCGGCCACACGTGCTTTGGTTCGACGAGAGCTACGACGAGGCGAACTTCCGCTTCCAGAGCTCTATCGACGCGGCGCAACACGCTTCCTTGGTCATCGTGGTGGGCACCACGGGGGCTACATCGCTGCCGATGCAGATCGGCACGATCGCAGCGCAGCGTGGGGTTCCAATGCTCGTCGTCAATCCCGAGCCGAACCCATTTAGCGCGCTCGTGCAACGCACGGACCACGGTGCATTTCTTTGCGGCACCGCGGGCCAATGGGTGCCCGAGATCGTGTCCGCCCTCCCCTCTACTTGAAGCGCCTTGCCTCGGTCACGCTTCAGAGATACCTACAAAGAGATGGCACGACTTCCTGTCTGGGTCTTGTGTTTGGGTCTGCTTACTTCTTGCGCGAAGGAAAGCGAACCATCGCGCTACCCCGATCGACCGGGTGGACAGTGCAGCCGCGCGGCGGGCGCAACCTGTGACCCGGGCTTCGTGTGCCACTACGCAGTGACTGCGGAGTGCGGTGAGACGGGCGCGCAAGGTGCGTGCTTCCCGATGCCGTCCACTTGCACCAAAGACTACAGCCCTATCTGTGGCTGCGACGGACGCACCTATCTCAACGTCTGCGTGGCCCACTCGCATGCTGCGTCACCGCGACACGCGGGCCAGTGCCCAGTCTCCGCAGCGCCGGGCATCCCGGCTGGTCCGGCGGGGAGCTGCGGTCCTGGGGGCGAGGTGGCCTCATGCCCGACAGGGCTCTTCTGCCAATACAGCGAAGTGCAGTATTGCGGCGAAGTCGCGGGTCCCGGCGAGTGCGCCGAGCAACCCACCATCTGCACAAAGGAGTGGGCGCCGGTGTGCGGCTGCGACGGACGCAACTTTAGCAACGACTGCGTGGCGCATTCGCACGGCGTTTCGATCCGGCACCGTGGTCTATGTCAGGACGCAGCTGAAGCAGCCGCCGGAGCGATCGGCGCAAAGTGCGGGGTTGAAGGCGCCGCTCGCTGCTCCACCGGCCTCTTCTGCGAGTACCCCCCGACCGCCCAATGCGGTGCGACCAACAAGCCCGGAAAGTGCCAGCCCCGTCCGCAAGCCTGCACGGCCGAGTACAACCCGGTCTGCGCTTGCGACGGAAAGACGTACGCCAACGCATGCTCCGCAAAAGCTGCCGGCGTGTCGGTGAAACAGGAAGGCCCCTGCCCGTAGGACACGGACGCCAGCACCAGCACTGGCGCTGACGCTGACGCCGGCACTGCCACTGCCACTGACGCTGCCACTGCCACTGCCACTGCCCCGACTCGGGGGAAGACTCCTCCCGAATGGTCAACCTGCTCCGAACCGGCCCCGCGTCCGCCCCCCGCCTTCTCCTCGCCCACGGCGCAGGCGCGCCCATGGATTCCCCGTTCATGAACGCGATCGCACAAAAGGCGGCCGCCGCCGGGATTGGGGTCGTTCGCTTCGAGTTCGAGTACATGGCAAAGCGGCGCGAGGACGGAATGCGTCGGGGACCCGATCGTGCACCCAAACTCATCGCTCGTTTCAAAGAGGTGCTCAGGCTCGTGGGCCCGGCCGGCGAACTCGTCATCGGCGGCAAGTCGATGGGCGGGCGAATCGCGTCGATGATCGCCGATGAGGTTGGCGCGGCTGGCGTCGTGTGCCTCGGGTATCCCTTTCACCCGCCGGGAAAACCCGAGCGCCTCCGCACCGCACACCTCGAAACGCTGCGGACTCCTACCCTGATCGTGCAAGGCACACGGGACCAACTCGGCACCGAGGAAGACGTGGCGTCCTACTCACTTTCGCCGTCGATCGAGCTCGCTTGGATGGAGGACGGAGACCACTCGTTCAAGCCGCGGAAGAAAAGCGGAAGGACGCTCGAGCAAAATCTAGAAGCTGCGGCCGACGCGGTGGTCGAGCTCATCCAGCGCCTCGCGTGAGGTGGACCATGTCTTGGAATCCGTTCTCGGACGTCGGCCTCTCCGAAAACTGATACTGCTCGACGCGGCCAGGGCTCACCGCTGCAATCGTCGACGAGACGGTGCCGTACACCGGCGTCTTCACGTAAATCGCTTGGAGGTGACGCGCGACCTCCTGATCGAACGGCGCGCCGGGCGGAAGAGGCGGAACTTCCGAAGGATCGGGCAGTGAGCCGTCCGAGAGCACCTCGACGAGCCGCTCTTTGATACGCGGCCAGGTACCCGGGGGAATCGACATGACTCGCGCGCGCGTCTTGAGGGCCTTGGGGAACTCGGCGGAGCCGAGGCGATCGTTGCAAAGCACGTGGACGCCGTCCCCGAGCATCTCGATCTCGACCCCTCGCGCGTCGCGTCTCCCATATGCCACGCATACGTACTCGCCGTCTCCGAAGATCAGGTTGAACTCGTTGTAGCTAGCGGGGTCGACGCGGCTCAGGTAGTGCTTCACGCCTTCGAGCGACCCTTCCCCGAGCGCTTCGAGCACCAGCCCTCCGCGCGAGCGAAGCGAGTCGTCGCGGGTGCCAAAGCTCCGTTGATTGGTGAGCCCGATAAAAAGACCGTCGCGCGTGAGGCCGAACCAGGTCCCGCCTTCCCGCTCGTCGCGCCCCCCAACGATGAGCGGCCTCGAGCGCAACACCGCGGGCCCGGACGCCGGGCGGTCGTAGAACTCGTCGCGATTCGACGCGATGATCGTCGAGCACCAGTCGTCCATCTGATGGCGAACGATGACCGTACACATCGCTCAAGCCAGCCGCTTCGCAATCGCCAGCCGCTCGGCGAGAAAGCTGTGGGACGGATCGGCGAGCGCGCCGGTGAGCTTCTGCCAGCCCCGGGCGTCCTCGTCGTAGACGACGTCCCAATCGGGTGTGACGGTGGACACGAGCTCGCGGGGCTCGAGGGTGCCCTTGAGTGGCTCGC
>CAXMRM010000032.1:0-7551 GCA_964196015.1 uncultured Myxococcota bacterium
CGATCCCGGAGGGTTTCCCGGTAAAGGCCGACCAAGTCTCGCTCGTGGGCCCTTCGGACTTCCGTCTCGAGCGACAGCACCACGAAGTACGCCAGGTCTCGAATGCCCTGATGGCGTTGCAGCACCTGCCAGTCGAAGAAAACGGGCTCCCCGTCCATGAAGTACAGGTTGCCGAGGTGAGGGTCGCCGTGAATCAGCGTGAGCGGGCCGTCCGACCAGTAGTGCTCGAGCGCTTTGCGCTTCTTGTGGATCTCACGGGCGCCGCGCCGTACTGAGCTCGGCAAGAGGTGTGAAAAGTGGGAGAGGGTCGGTCGATGCGCGCTCGCGCAAAGGAATCGCTCGATCGCCGCGTTCGGATTGCGGTCGGGGCTTCTAAGCCACGGGAAGCGAACAGTGACACGGGGCGGCTCCCAAAATGCAGCGTGGAGTCGAGCGAGGGCTACGACGACGGCTTTTGCCTCATCCAGCGAAATCGGATCGGCGATAGTCCGAAACTCTGCGCCTTTGGAAGCGAGGTCTTCGAGGACCAAAACGAACTCACCGTCACCGCTGTCGCGCGCGCAGTAGCAGTCGGGAGTCCGAATCGGGACATCAACCGCAATGTCTCGATAGAACCCAACCTCATTGGGACCCAAGGCCAGGATGTTTCCGAACAAGCGCTCCGTGAGCCCCGGAGGGCGAAACTTCACGAAGATCGATTCTGGAGCAGCCGCTGGCCGAGCGCCCGGAGCATAGACGAGCCCGATGCGACGCCGCTCCGTGGTCCCAGAGTCGCCGCCGAGAATCTCCATATCGGCGACGGACGCTCCGGGGAAGCGTTCCGAGACCGCGTCGTTGATCCACGCGAGGTTGATCGCCTCGATCGAGCGCGGGATCCCGTCGGGGCCCGGAGAGACACTCGACCAAGCCATCCGGCCAAGCTCGCCCGCAACGCGACCCGTGAAGCGCAGTGCGTCCGAAACCACGCCGCCGAACATAGCGCGTTTCCACCGATCGGAAACGCGTTTCCCCGTAACTGGGAAAAGACGATCAAAGACGCAAATCCGGCGGGCTTCTACGAGTCGGAGTTGCGAAAGGGGATCTATTACGCGACCAATCCCGACCCGAAGAGCGGCGCCTATCTTTTCCCAGAACAGACCCGACGGCATGCCGTGAAGGTGTTCATTCCGGGCCTCATCAGAACCGACTTAGCGTTCATCGACAAAGTGGTCGCGACGGTTCGCCCTTGGCGTCCGTACGTTCGCTCGGTGAATCGTCTCTACGAGATGGAGCGCGAGGCCAAGAAGTCCAAGCTCGAGAAAGCTGAACACGACCTTCCCGACCCGGTCTACATGCCTTCCGTCATCGAGTGGTGGGTCGAGAATTTTTCACTCTTCAGCGACATCGTCACGCGACGGTACCCGTTCTACATGGTGGCGTACGAATCGGTTCTCGAAGATCCCGACAAGACTTTGCGCGAAGTCTTCCGCTGGCTCGGCGATGGCGATGTCGAGGCTGCCATCGAGCAGGTGGCGCCAGCCCTCCGAACTCAGAACGACAGCTCCGCGGACTCTGCCAGCGACGAGCAGAGCGATATCGAGCCCGAAGTCGTCGAGGTCTTCGACGCCCTCTACGAGGTCGTTCGGGATCACGAGCCACTTCAACAGTCGTTCGTCGACCGGTTGAACGAGGCCAACCAGCTACTCAGCGAGCGCATCGAAACCGCCGTCCGCGAGACTACGCGTGCGCACCTCGAGCGAAAACGGCTGATCGAAGCACGACGCAAGGCGCAAAAGGCCCGCGGAGAGGGTCCCGAGGCCCCCGAGAGCGAGTAAACCACCGCGTCGGCTCTGGCACCTTGCAGTTCGACAAGTCCGCTATATTAGTGAGGAAGTGCGGCGAAAGAAATAAGGCACCGCAGTGACGAAACCCTCAGTCATCCGAGCGGGACCAAGCCCAGGCCCCCGATGGTCGCGCGCTTGGAACGCCCATTTCTGAAGTGGCCTGCTCGGCCGCGCTTGGTCGCACCGAGGCGCGAGGTTCGAGCGCCGTGGGGCCCTGCTCCTTTGGATGGCTGAACACGACGCGCGAAGCGCGTCGATTGGTGACGTAGGCCCAGATCCACTGCGAGAGAACGGCCACCCGATTCCGAAAGCCGACCAGAAAGGCAATGTGTATGAAGAGCCAGGTGAGCCAGGCGGCAAGCCCGGTCATCTTGAAGCCTCGCGACTCGACGATGGCCCTGTTTCGACCGATGGTCGCCATGAGCCCTTTGTCGAAGTAGTTGAAGGGCCGCGGTGCTTCGCCCTTCGTGCGACGCACGATGTTGCGGGCGACGAGCTTGCCGCTCTGGAGCGCGACCTGGGCGACCGCAGGGAGCGGTTGACCGGTCCTCTTGGAGGGGAGATGAATCAGATCGCCGAGCACGGCGAGCTCGTCGCGACCCGGCACCGTGCAGTAAGGCGTGACCTTCACACGCCCCATCCCGTCGAGCTCGGTGCCAAGCTGCTCGGTCATCGAGCTCGCCCGGACCCCGGCGGCCCAGAGCACCGTATGCGCCTCGATGCGTTCGCCCTCGCCGAGTGTCACCCCCTCGTCATCGATGTCCGTGACGAAAGTCGACGTACGCACCTCGACGCCCAAGGACTCGAGGTCCCGCCGGGCGCGCGCAGAGAGGCTCGGATCATAGTCGCGGAAGATTCGCTCCGCGCCTTCGACGAGAACGATGCGGGCGCTCGAAGGGTCGATGGTGCGGAAGTCTCGACGCAGGGCATTGCGCGAAATCTCGGAGAGCTGACCGGCGAGCTCGACCCCGGTGGCTCCGCCGCCGACGACGATGAAGGTCAGGAACGCTCGCTTCTGGTCGGCGTCAGTGAGCCGCTCGGCCGCCTCGAAGGCCAGCAGCACGCGGCTGCGGATCTCGAGGGCTTCGTAAAGCGTCTTGAGGCCGGGGGCGTGGCGCTCCCACTCCGGGTGACCAAAGTAGTCGTGCTTGAGCCCCGTCGCGAGGATCAAGAAGTCGTACTCGAGCTGCTCCTCGTGGTCGAGCACGACGACACGCTTCTCGACGTCGATACGCTGCGCTTCGGCGAGCAATACGCGCACGTTCTCGTACGGCGAAAGTAGGTTTCGAAGCGGTGCAGCAATATCGGGGGCCGGTAGCAGCGCGGTGGCCACCTGGTAAAGCAAAGGCTGAAAGAGGTGGTGATTCGACCGGTCGACGAGCGTGACCCGAACGGGTGCGCCGCCAAGTGTCCGCGCCGCCGCGAGCCCACCGAATCCGCCGCCGAGAATCACAACGTGCGGTCGGTCTTCACGTAGTTCCATCAGAAGTGCATCGCCCCTTCGTCGGGGCCTGGCAAGCCGACGCCAAGAGAAATTCGGCGGGCCTTGAGTCAAGGGAGTCGCGACCGAGCGGCGGTTTTTCAGGAGCCGCCGGTGGTCGCCGACTCACGGCATCCCGAAGGAATCACCGAAAGCTCGCTTCGCTTCTGTCAACGTCAGTCGGATCTTTCCTCCTCGACGTCGGTCGGAATCTTCCGTCAGACCGCCACTTGGAGCGAGACGACGGACTGGTGCACGAGCTGGCTTTGTGGAAGAATCTTGCTCTCGATGAAGTTCCGGGTTTCGGGAGAGAGGTCAGTCAGACTGCGACGATAGGCCCCAAGCAAACGACCCGAATATTCCTTCAAGGCGAATATCACAGTGCCGTTGTTGAGACTTCCGGCGCTCTCCTTTCGGGCCCTCCGCAGAGTCCGCCACACGTTCGATTGAGCACGAGGGATCCCGCCGAGAGCTCGGATACGTCGGTCTAGCTCATTGATTCGCTCTCGATGAGAGTTCCGAAGACGGGCGAGCGCTCTGCGTATCTGCTTGTCAGAGCTGGCTTCGAGCAACACCCCGTAGGCCTCGAGCGCGCTACGCTCGCGACAAAGAAATGCGTTGAGAATGTCGATGTCAGTCTGCCGTGGGTTGAAGCGAGTCATGCGTCGTAGGTGCTCCGGGCGAATCGATGTGCTCATATGCACAAAAATTCAAATGCTATCTAATCTTAGCTTAGGGCCGAGACGGCGAGACGGAAACCGGCAAAAGGAAAAGCCAGTGGATTGCGCTCCTTTTTTTTAGCCGCGCGCGTCTCGAATGAGCTCCAAGGTGATGTCCCGCGCGTAACTGTCGGGCAAATCCACGTCGTCTAGCGAGAGCATCTGGTCCGGCTCTACCGGACGCGTCACAGTGGCGCCATAGAGGAGACCGATCGGAAGATGGCTCGGCTCGTCGCGGAAGCGTACGGCCGTACCGCGCATCTGGAAACTGCCGATTCCGGTATCAATGTGCTCCCCCGGGCGGAGGCTCCTCTTTGCCACTGCAGCGACGCCAATGGTCGGAGCGGCCGAGTTGTGCAAGAGCGGTGGTTGCCCCTCCATCGCGCGCCGAATTGTGTTGGGGATCTCGAGGGCGCATAGGTGATAGCGCCGAACGAACGTGTAGTAAGGGCCGTCCCCCATTTTGAGTGCAGCCAGGACGGGACGCTGTGATTCGGCGATGGTGGCGATCACGAATATCCCTGGCGCCTGTCCGGGGCACGACGGTGAAGTCCGCAAAATGACGTGGTTTGCTGGACTCGAAAGCCTTGCCTTTCCGACCAATACAACATGTCTTTGAGGCTCGGATTCGGATTCAAAAATCCTTCTGAAAGCGGACCGCTTCCTGGACATCGCTGCGGGACCCTATTGGTATCGAAATCCAGGTGGCTTTCAGCAAGATTGGCCGGCGCATGCCATAGGGACCTTGGAGGATGTCACCTGGCTCGATCGGGTCCGTCTGTCAGACGTGAACTGCGATCGGCGACTCGACGTTGTGGTGACCGAGGAGAACGGGAAGGCTCGCGGCGCAGAGACGTACTGGCTCGAGCAACCGGCGGACCCCAAACAAGCCAGCTGGCGTGCTCACCTCGTGACGAGCCAAGGGTCGACGAATAGCCTTGACGTGGCGGACTTCGATCACGACGGCGACGTGGATGTCGTGACAGGTGAGCATCGCGGCAAACTGCGAGTGACCGTATGGGAAAACACCGACTGCGGGACCTTTGAAGCCCATCCCGTGGACCGCGACAAAGAGAATCACCTTGGCACGAAGGCGGTCGACTTAGACCAAGACGGTGACCTCGACTTGGTAAGCATCGCCTGGGACGAGCCCAAGCTGATCTACGTCTGGCGGAACGACGCCTGCGTCTCCCCCTCGAGAGCGCCTGAGGCTGATTCGCCAGAAGGCCAAGGCCTCAGCGACGACCTACAGAACCAGCTTCGAGCACTCGGCTATATTGAGTGACCTTGCTCACCGCTTCTCGAATCAGTTCCAAGGTGATGTCGCGCGCGTAGCTGTCGGGCAAGTCCACATCATCGAGCGTCAGCATCTGCTCCGGCTCGACCGCACGGGTGATGGTGGCGTCATAGAGAAGACCGATCGGAACATGGTTTGGCTCGTCGCGGAAGCGCACCGCCGTACCTCGCACCTGATAGCTGCCAATTCCCATCTCGATGCGCTCCCCCGGTTGGAGGCGCTTTTTTGCCACCGCAGCGACACCGATGGTGGGGGCGGTGGAGTTGTGCAGAAGCGGCGGTCGCCCTTGCATGGCGTGCCGAATCGTATTGGGCACTTCGAGGGCACACAGGTGGTATGGACGAACGAACGTATAGTACGGGCCGTCGCCCATCTTGAGCGCAGCCAGCACGGGGCGCTGCGATTCGTCGATGGTGGCAATCACAAAGACGCCTGGCGCCTGCCCTGGCACGACGGTGAAGTCGGCAATCGGATGGCCCAGTTCCAGGGCGGCTTCTCCGAGAGCTCTCGTCGCGTCTTCGAAGCTATCCATCTGGGGTGCCAACAAGCCGGGCCTTGCAATGCCCGCAGCAAACGCATTGGCTACGAGCGCCTGCTCGATCTGCACTTTGGTGCCGTCGGTAAACGAGGTGGTTTGCTGGACCCGAAAGCCCTGCCGTTCGGACCAATACTCCATGTCCTTGCGGCTCGGGTTCGGATTCAAGAACCCTTTCATGTTGCCGGACACCAGGGGCTCGAAAACCATTCCCACGAGCTCGTCGCGTAGTTGCGCTAGGACACCGGGCTGGTCGCCGTGTGCCTCGGTGAGGTAACCCTTGCCTACGAAGTGTGAGCCGCGCGTCACGTGAAACTCGGAGTCCATCGTCACCACGCGGAGGCCGGCAGCCAACACGTCTCGCACGACTTCCGCAGCATGTACGGGGTCACCCGAGCACTCGACGACGACATCGGAATTGTCGATGAGCTCTTGCGTCGATTGTGTTAGCGGTACGCCCGGTGGCACACCTTCGATGCTGTCGAACGCACGGCGCGTCAGGACGATGGAGGCTTGCAGGTCGTCCATCAATCGACAGGAATCAAATAGGCGGCGCGCAATGAACCCCGTGCCGGCGATGCCGACACGAATCACTGAGTAGTCAGAGTGGATGGTCATGGAGAAAGCACGCCTGGGCGGGCTTGTCCGCAAGGCATCAAAAAAAGCATAGATCACAGCCGGCGCCAAAGCACGCATTGCCTGGATCCAAGCCAAATCGGGCTTTCAGCAGCCCTCGATGCGAGCGGACCGACACTAGTGAGCCAAGGCCGCCAGAATCTTCTCGCTAGCTCGTCCGTCGCCGTATGGATTGCGCGCTTGAGCCATCTCCTCGTAGGCGTCGTCGTCGCTCAGCAGACGCGCGGTCTCCGAGTAGATCCGCTCTTCGTCGGTACCTATCAACCGGGCCGTCCCCGCCTCGATCCCCTCAGGCCTCTCGGTGGTCTCTCGCATCACCAGGACCGGTTTTCCGAGTGAAGGTGCTTCCTCTTGAATCCCACCGGAGTCGGTCAGAATGATATGGGCACGCCTCATCTCTTCGACGAAGCGACGATATTCGAGGGGCTCAAGTAGCTCGATGCGAGGATGATTCCCCAGCAAGGCGAAGACAACGTCCCTCACCCTCGGGCTCAGGTGGACCGGATAGAGGGCGTGAAGGTCTGGAAATTCGTCGACGAGGCGCAGCACCGCTCGGCAAACCCTCTCCATCGGCTCACCGTGGTTTTCCCGGCGATGGGCCGTGATGAGCAGACGCCGTTCGCCCGTGGGGGAGGGCGCTGTCTTCCCGGGCTGTGACCCGAGAGTCAGAAAGAGCGCGTCGATGCCCGTGTTGCCGGTGACCCAGATCGCATCTTCGCTCACTCCTTCGCGCATCAGGTTTTCGCGAGACAGCGTCGTTGGTGCGAAGTGCGCGTCGGCAATCTGCGTGGTGAGCCTGCGGTTGATCTCTTCGGGAAAGGGTTGTCGCTTGTCGTGTGTTCGAAGCCCCGCTTCGACGTGAGCAACCGGCACCTGATGGTAGAACGCTGCCAAGGCGCCAGCAAGAGTGGTTGTCGTGTCGCCCTGCACGACCACCCAGTCCGGCTTCACTTGCCCGACGACGTCGTGCAGGCCGTTGAGCGCCGCGGTCGTGACGTAAAGCAAGTCCTGATTGGGTTTCATGATGTCCAGATCAAAGTCGACGGCGATTTGAAACACCG
>CAXMRM010000033.1:0-36088 GCA_964196015.1 uncultured Myxococcota bacterium
GAAGGACAGGTGCACGATCTCTTGGAGTCGGCTGGCCGCAGGGTCGAGATTCGGCTGAGTGGCGCGTCGCAGTCACTCAAGGATGCGCTCGGCTCGCGAGGGACGATCCTCGATGACGGGGCCGGACACGTGACCCTTCGAGTCGAGGGCCAAAAGGCAGTCGATGAGATCATCCGGATCTCGAACGCGGCGGGCGCGAGGCTCGACGCGATGGTCCCTGAGAGAGAGACGCTCGAGAACCTGTTTCTGAAGAACGCAGGACGCTGAGCGGCCGACTTGCTCCGGCTGAGCAGGTCCCTAGATCTACGGCATGACCGTCAAAAGAGTTTCGCCCCAGGAGGCCGAGACGCTCGTCAAAGAAGAGGGCTATGTCTACGTCGACGTTCGCTCCATCCCGGAGTTCGACGCAGGCCACCCGGCGGGCGCTTACAACATCCCTCTGATGCACGCGACACCGTCGAGCATGCGTCCGAACGCAGACTTCATTTCGGTGCTCATCGCAGTCTTCCCGAAAGACACGAAGCTCGTGATCGGGTGCAAGACGGGCGTTCGCTCGCTGCGCGCGGCGCAGGTCTTGATCGAGGCGGGCTTCGAGTACGTCGTCGACCAGCGCGCCGGGTTCCATGGCGTGCGCGATCCATTCGGCCAGGTCAAAGAGGCAGGATGGCAGGGCGTCGGTCTCGAGGTCTCGATCGAGGCGCACCCCGAAAGAAGCTACAAAGCCCTTTCCGACCGCAAAGGCGCTTAACCGAAGAGGCTCGACCAGAGAATACCTGGAAGCCTGGCGAGCGACGGATCGGCGCTGAAGTAGGTCATCTTTCGACCGACGGTGGCAGCGGTCTTGTTGTCGATGAACCAGGCGGGCCTGGGCCACACGCGGAACGGCCCGCGCAGCACCGACTTCTGCGGTCTGTCGAACATGTAGGTGTTGTGGACGACGCCGCGTCCCGAGCGAATGTCTTCGGTCGTATGCCCGGGGAACGCGCCCCAGGTCGGTGTGACGAGCGCGTAGTTGATCCCGGGCCAGTGATTGACTGCGATGCTGCCATATCGAAGATTGGCGATCGCTCGCTCGACGGCCTCAGCGATGGCGGGATCTTTCATCGACTTCGGATGCACGAAGATGCCCACGCTGAGCGTGCCCCAGACCGAGTCGTTGCAGAAGTCGACTGCCTTATCGATGTATTCGACGATCGATTCGGCAGACAGCGCGACTTCGCTGGCCTGACCGCACCAGGATTCGGTGGTGAAGCAGATGTCGTCGGTCTGGTTGGGGTCGAGGTGGTGCATCAACGTCCACGGGACGCGACCGGCGCCGTTGGTGCCGAGCTGGTCTGCGTCGGGATGGCGCTCGACGAACATCTTCTGCCGCCCTTCTGCGCCGGGATAGTACGGCTTGCGATCGGCGGCGTTCGCTAAGGCTTTCTGGAACGACGCCAGCAGACCCTCGCGCTCATCCCATTGCTCATGCTGAACGACGACCCGAGTCGCAACGCAGTTGAAGCCCGCGTTGTTGCACAATGAAGATGCGAGATTGACGCCGTGAAAGTCCAAGTCCTTTTGCGACCAGGGGCCGGGGACGACGATAATAGGGCTCACGTTGCCGAGTTCGCTGCTGAGGCGCTTGGTGTTGCGAGGATCGCGATTCGCCTTGCGACGCGCCCCTTCTTCTCCAACACCAAAGACGATGGCGTCGTGGGTCTTGTCCGATCCCGTGATGTGGATCTCCTCGACCAAGCGATGCGTGCAGAGGTAATCGCCTTCGGCCGCGCCTCCGTACACGACCCGGAAGAAGCCGCGTTCGCACAGCGGCGCGAACGCCTCGTCGATGAACGGGCCGAGGTACTCGTTGACCGGGTTCATCTTCAAGATGACGACCTGCCCTTCGACGAAGAGCTTGTAGAGCGCATCCATCGGCCCGATCGAAGAGACGTTGCCGGCGCCGAGCACCAGCGCGAGCCTTCCCTTGAGTGACTTCTCGCGATAAAATGCGGCCTGGTTCTCGCTCAGGTTGTCGAGGGTGACCCCCGGCTGCATCCACACCTCCGCGGTGAACCCCTGAAAGAGCAGGCCGTCCCATCCGTCTGCCGGGAACACCGGGGCAACTACCTGCCCGTCGGGGCGCGTGTACGCAGGCTTTGGAAGCTGCGGCACGCCGTGGTCCTGGATGTCACGAAGGGATGCGATGAGGAGACAGAGGTTCTTGATGACGGCCGCGGGGCCCGCCAACCACTCCTCGGCCTCTTCGGCGGTACCGAACGTCATGCCTTTGGCTTGCATGGCCGCTTGCACCCAGCGTTCGGCAACCTCGACGACTCCATCGCGGAGACGCTCGAGGAACTCGATGCGTTCTTCGATGTCGAGGGTGGCCCAGTCTTGCTTGTGGTCTTCGAGGACGGCGAGGGCCTCGTCGAGCTTCGATTGTGAGGTAGGCTCGATTCGGTGCTCGGCTTCGGGGATGGCGGCAGAGCCCTGCAGTTCGGGGACGGCTTGAGTCACGGTGCCTCCTTTACGGCGCAGATAGCGAGGACATGTTGGGGTGTGGGCCCGTAGAGATCAAGAACTCCCGGACCTGGCCGAGAGTATCGCAGACCCGGGCCGGCGGGAGGCTTCGAAGAAAGACTTTTCCATAGCCTTTTCGGCGAATTCGTGAGTCGAGGATGGCGACGACGCCGCGGTCCTGGGTGGTTCGAATCAGGCGTCCGAAACCCTGCTTCAACGACAGTGCGGCTGCCGGAACGAGGTATCGCATGAAGGAGGATTCACCAGCTTCGTCGAGGCGTTCGCAGCGTGCGGCCACGACCGGGTCGCTTGGGACGTCGAAAGGAAGCTTGTCGATCACCACGAGCCGAAGCGCCGAGCCGGGGACATCGACGCCCTCCCAGAAGCTGGCGGTTGCAAACAAGACGGCGTTGCCCTCGTCGCGAAACCGGTCGAGCAAAGTCTGCTTCGGAGCGTCTCCTTGAACGAACCACTCGTAGTCGAGCTCGTCTCCCACGCGCTTCGAAAGCATCCGCATCATCCGAAGTGAGGTAGAAAGAACGAACGCACCTCCCTCGGACATTCGGATCAACTCGAGGATCTCTTTGGCGGCGGCGTCGGGAAAATCGGAAGCGCGCGGGTCGGGCAAGTGCGTCGGCGCGTACAACGCGGCTTGCTCCTCGTAACGGAAGGGCGACTCTACGACTTCTTCGCCGATTTCAGTTTCGATCCCGAGGCGGCGTTTGACGAAGCCGAAGTCGCCGCCGGTGGTGAGCGTCGCGCTCGTGAAAACCACACAGGGGACGCGTTCGTGGAGACGCTCGCGCAACAGCGGGCCGACGTCGATCGGGCTCGAGCCTACCGACGCGCCCCGCACGCCTCCCTGGGCCCAACTCACTTGGCCCGGCGCTTCGAGGGAGCCGAGAGCATCGCGGAACTGGTCCACGCGTCTCGCAATTTGCAGGACGTTCTCGCGGGGTGGCCGAATGTTTCGACACGACGCTGCGAGCTCCGCGAGGACGTTGTCCAACGCGAAGAGGGCGTCTTGTGGAATCGCCTCGGAAGGCAACGAGGCACGG
The DNA here is from genome assembly GCA_964196015.1 of uncultured Myxococcota bacterium. Classification (GTDB taxonomy): domain Bacteria; phylum Myxococcota_A; class Polyangia; order Polyangiales; family Houyiibacteriaceae; genus SG8-38. The sequence goes on from CAXMRM010000033.1 coordinate 3,561, forward strand.
CCACCGTTGGCGTTGCCGGGGAGAGCGCTGAAGAAATTCGAAGATTGCTGTAGCACGGCATCGAGCAGCCGCTTCTCGTGCCGTTTGTCGCCGCGTTCGCTGGGGAGAGCAGCTCGGGCTTCACGCACGAGGCGTTCGAGCATGGCGGCGGACAGACGCGAACCGAAGAAGAGCGTCGCGGTGTCCTCGACCTGATGCGCCTCGTCGAAGATGACAGCGTCATAGTCAGGCAATACCGAGGCAAAGCCGGTGTCGCGGAGCGCCAGGTCGGCGAAGAACAGGTGGTGGTTGACGACGACCAGCTGCGCGCTGTCTGCGCGCCGGCGTGCACGTGTCACGAAGCACTCGTCGTAGTAGTCGCATCGGGCGCCGATCCGCGTGTCCGAACCGCTCACGACACGCGACCAGATCGGGTCTTCCTCGGCGATCGACGCGAGGGCCGCGCGGTCACCGGAGCCCGTTGTCTCGACCCAGCTGCGGAGCGTCGGTAGCGACCGCGCGAACCGCGGCTGTGTAGCGTCCGCGCTGCTCGACAGCTCATTAAACCGGCGGCGACAGAGGTAATTGCTCAGGCCCTTCACGCAAGCGGCGTCAATCTCCATGCCGAGGTGGCGCTTGAGGGCCGGCAAATCCTTTTCCATGATCTGGTCCTGCAGTGCGCGCGTGCCAGTAGACACCAAGACGCGGCGGCCGCTCAGCGCAGCTGGAATCAGATACGCCCAGGTCTTGCCGGTGCCCGTTCCAGCCTCGATCAGGAGAATGCCGTCGTGCTCCAACACCTCTTGCACGGCGCGAGCCATCCGAATCTGGCCGGGACGATGCTCGTAGCCGGAAACGCCGCGGGCCAGGGGTCCCGTGGGCCCAAGCAGATGACCCGCATCCATTGGCCTGCTCTAGCACGGGGTGCTGCCACTGCCCTGGCGACGCGCTATAGAAAGCCGAATCGTGATTCCCATCCGCGACATCAACGACACGCGCCGCACCCCCGTCGTCACCTGGGCTCTGATTGGCGCCAACGTGCTGATCTTCGTGGCGAGCCTGAGCCTCGAGAGCACCGAGGCCGAGGCGCTGGTGATGCGCTTCGGGGTGATCCCCGACGTGATCGTCCATGGAAACTGGGCGGCCTCCCGCGCCGATGGCGGTGCGATCGGGATCTGGGTAACGAACTTCACGAGAATGTTCATGCAAGGTGGGCTGGTGAAAATCGGGAGCAACATGCTCTTCCTGCACGTCTTCGGCGACAATGTGGAGGACGTGCTCGGCCGAGGCCGGTTTCTTCTATTTTACATCCTATGCGGGGTCGGCGCAGCCCTGGGGCAGGTCCTGGTCGACCCGAACAGCATGGTGCCGATGATCGGCGCGTCGGGGGCGATCTCCGGCGTCCTGGCCGGCTACCTCACCCTGTTCCCGCACGCCCGGGTCGTCACACTCATCCCGATCTTCATCTTCATTCACTTCATGGAAGTGCCAGCAGGAATCTTCATCGTGCTCTGGTTCGTCCTGCAACTCGTGTTGGGCTACCTGTCGCTCGGCATCATCGCAGAGGGTGGCGGTGGCGTTGCGTGGTTTGCGCACATCGGCGGCTTCCTGGCCGGCCTGGTGTGCGTTCGTGTGCTGTACCGAAAGCCTAAGGGGCGTCGGCAGCGGTTGTTTCGCTAGGCGCTGGAGGCTCTTCGACGGCCTTTGGCGCCGCGGGAGGTTCTGCCGCGGCCTTCACCTCGCTCGGAGGCGGCTCTGCAGGAGGCTCAGCCGCGGCTTTCACCGCGCTCGAAGGCGGGGTGACTATTTCGTTGCTCGAAGCGGCTTGCGTGGGCTCGGTGGCTCCGTCCTTTTGAAGCGTCACGTTGACGGTGGCGGCCATGCGGCGCGTCTCTTCGATGAAGTCGGCGCGAGTCACGGACTTGATGGCCGTCGCGTAGCCGTCCTTAGAGACCACGATCTTGCGGGACCCCAGCATCGACTTGAACTGGAGCTCGCCGGGCGTGGCGACCTCCCCGCCGCCGATGGCGCTAGCCTTCGCGCCCGCGGGGTTGGTGACAACCTGGACGATGTAGGGAAGTGGCGCGAGCCAGAGGTTCACCGGTGCTTGGTCGGACCCGACCGTGATCTGTCGCCTGCGAGCCAAGTGGCCACGTGCCTTCGAGAAGAGCGAATGCTTGGTGCCTACCTCGTATTCGAGCTCGAGCGGCGTGCGTCCCACGCCCTTGCCGTCGACGCTGACGAACGCACCGGCGGGGCGAGAGAGAACCTGAAATTTCACCATGCCGGCGTCTACCGCTTCGACGGGCGCCGCCTCGGCTTGGGCCGCGGGCGCCGCTCGTGGAGTGGACCCTGCCTCATCGGCAGCGATGGCTTCTTCCGCAGGTTGCCCTTCGACGCTGGCCTCTTCCGGCTGAGCCGCTGGCGCGGCTACGGGCTGGGCAACCTGGGCCGGTTCTTCGCCAAGCTCTTCCAATTGGGCGAGATACGGCGCAGCTAAATCCATGAAATCGTTCGCCAAGCCGAGCTGCCATGCTGCAATCGCACCGGAGGCGAGCAAGAGCACGCACAGGAGCACAACCATCCAGCCGCGCGTGTCCTGCTTCTCTGGTGTCGGCCGCATAGTCCAAGCCGGCGTAGCCACCTGCGCAACGTTGAACGCCTCGGCGGGAATCCCCGGCGCTGCGGGGACGGGCGCACCGGGCGGCGGGACCGTCGGCAGCGCGGGATCGAGTAAGCTCGCGTCGATGAACTCGCCCGGCGCAGGGCCGAACGACTCGCCAGTCGTCGGACCAAACAGATCGGGAACGGCTCTCTCTAGCAACGAGTTCGAGGCCGCGGGCAACACCGGGGTCGCTCGCCTCTCCGCAGCGAAGGCCGAGGCCGCGTCCCTGGCGATCACCGTTGGGTCCGCGCCGGGGTAATCGGACTCGAGAAGTTCCTGAATTTTGGTGGTCTCCTCGTCGAGAAAATCGTTTTCGGGGTCGAGCTCGTCCATCGCGGGCGCCGCAGCACTGCTCGCGCTTGCGCTCAGCCCCGGGCCTCCAAAGGCGGACATCGCGCCACGAGACGGTGCGTCGGAAACGGAGTGTCTGTTCTGGGCGGAGGCAGTGCGATGCGCACTGAAGGCGCCGCGCGCAGCGGCAAGGCGGTCGTCGCCGATCTCGTTGGTGATCCGGCGGGCACGCTCTACACCGGCCTGTGCTTCGCGTTGCGCCACTTCGCCGGCTCCGCCCTCTTCGAGCGCGGAAGCCAGAAACTCGCTCACGTGGCGGACCTCGGTTCGATCTTCTTCGGCTAGGTCGTCGGGATCGGAGGCGACCGCGGGGGCCAGCCGAACGCCCTCTTTGCCGTGCTCAAAGACACCGGGGTGACCACGATCCTCTGCAATGCGTTGCACGACCGCACGGGATTCGGAGTCCATCTTGATGAACTTGATTCCCATACCCGACGGATTGTCCGCGTCAGCCTCGGACTCGTCGCGCCTCCAGACCACTCGACCCACGCCATGGATCAACGTCGACTGGTCTTTAAGCATGAACTCGAACTTCAGAAGCGTACCCACGGCCAACGGCTTCTTGGCCTTGATGAATACACCTCCGCTCGAGATGTCGCTGCTATAGCGTTCGATGAAATCCTCGAGCGTGGCGCTCCTATAGCGGATCTTCAGCGAAAGCAGCGTGCGCTTGTCCTTGCGTGCGTCTGCCATATTCCGTTGTCTCACGCTCCCAACTCCAGACTAACCATCGATTCGTGAAGCAACAAACGTTTCGCCAAGAAAACGACGTCATGCTGGGCTTACGGCGAGCGATAATTGCGCATGGACCTCGCGCTCAGCGCCCAAGGTAGTCCAAAGTCGCACATCGGCGTCGACGGCGATCCCCATGTTTACGCCGTGTAATTCAGCGACCCACTGTGACTTCGAACAGTGACTGATGGTTGCCCGGTGGATCAAAAAGCCGCTGCGAAGAATATCTCGCAGCGCGATCGCGAACTGTTCGGCATCGGGTTCGATTGTGACGTGGCGAGTGGACCAGGGTCGTCCCGACGAAGGCGGCTGCCGGACACAAAGAGCGCACGCGTCGACCAGCGAGTCAGCTTCTACGTCGACTTCGAAACCTCCGAAAGACGACTCCGCCCGGACCGTCGCTTCACGAGCCCACGCTCGCGGCCGGCCTCCGAGTTCCTCGAGTGAAGGACCGAAGACTTCGCTGAGCTCGGGCGCGACATCCAAGAGCGGCGCCAACGCGAACCCGCGGTTCTCGAGCTCGGGATGAGGCACGGAAAGCTCCGGCGACTCGTGCGGGCCGCGTTGATCCCAAAGCAGGTCGAGATCGACGCTGCGTGGGCCCCATCGTTGGTCCGGAACGCGATGGCGACCGAGACGACGCTCCGTTCGCAGCAAGACACGCAAGAGCTCGAGTGGCGAAAGCGTGGTCGCCAAACGGAACGCGGCGTTCAGGTAGCGTGGTTGCGGCGGCCCCAGGGGCTCGGTCTCGTAGATCTTGGAGACCTCCAGGACCTCGATGCCTTCGCGCGCGTCCAGCAACACGCTAGCGCAGCGGATCGACGCCTCCCGTGCACCGAGATTCGACCCTACACCGACCACGACGACGTTCACTGAACTGACCTCGAGAAAAAGGAGTCAATCCCCTTCTTCATCGGGTTAATTGCGGCTAGGTTCAGCGCATGTCGGAGATGCCGCTCTTCGAGCGTCTTCAGGGCCAGGACCATGAGGGCGATGAACGTGTCTTCCGAGTGAGCGAAGTCAACCGCGCGGTTCGCCTCACGCTGGAGGACAACTGGGCGAGCGTGCTCATCGAGGGGGAGCTCTCGGACGTCCGGCGCGCCAAGGGTCACGTCTATTTCACGTTGAACGACGAACAAAACCCGGCGCAGCTGCGGGGGGTGATGTTTCAGTCCGACGTCCAGCGGACGAAGGCGCCGCTCGAAGACGGGGCACGGATTCGGTTCCGCGGAACGCTTTCGCTGTACACGGCGCGCGGGCAGTTCCAGCTCATTGCCCGGTCGGCCAGGCTCGCGGGCGAAGGTGATCTCGCGGCCCAGTTTCGAAAGCTGCGCGCGAAATTAGAGGCGGAGGGATTGCTAGACCCGGAGCGAAGACGTCCGCTCCCCGAACTGCCACGTGTGGTGGGTGTGGTCACGAGCCGAACGGGCGCGGCGCTGCGCGACATCATCCGTGTGGCAGCCGAGCGGTGCCCCGTGCGGATCCTCGTCGCCGATTGCCGCGTACAAGGCGAGGAAGCGCCTCGCAGCATCGTCTCGGCGCTCGAGCTGATTCAGCAAGTCGACGACTTGGACGTCGTGATCGTCTCGCGCGGCGGCGGCTCGGCAGAAGATCTGTGGGCGTTCAATGACGAAGGTGTTGCCCGCGCGATCGCGGCTTGCCGGGTCCCTGTCGTGAGCGGCGTCGGACACGAGGTCGACGTGACGATCGCGGACTTGGTCGCCGACGTGCGAGCTGCAACGCCGTCCAATGCCGCAGAGATCGTCGTGCCGGAGCGTGAAGCACTGCTTCGAGACGTGCGGTCTTTGGAACGGCGGCTGAACCAGGCGTTGGACAACCGTATCGGCGGTCTTCGACTTCGGCTCGAGCGGTTGCTGCGCCCGCTCTACGACGCTCGGCGTGTGATTGCCCCGGTTCGTCGGAAGCTACTCGTGTTACAGGAGAACCTCCGACACGCGCAGCGATCCGATCTCCGGCAGCGCCGCGTGCGGCTCACGGAGCTCAATCAAAGTTTGATGCGCCTGGACCCGCGGTCGGCGCTGCGCCGTGATCAACGCGAGCTGGCCGCGTTGGCCACGAGGCTCAGGGACGCAGGCCGCTTGCCAATTCGACGCCGGCGCGAGCGCTTGGTGGCGCTCAGGTTCACGTTGCAGGGGCGAGGACGGCCCATGGTGCGCGAAGCGCGCGCCGCGTACGCCGAGCTTTGCGCACAACTGGATGCGCTTTCTCCGCTGCGGGTGCTCGAGCGCGGGTACGCGATCGCTCTTCACGAATCGACCGGCCGCGCGATTCGGAGCCAGTCCGAAGTGAAGGAAGGCGACCGGTTTCGCGTCCGAGTGTCGGATGGGGAGTTTGATGCGAAAGTCGAAAGCCATGAGTGATTCAATTCACCTCGGAATTTTGGGCTGGCCAGTGGCCCACTCGAAGTCGCCTCAGATGCACGAATCGGCCGCGCGCGCGCTGGGGATCAAACTACGGTACGAGCGCTTCGAGGTCGCGCCGGACGATTTGGCCGGGGCGGTTCGGCGCAAGCACGAGGAGGCGATCGACGGCTACAACCTCACCGTGCCCCACAAAGAAGCGATCATGGAACTGCTCGACGAAGTCGCGCCGGCGGCGCTAGCGATCGGCGCCGTCAACACCGTCGTGCGCGTGGACGGGCGGTATGTTGGCCACAACACCGACGCTCCTGGGCTGGTGCGATCACTCGAAGACGCGGGCGTGCAGCTGAGCGACGCGCGCGTGGTCGTGCTTGGTGCAGGGGGCGCTGCGCGCGCGGCAGTCGTTGGGCTCTCGAATGCAGGCGCCGACGAGATAGCTGTGCTTTCGAGAAGACCCGAGCAAAGCGAAGTGCTCATTCAATCGTTGGCGGCACACGTCGAGTGCACTCTAGAGGCAGCGCCGCTCAGCGAGGCAAGCTGGTATTTCGACACGGCGACGTTGCTGGTCCAGGCCACGAGCGCGACGCTTGGATCGAACCCGGGCGCCCTGGAATTTGCGGCGTCGCTCCCTATCGACGCGCTCCCGGCCGAGGCGGCGGTCGTCGACATGGTCTACGAGCCCCTCAGGACAACAGTGCTCGCTCGCGCCGAAGACCACGGTCTGTCGATCGTCGACGGCATCGGAATGCTGCTCCACCAAGGAGCGATCGCCTTCGAAATGTGGACCGGGTTCGAGCCGCCCATCGACGTGATGCGTGCTGCTTTGAACGACTGACCGCGCGGGCGATCACATCAAGACGCCGTCGACGGGTTCGATTGGCGGGGGGATCTCCGTCTCTCCGAGTTGCTGGCGCAGGTCGATCTCGATAGTGCGGCACAGAGCCGTCATCGGGGTGTCGTTGTCCTGGTTTTCGAACGGGTTCTTGAGCGCGGCGCCGAGTTGCTCGACGACCATGAAGCTGAGGCAGATCACTATAACCGCAACAACCTCGAAGGCCGCTGCCTTGGTGCCCGATCTGAGAAAGGCGACCGGGATCGCCATCGCGCTGAGCCATACCAGGGCACGGGAAATGAAACGCACCTCGTCTGGGAAGGCCGTGTTCTTGATCCGTTCGCAGCCACCCTGGACGTCGTAAAGGCGATTCAGTGTCGAATCGAGTTGCATCAACAAAATCTGCTGAGAGGTGTCGACGCCCATCACTTGGGCGAGCTGCTCTCCTTGGCAGCGACTGAGTCGCGTGGCCTTGTTGGCGTACGTCTTCACCTCGCTGAGCTCGTCGGCCGAGAGGAAGGGAGCGAGCTCGTCCCACGACTCCTGTTGGCGCAGGCTGAGGCGAAGGGCGTTGCAATAAGCGAGGTGTCGGTGAACCAGCTCGGTCTGCAGTCGTGCGGCATCCTCCGGAGACGCGATGTTGGGAACGCGTTCTGGCGTGAGGAGCGTGATCACTTGGCGGGCGAAGCTCCGGCTTTCGTTGACGAGAGCGCCCCAAAGAATGCGTGCTTCCCACCATCGCTGATAGGCCTCGTTGAAGCGGAAGACGAGGAAGATACCAACCACGGTCCCAAGCAAACCGATGGCGGCGGCAGAGAACACATCTGTTTGGAGCACGTCCGAGTACGCCGAGACGAAAGTAATCGCTTCCTCGATGACGACCACTGTGAGAATGAGTCGCCAGTTTCGCAGGATGAACTTCTGGGCGGCTCGTTCGAAGCCAGTGCCCCCTCGAACGATCATTCGCCTTCGAGCTCAGCGACGCCGAACATCTCGGCGGCATGTACGAACACCAATTCTTCTGCTTCCACGATGGGTTCAGGTGAAGCATCGATCCCGAAGGTGCAATCCTCGATCGCGAAAAACTCCTCCGACTGCATCAGCTCATCGGAGACGCGGACGCCTCTGGGCAAGGGCAACGTCCCCATCACCAGCCCACCATCGAAAAGGCACGCCACCTCGTGCCGCTCGCGCCCGTCCTCCTCATGAAGCCCAAGCAGCGCGTCCTCCCCTGGAACGACGACCAACACCGCCTTCCTCTGCAACGCCAAAAACGGAATCGTCCGAGGCTGCTCCGGCAAGCTGACATTCGTCATCCGAAAGAACGCCTCATCACCGTTGAGAAACGGCAACAACCCTATCCCCTCCGGCACGTGCAAGGTACCAATCACCCAACCCGTAGGAGTAAACAACCGCACCGTCGTCACAGAAGGGGACACGCTCCGTGATCCTAAATACCCGATATCCGGTCGCTTCTGCGAGAAAGATCGCAGCAGCGAATCATTGCGTTTTCGACCAGATCGGGAAGCAACATTGGAAACAAATCGCTGCGATCTTTGCTGGAGAAACTGCGTTATTTCAGACGCTTGGGACCCCGGAGAGTGTCCCTTTGTCACGTGTGGGGGTGCGGGGGGTGTCATATTGGCAGGCGCGGGGGTGAGCGAGTTGGTGTTTTTTGCGAAGTTATTGGGGAAATTGGGGGGGCTGGAACTGGCACGGGACCTGCATTACCTAAGGCGTCATGCACCGAACGGGTATGTATCTCCTTGTACTCCTAGCGATCGTGGTCGGGGCCGCGGTGGTCACAGACGCCGTCGTGGTCACCGACCGTGAGCGCATGGACGAGTTCATCGAGTCGGTGACCGGACGGGTTTCCGAAACACGGATCGACAACGCACTCAGCTACGCCGACCCATCGAAAGTCACTATGGAGCTCGTGCATGAGGGGCACAGGCGTCGCTACAGCGACCGCAACGCGGCTGAGCTCAAGCCTGATGCGCGCAAAGCCCTTGCGTCGCTCGAAGGCTCGAGGCTCCACCTGATTCAGGAAAGCATCTCGCTCGACGGCGAGCGCGCGCGAATCGCGCTCCGGCTTCGCACCGACACCGGCCTCGCCAATACGGTGTTCGACCTGCGCCGGGAAAACGACGTGTGGTTCCTGCGCCGCGTGATCGTCAACTAGCTTTCGCCGAAGCGGGCATCCGCAGCACTGACACCGTGAACGCGCAGTACCTTGATGCGCGCGCTGTCGCCGCGAAGAATCTCGACGTCGGACTTGGAAACGCCCAGCGTCTTGGCCAGCAGCTTCTTGAGCGCTTCGTTGGCGGCACCGTCCACTGGTGGCGCGGTTAACGCGACTTTGAGGGCCCCGTCCTGGACGCCAATGACGCGATTACGGCTCGCACGGGGCGCAACGCGGACCTCGAACGTGATCGCTCCCTCCTGTTCTCGAATGCGTAGTTCGCTCGTCACCTAATCAAACCCACTTGACCCCAGAGGCGAACCCGGCGAGATTTCCGCACAATGCACCCGGTACTGTTCAGCATTCCTACTCCTTGGGGCGCGATTCCCATCTACTCCTACGGCGTGATGTTGGGAAGCAGCCTCCTCTTCGCCTGGTACTTCATCATGTACATGGGCAAGAGGATCGAGGGCTACAACCGGGAACTGCTGGCGAGCTGCTTCACCTGGACGGCAGTCGGCGCGATCATCGGCGCCCGCCTGCTCTACGTCTTCACCAACCTCGACTCGTACGCGAGCCTCGGTTCTTGGTTCGACCTCCGCTCCGGCGGCTTGGTGGCTTACGGCGGATTCCTCGGGGGCTTTGTGACGGCCTGGGCCTTCTGGCGAATGAAGAAGATCCCCTTGCTTCCCTTCGCGGACGTCGGTGTGCCCACGCTTGCTTCCGGGCTCATGCTCACGCGCGTTGGCTGTTACTTGTATGGATGTGACTATGGACGACCGCTTGGGGACGCTGCGCCGGGATGGCTGAAGTCCGTGGGTACGTTTCCGAAGTGGGACACCGGGGCGTTTCCCACATTCGCCTGCGACCAAACGATCAACGGGTCCCCGGCGTACCAGCACCACCTCAACGAGGATCTTCTCTCAGGCGATGCCATGAGCTCGCTGGCGGTGCATCCGACGCAGCTCTACGAATCGGCCGCCGGGCTCGTGTTATTCGTGTTTGCGGTGTGGCTGCTGACCCATCGGAAGTTCCGTGGCCAAGTCATGGTGACAGTTGCGGCCCTCTACGGGCTGTGGCGCTTCTTCATCGAGTACCTTCGCGACGATCCCGAGCGCGGGTCCGCCTTTGGGTTCTCCACCTCGCAGCTGATTTCCCTTGCGATCATTCCCGTGTGCATCATCGCGTACATCCACCTCAGGAAGCGCGCCGAAGAAAACGGTGACATCGAGTTGCCCGCGTGGGCACTCGAATCAGCCCCGGGCCCTGCTGGCGCGGCGACGCACGCCGACCACCGCCCAGCAAAATACAGGCCGAAGAAGATCAAAAAGAAGTAGCCGGGCCTATGGCTTCGCGGGCTGCTTAGCGCGATTGAAGGCCTCGAGTACACGGGGCGAGGTGCGCACAGTGTCGAGCTCGAGGTTCGGCTGCAACGCGAGGGCTGCGCGAAAGGACGCTTCGGCGAGGTCGGTGCGCTCGAGCGCGACGTAGGCGACGGCGAGCTCTTTGTGAATGGTCACCACTTGTGTCGACGTCAGGCTTTGCGTTCCAAGGAGTCGGTTCCCGAGGGACACCGCTTCGGCGAACTCCGCGTTGTGCACCTGTTCAATGAGCTCCGGCACCAAGCTCTCAACTTCGTCTTGCGCCGCCTTGGCGGCCCCCCCGCCTGCCGCGCGCGCAAACGCATCGGACGCCTCTGCGCGCCCTTCGCCAGCCAGTCTCAGATCGAACAACGGAACCAACACCACCTGCCCGCGCTCGATCCGGGCACCCGCGTTGAACCGCCGCAAGCGCTTCAGCGACAGCGGGCTGTCCGGCATGTACATCTTCGCAACCTTTTCGAGGGTTTCGCCCGGACCGACGACGTGCCGCAACGGGTAGGGCACCAGCAGCTCTGTCCCCTCATCCGGCTCGACCCGCCGGTTGCCCTGGTTGGCCTCGATCAACGTCGCAGCTCGCGTTTCTCGGCCAAAAAGCCGCGCCGCGATCGACTTCCAAGTCTCTTCCTTGCTCACGCGATAGAACGTGACCATCGGAATGAAGATCCAGCTCCCAGACATCAGCCCGTTCATCCCGGGCCCCTTCATGCGATTCGCCTCGCGCAAGACTGCCTCGCGCGTGGGGTCGCCGTAATAGCGCTGAGCGATCGAGGCGAGGGTGTCGCCCTCTTGCACCGCATGCGTGTACACAGCCTGCGCTTCGGCGCCCGATGCCAGCACGGCAAGCCCCATGACCAGCAACAGCGGGATGAACGCTCGCTTCACGGCGTTTCCTCCGGATCATCCACGACGGCGAGCGGCTCGGAGAGGGTCGCGCGATCGTGAACCGTGTTACCCATCTCAAGCACCACTTCGTGCTCGACAGGTGCGAAGTAGGGGTTGGTGTACTTCACGAAGTGACGGCCCGGCTTGAGCGGAATCACACGGGCCGCCGGCGTCGTCAGCACGTGCTGTCCGTCCACCTGCACGTGCGCCCAGGGATCGGCGCTGACGGTCAGATATCCAGCTTCCGCCGGATTGAACGCAGCCGGTGCCTCCCCAACCGATGGCCCGGACCACCGTCCGCTCGCCACCTGGACGGTGAGCCCCGAAAGGACGAGTGCGACGAGGGCAGCCGTTTGCCACTTCGCAATGCTCCGCAAGAAACCAGCGTCACGGCGCCCGCTTCGAAGCACACGCGGGGCAACCGCAGAGAGCACCTCGTCGGTCTGATCGCTCGTCATGACCCCTATCTCGTTCAGGAACATGACCAGACGCGCGTTGTGGCTCATGGGTACACGTGGTGCGAGAAACTCGGTGAGATCGTCGATGAGCGCCTGGCTGGTCGGATAGCGATTTGCCGGCATTTTCTGCAAGCAACGCGCCATGATCCGCTCCAACTTGCGGGGCACCTCGACGCCGAGTTTTTTGGGCGACTCATAACGGTCGAGTCGGATCTTCTGCATGACCGTACGGGATTCGTCTTCGACGAACGGCTTACGTCCGGTGAGCATTTGGTAAAGCACGATGCCAACAGAAAAGATATCGCTGCGGAAGTCGAGCTTGTCGCCGAGAATCTGCTCCGGGCTCATGTAGCTCGGCGTCCCTAGACCCGTGCCGGTTTCGGTCAGATCGCCGAAGCGCTCGTGGCGCGCGATGCCAAAGTCCATCAGCTTCACGTCGCCTTGCACGGACACCATGATGTTCGCCGGCTTGATGTCGCGGTGAATGATCCCGCGGAAGTGCGCATAGTCTAGGCCGCGCGCGAGTTGTAGCATGATGATCGCAGCGATGTCCGGTGGCAACCGTGGCGAGCGCTCGAGGAGGTCGTAGAGATCGATCCCGTCGACGTACTCCATGATGATGAACATCGACCGACCGTCTTTGACGAAGTCGATGACATGCAGAATGTTCTCGTGTTGGAGCGACGCCATGAAGTGCGCCTCGCGTTCAAACCGCTCGGCGAACTGGCTGTCGATTGCAATCGACGGTTTGAGCGCCTTGATGGCGACTCGCCGATTGAGCGGCTCCTGGATCGCCTCATAGACGACGGCCATGCCGCCGCTGCCGATTTCACCGAGAACGCGACACGTTCCGATTCGCTCAACCATCGCGATCCATCACACTAGGTGGGGGCTCGGGTAGTGTCAACGATCGCCAAAAGTTTGGAGAAAACCGACACTTAGGGCGGAGAGTCACCTGTGGGCGGCGGGAGCACGCAAAGGCCCCGCTCCAGCCAACTGGTGCCCCCACGGCCGTCCCGAATGACGAAGTTGAAGCGGACCAGCATCCCGTCTTCTGGCGCTTCAGCAAACGGCTGCCAAAACGTCAGAATCGAGCGCGCGGGGTCGGTGATGAACGAGAAGGTGCGCTCGAGGTCGCCGCCGTCGGTGAGCCAACTGACTTGGATCTCTTCGATCTGGTCCATGTCATCCACCATGTACGACTGGAAGCTCTCCGGCGTCACGTGCAGGTTGATGGTTGAAGCCGGGCTGCCTGCGACCGGATGGGCCGCTCGTTCCTGGTCTGTGAGTCCGTCGAGGTCCGCCTTGCAGCCCGTCCGGGGGGCGGTGCGCGGTACGCCCTGATCGTAGGGCGGTGGCCAGGGCAGGCGCTTCCCTCCTGCATCTTCATAGCCGCCGTTGAGAACGACCGTCGAAATTTCGGGATTCAGGTTCGGGTCTTCGGGCGTGGTCTCGATCGGAATATCCACCGTCACGAACCGCCCTTCGTTGCTCGGATCTGCACAGGGGTTGAGATCGTCGGTCTCGCCGAGGATGAAACGAAGGATCGCGTCCTCGTCAGGCGGTCCGTTGGCGCAAATCGCACCCTGCAAAACCAGTCGGTCCGCCTGAGCGGCCTCGAACTCTGCTTCCGAGGGCGCCTGAAAGCGCATGACGGGAAAGTCGAGGGGGCTATCCGGCGGAGTCGCCGTGCAACCCTCACAGGGCTGAATCAAGTCCCGGCAAATCGGGGGCCCGATGAGCGTAGGCTGCGGAATGCAGGCGATAAACGACCACTGCAGCAGTGGCGGAGTCAGCGCAGGTACGTCGGGTAGGTCGGAAGGGGGCGCGCCCTGATCCACCACGAGAATCGAGACCTGGATGTCGTCCTCGGGATCGGGGCTCGCGCGCCCGGGCTTTCCCTCGACCTCGACCAACACGCCCACCGCGCGGAGGTCGGTCACGGCCCAGGCGGGAAGGAAGCTCTCGCTGCAAGCGATCACGAAGCACAAGAGCGTCGCACCGACCACCCGCTTCATAGCTCCCCCCTGATTCCCAGCGACGGAATGATCGGAAGCCCGAGCAACGGTGTCTGCTGGCTGAAGTCGAAGTTGTAAATGATGCCCTCTTGGTTCTGCTGATTGTAGACATTCCGGATATCGAGGAACACTGCCAGCTTCCAGGTGTCGAAGACCCACTTCTTTTGGATGCGCACGTCGAGCTGATGGAACAGTGGGTTTCTCAGGGTGTTCACCCGGCCGTCGATCGGGATGTAGACGTCATTGAGCGCATCGTAAATCGAACCGATCACGGGAGTGTTAGGGTTGCCGCTGACGACGCGGACTGTTCCGCCGATCTCCCAGTTGCGCGGGAAGTTGTAGACGAACGCTGCGGTGAGAATGTGCGTCTGATCGAAGTCGAACAGTCTCCACGGCTCGAGCGGGCCGTCCTTACGCTCGCTTCGTGAGAGCGTGTACGAGAGATAGCCGAAGTACTTCCGGCCTGTGGCAGGTCGAATGTGGACGCTGAACTCGGCGCCATAGATCCGCCCGATGCCACCGGTCACGTAGAAGGGCGCCTCGCCGTTGGGGGTCGTGAGCGGACGGTCCCAGAGGTACTTGTAGAAGCCTTCGACGCCGAATCGTGCGCCAGGAAAGGCGTCATACTCCCAGCCGGCGCCCAGGTGGACCGCTTGGATCGGCTCGAGGTCGGGGTTGCCAATGCTAGCGTCAGACTCCTGGATCTCCGGCGGCTGGCTGAAGATACCCACGCCGAACTTGACCCGCATATCCTCGGCAACGGTGAAGATCGTGGTCAGGCGAGGGTCCACCGCAAACGCGGTGATGTCGCTGAAGTAGTCCATCCGAAGACCGAGGATGAGCTGCGTGAGCTTGCCTAACTGCATGCTGGACTCGAGATAGACGCCGGGTCGGAACTGCGTGCTGTTCACATCGGCGAAGACCTGTTCTTCACCGGCTAACGACCCCTGCTGGCTGCCCGCGCCCTCCTGACCCCGCGGCTGCGGCCCGACGAACGTCAAGTCGATGGGTGCGATGTACACGTCCAAACCAGCAATGAGTCGGACCTTGTCGGTGATTTGATATCGCCACTCGCCTCGACCGTACGTTTGGATCAACGTGCCTTTCAGGCTGAACACATCGCCAAGGGCGAAGTTGATCTTGTTGGGCCCGACATTGAAGGACAGCTCCTGCTCGACTTTGTCACCGACCCTGCGTGTCCAGTCGATCTGGTTGTTGTAGAAGCTAGTGGCGAGCTGCGTGTCGCCACGGATCGCAGGATCGTCGCCCGCCACTTCTTCTAGGATCAGCTCGAGACGGTCGTTCGACCCATATGCCGAGATGCGAACGCGGTCCCGCTTGCTGGGCACGAAGTTCAACTTGAACTGATAGTCGATGTAGACGGGGGCCTGCCGTACGCCAACGTCGTCGGGAAGCACCGCGGGCACGACGAGATCGATGAGGCTTCGCCGGAGGCCGCCAGAAATGCTGATCTTGTCGGTGATCGGGGCTTCGATGGTCACGAACGTGTCGATGACCGAGATCTCGGCCACGCCATGAATGCGATCTCGAGCCGGGTCCCGTGTCGTCACCTCCAAGATGCCGCCGGTGCGCCGACCATAACGGACCGAGAAGTTACCCGGATAGAAGTCGATCCTCTCGAGCATGTACGAGTTGTAGACGCTGGTGAGGCCGCCGAAGTGGAAGATGAACGGCACCGGAACGCCGTCGATGAACGACTCGCTGTCTTGAGGCGCGGCGCCACGCACGATGAGCAAGCCGATGCCGAAGGGCGGCCTCGCAACACCGGGAAGAAGCTCCACGGCTCGCAGCGCGTCACCCCGGGTCCCTGGAATGCGCGTAAGTTCTTCCTTGTCGATCGTGCGCTTCACCACCTCGCGCGGCGGAGCGTCGATGACCGCAGTCGCGCCAAAGCCGCGGTAGGCCTCCTTTTTCGCTGTGCCCAGCCGGTAGATGACCTGCGTGACCTGTCCTGCGACGAGCTCCTCCTCGACCTTCAGGTCACCATATTCGCCGCCCAAGATGTTGACCTCGTACTCACCCGGCTCGAGATCGGTTGCGACGAAGGTTCCGTCCGCTCCCGAAACGAGATCTCGAACGAGCCCGTCCCGCTCGTTGAAAATCTCGACTGCAACTGCGCGTGCAGGGCTGTCGTCCTCTGCGAGCAGCACCGTGCCGGATAGCCAACCCGTCGTGATCTCCTCGGGCGGCGCCTTGAGCTCGAAGACGTACCGGTAGCGAATGCGCGCGGCGATCGGTTCCCCGTCTTTGCGCGCGGGCTCGAAGACGAACTGACGGGCCGCTACCAGAGCGGCCTCATCGAACGCTTCCCCCGCGGACCTTGCGACGCTCACCTCGGTGACCAGGCCGTCCTTGCCGACCACGATGTCGAGCTCGACGGCAGCCTCCACGGGCTCTTCGCCCCCGGTTGGGGGATAGTCGGCCTCTACGAAGCGAATGAGCTTCGGCGGCGTGACGAGGGACTTCTTCTCCGCCTCAGGCGTCTCTTGCGCGTACGCACCGCTCGAAAGGACGCTCACGACCAGAAACGCACCAAGCAAGTGAAGCACGGGCTCAGCATAGGAAGACCGCGTTACTCGCACAAATGGAACGGACGGCGCCCAACTACCGGAAAGCTCAACGTGAGGAACGAACCGCCTGCAGCCACTCACCACTGAGCACGAACTTCGGAAACTTATAGAACTGCTCGGAGAAGATCCGTTTGACGAAGTCACCGGGGCCGTCGAACGGCAGTGGCGGATTCGGCTCCAGCTTGTGACCTACACCCTGGACGGCGATGGAGACCAGCGGCGCTAGCATTCCGAGCGCCGCACCGACCCATTGGCCGTGAAGCAATGACCAGACCGCATACAGAACTCCCAGCACGAACAGAGGCACCACGACGATGTGCAGGAGCAGGTTCGTCTTGTTCTTGTGGGAGTGCGGGTAGTCCTGCATGGCGCGAGGGTGCACCACTGACATCGCCGAGGCCAGGATCGACCTCACGGTTGTTCAGAGCCGGAGCTGGCAGCTCGGTGTGTTCCGCGAAGAACATGTCTGAACCGTCGTTGTCGTTGCAGTTGGAGGTCGATTCCAGTTTTAGCAAAATCCACGACGACGAGGGCCAACACACCCTGCTTGGATAGGAGTCGAATGGCGCTCTCGCCGTCTCGAACGGCTTCGAGGTCAGGACCGCTGGGCCCCAGAGATTGTCTCAGCGGCGCGCCCGTGTCGAGATCGTGATTCGTCCGTGGCAGTCGTGTGTCGGAGCGGGGCGCTTGGATGTGACGCGGGGTCGTCGCTCGGCTGTCACACAGCTGTCACATGGGGGTCTCAAAGTCGGGGCGATCGGAGCAAGTACATTGAAAAAAGCGAAGCAAAATCATTGGGTTTTTCTGATTCTCACAGCGGCGCTTGCGCTGTCGTCGTGCACCTCGGGCAAGAACCAGCAGGACGGTGAAGGCTCCAAAAGCGAGACGCGAAGGAGCTCGACGCTGACCATCAAGGGCTCGGACACGATGGTGATTCTCGCGCAGACTTGGGCGCAGGCCTTCATGAAGGCCAACCCGGGCAAGGTGCTCCAGGTTTCCGGCGGTGGCTCAGGCACCGGGATCGCCGCATTGATCAACGGCACCGCAGACCTCGCAAACGCGAGCCGGCCGATCAAGGACAAAGAAATAAAGCAAGTCGTCAAACGCCGTGGCGCGGAGGCTCAGGAGTTCCGTGTCGCGCTGGACTCCCTGGCTGTGTACGTCCCGGCCACGAGCAAGATCGAATCGCTCACGATTCCTCAGCTCAAGAAAATCTTCCGAGGCCAAACGACGAACTGGAAAGACGTTGGCGGTGAGGACAGGCCCATCATCCTGTACAGCCGGGAAAACAACTCGGGCACGTACGCCTACTTCAAGGAACACGTCCTCGACGACGAAGACTTCGCCGCGACGGCACAAACCCTGCCGGGTACCGCTGCAGTCATCCACGCGGTGAGCAAGGATCCGGCCGGTATCGGGTATGGCGGAATCGCCTATTCCAAAGGCGTCCGCACTGTCCAAGTAGCCCCGGCCGACGGTGAGCCGGTCGAGCCCACCATGGAAAACGCCACCAGCGGCAAATACCCGCTGTCGCGCTTCCTCAACATCTACAGCGTCGGGGAACCCTCCGGGATCGCCAAGGAGTACCTCGACTTCGTGCTCTCGGCCAAAGGCCAGGACATCGTCGAAGGGGTCGGCTACTACCCGCTTCCAAAGGAAGCCGCCGCGGCTGCGGAGTGACGGAGCAAACGCTCGACGCAGGGGAACGCGCCCACGCCCCGAAGACCCGGCGGCGAATCACCCTCCGTCCGCGTCGGGCGAGAGCCAAGTTGTCGAGCTCGTTTCGCACGCCGTTGTGGCATCGCGTTGCGGAACGCATGATTGCGGTGCTCGCGCTTGGCGCGATCGCCGCAATCGCGCTGATCTTCATCTTCATCGCGCGCGAAGCGGCTCCGATGCTCTGGGAAGCGGAGTTCGCGGAAGAGGTCGAGCTTGGAGACCTCTTTTTCGCGAAGCAATGGAAGGGCTACGACGAGCCGGTCTTCGTTTGGCAGCCGGTCGGCGAGCCCGTGAAGTTCAACGTGGTTCCGCTCTTCGTCGGGTCGCTCAAGGTGACCTTGCTCGCCATGTTGATGAGCGTTCCACTCGGAATCGGCTGCGCGATGTTCGTTGCGCTCTATGCGCCGAGGGCCGTTCGCGAGGTCGTGAAACCCGCAATCGAGCTCTTGGCCGGCATCCCATCGGTCGTGCTTGGCTTCTTCGCCCTGATGGTGCTCGCTTCGTGGGCGCAGGCCACTTTCGGGTTTCATTTTCGATTGAATGCGGTCGTAGCTGCGATCGGATTGGCGCTTACGATCGTGCCGGTGATCTTCACCATCTCTGAAGACGCGATCCAAGGCGTTCCGCACACTCTTACGGAAGCGGCGCTCGCGCTCGGAGCACGAAAATATCAGGTCGCGCTGCGGGTCGTGCTCCCTGCGGCATTGCCCGGCATCGCCGCAGGCGTCGTCTTGGGTTTTGGTCGCGCGATGGGTGAAACCATGATCGTGCTGATGGCCTCGGGCAACGCTGCCGTCGTAGAGCTATTCGACTTCACGACCAGCGTGCGAACCGTCACCGCGACGATCGCCGCCGAGCTCGGAGAGGTCGCACAGGGCGATCCTCATTGGCGCGTACTGTTCTTACTCGGCGTGATGCTTTTCGCCGTCACGTTCGTCCTCAACATCGTCGGCGACGTGGTCATCAAGCGACTCCAGAGGAAACTGACGGCGTCGCCATGAGGAACACCAACAAAGACTGGCTGCTTGCCGGACTGACCGGAATCTCGCTCGGGATCGTCCTATTGCTTCTGGCGGTGCTGCTCGGCCAGATCATCTGGCAGGGGGCTCCCGTCATCTCGCGGGAATTTCTCACCGAGAGCCCGGGCGCAGACATGATTAGCGGCGGGATTTGGCCGGCGATCTACGGCACCGTTTTCATGACGCTACTCATGACCATTGCCGGCGTGCCCGTCGGCATCGCAACGGCGATCTTCCTGAACGAATACGCATCCCCGCATTCACGAACCGCCAAGTTGGTGCGCATCGCAGTCAACAATCTGGCGGGTGTTCCTTCGATCGTGTTTGGCCTGTTCGGGCTGGGCTTCTTCATCATTTTCGTCGGGGGAGGCATAGACTCGCTGCTCTACGACGACGCGACCCCAGTCTGGGGTAAGCCCTCGATTCTCTGGGCATCGCTGACCCTCGCGGTGCTGACCCTGCCCGTGGTGATCGTCACCACCGAGGAAGCCCTGAGAAGGGTCCCTCGCGACATCCGCGACGCATCGCTGGCCCTCGGCGCGACCCGATTTCAGACCGTCTACAAGATCGTCCTCCCCAACGCGAAGGGCGGGATCCTGACGGGCGTGATCCTCGCGGTGAGCCGCGGCGCCGGCGAGGTCGCTCCGATCATCTTTTGCGGCGCGGCAAATTTCCTTCCCTATCTGCCGACCGATCCGCGCGACATGTTCATGCACCTCGGCTATCACGTGTACGCGTTGGCCACGCAGTCACCAAACGTCGACGCAGCGCAGCCGACCCTTTTTGGCACGGTGCTCGTATTGCTCATGCTGACGTTCTCGCTCAACCTGCTGGCGGTGATCATTCGCGCGCGTTCTCGAGCGGCACTCCGACCATGAGCGAATCTAAAGAAGCGGTCGCCGAAGCGCCTACGAACGTGAAGATGGAGACGCGGAACGTCAACGTCTTCTACGACAGCAACCAGGCCATCCGAGACGTCGACTTCGATATCGTCGATCGCAGCGTCACGGCGCTGATCGGGCCGTCGGGCTGCGGCAAGAGCACCTACCTACGCGTGCTCAACCGAATGAACGACACGATCGACAGCTGCCGTGTAGAGGGGGACATTCTTCTCGACGGGGAGAACATCTACGGCCGAGGAGTCGACGCGGTGGAGGTCCGCCGCCGAGTCGGCATGGTGTTCCAGAAGTCGAACCCCTTCCCGAAGTCGGTCTTCGACAACGTGGCATTCGGGCTCCGGATCGGCGGCGAGAAAGACAAAGACATCATCGCCCAGCGGGTCGAGGAATCTCTCAAAGGCGCCGCACTCTGGGACGAGGTGAAAGACCGGCTTCAGAGCTCCGCGCTGGGGCTATCGGGCGGGCAGCAACAACGCCTGTGCATCGCGCGATGCCTTGCGGTCTGGCCGGAAGTGATTTTGATGGACGAGCCTGCCTCGGCGCTCGACCCGATCGCCACCGCCAAAATCGAAGAGCTGATTCGCGAGCTGCGGGAGCAGTACACGATCGTGATCGTCACCCACTCGATGCAACAGGCCGCGCGGGTCAGTGATTTCACCGCGTTTTTCTACATGGGAGAACTCATCGAGCATGGCATGACCGAGACTATGTTCACACGCCCAACGAAAAAGCGTACTGAAGAGTATATTTCCGGTAGGTTTGGATAATGGCGCGCTCAAGCCGACCGATGCGGACACACACCCATCAGGAATTCGAGGCCGAGCTGCGCAATCTGAAGGATCGGCTCCTGGCGATGGGCGGCCGATGTGAACAGATGATCGGCACTGCGGTTCGTGCGTTCGAAGACCGAGACGAGGTGCTGGCCCGCGAGGTCATGGAAGCGGACCGCAAAATGAACGAAGACGAGGTCGCGGTCGACGACATGGCGGTACGGATTTTCGCGCTTCGTCAGCCGGTCGGGCGTGACCTTCGGTTTGCCGTGGCTGCGGTGAAGGCCTCGACCGACCTCGAGCGGATAGGGGACGAGGCGGTCAACATCGCCGAGCGCGCGGTCGAGATGGAGCCTGCGGAGCGCCTCAGCCCGCCCGGCTCCAAGCTCCCGGAAATGGCACAACGAGCCGGAGCGATGCTGCGGGATTCGCTGAATGCGCTCGTCGAGGAAGACGCGAACAAGGCGCGCAACGTCTTCGAGCAGGACGACGCGGTCGACGATCTCTATGGCGAAGTGATGCGGCTGTGCCTCGACTACATGAAGAACGATCCATCACGCATCCCTGATGGCATGCGGATTTGCAACTGCGCAAAATACCTGGAGCGCATTGCAGATCACGCGACCAACATCGCAGAGCTGGTGGTCTTCCTCGTCGAGGGTCGCGACGTCCGCCACGGCCGCGGCTGAGCACTCGCCATCAAGGGTACCCGGTCGGCGGAAGCATCACGTCCGGAGGCAGGCACTCGAATACCTTGCCGGTGACCACCATGGTCATCCCATCCTCCAGGTCCGGGTGCGCGGGTTGCAACCGAGCGTGCGTCGCGCCCCGTTCCGCGGCTTGATCGAGCGCATCTGCTTTGGCGTGCTCTGCATTGCCGCCGACGCCCTCGATGACACCCAGCTTCTTGCAGCGCTTGGGCTCCGCCTTTACCAGCACGATGTCCCGAGCCGATTCGGCCGGCTTGGCGGGTGTGCACGCCGCCACGAGACAGCAGGTGAGAACGACGGCTAGGCGCAGCAAGTTAGAGCGAGGCCTGCAGCTGCAAGCGGAAGGTCGTGGCTCCCTCGTCGAACCTGTTCTCCCAGATCTGCGACACATCGGCCTGGATCTTGAAGGGATGCCGGGCGAAATACCAGCTCGTCGAGAATGTCAGCCCGTAGCTGTCTTTGAGGCTCGTCGGCGACCTGAGGGCCTGGATGATGGCCCCACGGCCGGCGAGCTCGAATGGCGTGCTCGGGATCAAGTAACCGGCTTGGAGCATCCAGCCGAGGCCGTTGCGCGGCGCGGTGGGTTCGATCGGATTGCCGTCGGCGTCCATCGTGATGTCGCCGATATTCCGGGTGCCCGTGCGGAAGGCGAACGAGCTGAGCGCCGAAAAGCCACGCGCTTTGAACACCACGTCCACGTACGCGAAATGGTAGTCGGCCGTGCCGCCATCCGCGAAGGATGCGCCGATCATGCCGCGGTCCCGCTCGGCGTTATCGAAGAACGAGTACGTCGCACCGATCGAGAGCCGCGGTTTGGTGCGGGCGAAGTCTACCTCGCTGTAGTCACGAAAGATCCCCAGCGGGAGATACTCGATGCGCGCCAGGTACACCATTCCGAAGTCCGTGAGCTGGAAGTTGTCGAGCCCATTGCCCATCGAAACGCCAAGTACGTATCGCATCTTGTTCTTGCCCAGGAAATCCCTCGATCGGATGTCGATGCCCATGTCTCGATCGAGAGTGAACTCCGAGTTGACACGAGAGCGATCGACCATCTGCAGGTTGCCCGACGAGATCACGCGCTCCTGGTTCGACGAGATCTTGTACTGTCCGACTCGAACTTGAATGTCCCTGTTCTTGGTGAAATCCAGATAGTAATCGAGGACGACGTTGTCCTTGCGAAGCGGGTCGATCTCGAGCTTGAACTGGTTGTGCTCGCCGAAAGCGTGGCCCTGGAAAACAAAGCGGGCGCGGCGAAGTCGGAAGTCGTTCAACAGCTCATCGGGCTCGTCCGCATCTGGCGGTCCGGGGTCGCCATGGATGAGCGTGTAGAGGAGCTGAACACGAACGCGGATTCGCAGCTGGAAGTTGTCGTCAGCACTATTGATCTCGACACCCTTGCCCGGCCTGAACTGGACGTCCCCGCTGTCAACGGGGTGATCGGCCATCATTTCGTCTTCGCCCTTGGGGTGCAGTGGCTCGCCGGGGACTCTTTCCTCGGCTTCTGCTTCCTGGTCCGTCTCTGATGCAGGGTCGTATTCGCGTACCTTCGGCTCGGGCGGCGGGATGACGATCACCGTCGTCCCTTCGGGCGTCTCAGCCTCTTCGGCGAAAGCGGTGGTGGCAACACTCAGCGCGACGAACGCAACGAGCGTGTGGTAAATGAAGCGTGCAGGTGTCATTTGACTGCTTGTTACGAGCTGAATGTGTCAGGGTCGTGACACGCGTGTGTCGCTCCTGGGGCTATCTGCGCGGGGCACGCGGAGCTGGAACCGGGTCCAGCCGCCACCGCTATCGACGGTGATTCCGCCGCCGATCTTGGCGACCAGATGCTTCACGATGGAGAGCCCCAAGCCCGTGCCCCCGAGCTCGCGGGAGCGCCCGGCGTCGACCCGGTAGAACCTCTCGAAAACGCGCGGAAGGTGCTTGACCGGGATCCCGGGGCCGGAGTTCGCGACCTCGATGAGGACGTCACGATCTTCCGCCACGACGCCAACTCTCACCTCCCCGCCTTGAGGGGTGTACTTGATGGCGTTGTCGATCAGATTGACCAGCACCTGCTCGAGCGCACGTTCCTCGGCCATCATCGGAGGCGCGTCGTCCAGCCCCGAACGAACGACCTTTAGCCCCTTGGCCTTCGACTGAGACCCCAGGCCCCGGACGACTTCGTCCAGCAGGGCCCCCGCATCCACAGGCTCCAATGCCAGCTCGAGCTCCTCGGCTTCGAAACGGCTCAAGTCCGCCAGGTCATCCACCAACGCTTGCAGACGCCGAGCGTGCCTCAGAATGACGTCGAGGAAGCCCCGCGCGGACTCTGGATCGTTGATCGCTCCTTCTCGAAGCGTCTCGGCGAACCCCCGAATCGCGGTCAGGGGCGTGCGAAGCTCATGACCCGCGTTTGCAACGAAGTCCCGTCGGACCTGATCCGCGACGCGCTCGGCAGTCACGTCGTGAAAGACGGTGACGACGCCCCGTTGATCACGCAGCGGTGATACGGATGCTCGGAGAACGCGGCGAGGGCTCCTGTCCGGTCCTTGGATCTCGATCTCGAGCGAGCCCGAGTAACCCTGCTGCGCCTCTTCAATCGCTTGGTGAAAATCCGGGTGGCGGATCGCCTCGACCGCGGTCTTCCCCTCGGCGTGCAAACCCACCAGATCGGTCAGCACCTCATTGGTGAGCGTGCTGCGGCCACGGGAATCCGGCACCATGACCGCCTCGGCCATCGCATCGAGAATCGTCCGAAGGCGGTCTTTGCGGCTACGCTTCTTCTTGTCGCCGGTCGAAAGGCGCTCCGCCAAGGCGTCGAGTGAGCGCCCTAGATCCCCGATCTGTCCGGGGCTGCTCAGCCGGGCGCGCCTATCGAAGTCCCGCTCGGTGAGTGCTTCGACCAGCTGCTGAAGACGTCGCGCATCGAGCGCATCACGGCGCGACGCGAGCCAGCCGACCATGCATCCCAGCCCAACCCCTCCGAGCACGAGCGCCCAGGCGGGCGCGTCCGGGGCCACGCCGCGCAAAACAGCATAGGAAGTGGCCATCAGAAGCGCGATCGCCCCGCCGAGCAGCGTGTACCGTCGAATCACAGCCAAAGAATACGCGGGGTGCGGCGCTTGACCAAGCTAGGACTTGAGGGCCCGATAGCCGACACCACGCACTGTCTCGATGTGGATGGCCCCTGAGCCGAGCTTTTCGCGAAGCCGTTTCACGTGCGTGTCGACCGTCCGAGTCTCGACGTTGGGCGCATACCCCCAGACCCGTTCGAGAAGCGCATCGCGGGACTGGACCCGGCCAGCACGGCTCGTCAGATCGAGGAGCAATCGGAACTCGAGCGCAGTCAGGAGAACTTCTTCGCCCTGAACCTCGACCCGATGTGCGGGGACGTCGATGACGAGATCGCCGAACGCGATGACCTGCGGGCCTTCGATATCAGCGACGGGAATGGTTCGCCGTAGGATCGCCTCGACTCTCAGCACGAGCTCCCTTGGACTGAAAGGCTTGGGCACGTAGTCGTCTGCACCCACCTCGAAGCCGACCACGCGATCGACCTCATCGGTTCTGGCAGTGAGCATGATCACCGGCAGCCGAACGGTTTGAGCTTTTCGCCTTAGGCGACGGCACACTTCGAGACCCGAGATGTCGGGCAACATGACGTCGAGCACGAGCAAGTCCGGCTGGCTCCGCTGGATTTCGGCCAATGCGGTGTTGCCATCGTGTACGACCGTGACGTCGTGGCCCGCACCGCGAAGATTGAAAGCCACCAACTCGGCCAGGTCGGGCTCGTCCTCTACAACTAGGATTCGTGAACCCATTTTCTTCCGCCCGAAGCCTGCTAGGCTCGGCCCCGAGGTGCCATGAGAATACCACTTGCCAACCTGCTTGTGCGCAATCCCTTGCCCAAAGTGGGCGACCTGATGACCAAGGTCATCCAGACCAGCGATGGAGTTCGGGACTTGATCGAGCTGCTCGAGAAGGGCGACCAAGCGGGAGTCGAACGTGTGGCCAAAGAGATCAGCGCGCTGGAAGGAAAGGCCGACGACGCGAAGAACGCGGCCCGCTCGAAGATGTCGGTCCGGCTGTTCATGCCCGTGGACCGACGAGACGTGCTGAAGCTGATCAGCCAGATCGACGCGATCGCGGACTGTGCCGAGGACGTGGGCGTGCTTCTGACGATTCGCCCTTTGACGGTACCCGAGGATATGAAGCCTGTTCTGAATTTGTTTGTCGAGCGCGTCTTGGGGACGATACAAGAGGCCGCAAAGCTAATCGATTTGATCGACGACTTGGTGGAATCCGGATTCTCGGGGCCCCCGGCGGAGCAGGTTCTCGAGCAAGCCGCCATCCTGGGGCGCGCCGAGCACGAGGCCGACAAAATCCAGGATCAATGCGCCAGGGTTCTCTTCAAAGAAGAAGCCGCGATGCCTCCCGTGGCGGTGTTCATGTGGACCAAAGTCCTCAACAAGATCGGCGACATGGCCAATCATGCCGAAAACGTAGGGGATCAGTTCCGGCTTTTCGTAGCCGGCTAGGCCAGTTCTTATGGAGCTGACGACGATTGTCCTGGCCGTTGCGGCCATCGCCGGCCTGTACATGGCCTGGAACATCGGAGCCAACGACGTGGCGAATGCCATGGGCACCTCCGTGGGCTCGGGCGCACTCACGCTCAGGGGTGCCATCATCGTCGCCGCGATCTTCGAGTTCGGCGGCGCCATGCTGGCAGGTGGCTCGGTCACCAATACCATCCGCAAGGGCATCGTCGACGTCGATGCATTGGGTGGGGATCCGATGGTGATCGCGATCGGAATGACCTGCTGTCTGCTCGCCGCAGCAATTTGGCTCAACGTCGCGACGTATGCCGGCTGGCCCGTGTCGACCACGCACAGCATCGTCGGCGCTGTGGTCGGCTTCGGCTTGATCGCAGGGGGCTTCAATGCGGTGAACTGGTTGGTGCTGGGCAAGATCGCTGCCAGCTGGGTGGTCTCTCCTCTGCTTGGCGGTGTCTTGGGGTTCTACGGTTTCGTGTTCATCAAGCGACGCATCCTGAACGTCGACCGGCCCCTGTTGGCGCTGCGGGGCTGGGGCCCGATCATGGTCTTTCCCATCTTCGCGATCCTCACACTCAGCGTCCTGTTCAAGGGGCTCAAGCCGCTCAAGCTCGACTTGGGGCTCGGTCCCTCGCTCGGCATCGCCGTGGCGGTGGGACTACTGGCCAGCTTCGTGTCGGTGCCGCTGCTGCGGAGAGCCACCCGCATGGCCTCTCAGGACAAAGACGAGCACACGCACCGCGCGGAGCGCGTTTTCTTGGTTCTACAGGTGCTGACCGCGTGCTTCGTGGCCTTTGCGCACGGAAGCAACGACGTGGCCAACGCAGTGGGCCCAATGGCGGCCGTGTTTGGCGCCACCTCGGGCGAGCTGGGCGCACAGGTGGCAGTGCCTCACCGTATTCTCCTGATCGGGGCAATAGGCATCGTCGTTGGCCTCGCCACGTATGGCTACAAGATCATGGCGACTATCGGAAAGAAGATCACGGAGCTCACCCCTTCGCGGGGCTTCGCGGCGGAGTTCGGGGCCGCGACCACGATCGTGATGGCGAGCAAGTTAGGGCTACCGGTGAGCACGACCCATACGCTGGTGGGCGCCGTGATCGGCGTCGGCTTCGCTCGCGGTATCGGGGCTATCAACACCAGGGTGGTGAGTGGGATCATCGCCAGCTGGTTCATTACCGTGCCGTTCACCGCACTTCTGGCTGCCGGCCTCTTCTTGATCGGCAGGATCTGGCTGCCCTGAGTGGCCACGCTGATGGCCACGCGCTAAGCACGGTCCATGACTTTGTCAGTCGGTATCGTCGGCCTACCCAACGTGGGGAAGTCGACGCTCTTCAACGCCCTCTCTGAAAAGGAAGCTGAGGCCGCGAATTACCCGTTTTGCACCATTGACCCGAATGTCGGGATCGTCCCGGTTCCCGACACGCGATTCGACAAGCTGGTCGAGCTCCACAAGCCGAAGAAGGTGGTGCCGGCCACCGTGGAGTTCGTGGACATTGCCGGCCTCGTGCGAGGCGCTTCCAAAGGCGAAGGCAAGGGCAACGCGTTCTTGAGCAACATTCGCGACGCCGACGCAGTGGCGCACGTAGTCCGGTGTTTCGAGGACGAGAACATCGTGCACGTCGACAACCGCGTGGACCCCTTGGCAGACATCGAAACGATCGAAACCGAGCTGATTCTCAAGGACCTCGAGACGGTTCAGAAGCGCCTCGACAAGGCCGAGCGGGCGGCAAAGGGCAACGACGCCTTAGAGAAGAAGGCGGTCGCCCTGTGTAAGCGCCTCGAAGAGTCCATGGACCAGGGGAAGCCGGCAACGGCGATCGAGCCCATCGACGAAGACGAAGCATTGGTGCTGCGCGACATGTTCTTGCTCACCCGCAAGCCATCCTTTTTCGTCGTCAACGTGAAGGACGACCAGCTCGCGGACATCGACAACGACCCACTGGTTGGCCAGGTTCTGCGGCTCGGTGAGGAGCGTGGCGTCCCGGTCGTCGTCATCAGCGCCGAGATCGAGTCCGAGATCATGCGGCTCGCCGAAGGGGAGCGCGACGAGTTCATCGAGTCTCTCGGCCTCGACGAGCCAGGCCTGCACAAAGTGATTCGGACAGGCTACGCGACGCTAGATCTCATCACCTACTTCACCGCGGGCGAGCCCGAGGTCCACGCTTGGACGATTCCCAGGGGCATGAAGGCCCCCCAGGCCGCCGGCAAGATCCACTCCGACTTCGAACATGGGTTTATCCGAGCAGAAGTTACCAAGTGTGAGGATCTCTTCGAACTAGGCTCCGAGCAGGCCGTGAAGGCGGCCGGCAAGCTCGCCGTCGAAGGCAAAGACTACGTCGTGCACGACGGAGACATCATGCACTTCCGCTTCAACGTCTAGCGACAATCAGTCGTCGTAGGCCTTGAACGCGACGATGCCGCCGCAGTCGGTCTCGTTCAAGAGCCTGCCGTCTTCGTCTTCGCCCATCGGATGGTTCTCGCCGGCGCCGATGCCGACTTTAAGATTGGAGTCGGTGTAAGCGAGAAAGACACACATCTCCTTGCCGCCCAGCCCATAAACCAGAGTGCGATCGGTATTGTTGATGTACCCGCAGTCGACCTGCAGGCCCATTGCGCCATTGTTGTTCATCGGCGGGTCGATCGTCTTGCCAATCGGCTCGCCGACCCGGTTTTTGAGCTCGAGAACCGTGTCCCGCCGCCCGTCCTCGTGGGCGAAGCTCAGATTGAAGTAGTTGCCCCACTCGTGATAGTGCGCGAGCACGTAGTAGATGTTGTAGTCCGGGGCGCTCCCAATCTGTTCCTGGAACGCGTCCCGAAGGTCGCAAGTCATCGAATACCGCGACTCCTTCGGAACTCCTTGTTCCTGGGGCGCAATCGCAAGCGATGTGTTGCTGAAGCTGAACGGTGTGAGGCGAATCTCGACCTCGTCGGCCGGGACGGTCTCTATGTCCATCGTGAGAGCGCTCTCTAACGGTCCGGGCGTGATGTTCAGGAGATGGACGCTGCCGACGATCACGCTGTGCGGAGGAATCTCGAGCGCTGCTCCATCGGGGAACGCTTGAATCTCTTCGAAGGTCTGGGTCGACTGGGCGAAGAAGACGCCACCGGCGGCCGCGGCCAGGAACTCACGAAAGCCGCGGTCGCTACAGCGCCAGGTGCCCTCCTGCGTCGCGTCCGGACCTTCGACCTCAGGGTCGGGCCGGTAGGCTGTCTCCGGCACGAAGAACCAGTTCGAATGGTGCCAGCCCCCTCCGTTGGTCTGCCGAACCTTCTTCACATAGAGGGGCTCTTCGTTGCCCAGAACCCAGCTCTGACACACGTTAGAGATCTCCTCGCCGCGATCGATGGTCTGAACGTCGTACGTGTGGCTGAGCATCGCGATGAACTCAGCGGTGCTGCTGCTGGGCGTGCCGCTGTCACCACAACCAATGAGCAAGAGAGTTAAGATAGTTGATAGTGTTATCAGTCGCATACGCCTAAGATTCCTCATTAAATGGGTTCGGGCAAGAGGACATTCACCTCGATGAGGAGGTATTCGTTCGAGCCGTGGTTGTCGACGTGCCACAGCAGGGTGGTTCCGGCGGGATAGTCTTTGGACGCGGTCCAGGTCTGCGTGGGAAAATCGCTGTCCGAAGGAATCAAGGCGTGCTCGTCGAAGCCCAGCTCGTCCTCGATCACGAAGCTCATCCGCGCCTCACCCGGGATCGGCGCCGTGAGCGCGTCGTGGAAGGCTCGGATCTCGACCTGGTCGCCGGCGCGGATCGCGCGCAGGGACGGCTGCTCGAGCGTGATCCAATTGCAGAGTGCAACCCGAGTGTCCGGCATTCTCGTCTGCACCGACAAAACGGTGAATTGATCGAAGCACTCGGGCAAGAACGAAACGATGCAGGCCGAGTCCGCGGCAAGCTCCACGCACTCGCCTGCCGGCCAGGGGAACTCGGGGCAGTCGAGAGGCGTGAGCTGGCATTCGGAGTCCTCGGGCGGCGCGCCGAAGATCTCCTCGCCCTTATCCGAGGGCACCCACTTGGTGTTGTCGACGAGAGGGCCAGGGTCGCTAGTGGGGCTGCTGCTGCTGCTGTCGCAGCTCCACACGACGCAAAAACACAGCGCTAAGGCAACTCGACTAAGCATGGCGCCTCCGAAGATAGGTTCCCGCGCCGCGTCTGACTAGCTCTGTCGCGGAACACTGACCCGAACGATCACGTCGGGCTTCACCTTCAACGCTCCGAGCGCCGCCGTATATGGCTTGATGCCGAAATCCTGCTGGTGAAGCTTCACCTCGGCCAGCCATCGATCGCCGTCGGCTCGGACGCTGGTCTGGAGTTTGTGCGACTTGCCGTGCATCTGAAGCGTCCCTTCGACCGCGAAGCCTTCGCCCCGCTCCACGACGTGGGTCGAGTCGAAGCGAATCTCGGGATACTTGCGCACCCTCAACACGTCCTTGGTGACGTTGTCGTGGATCTTCTTCTTGTCGCCCTTGCTGAGCGTCGACGGATCGTCGCGCCCGTCGACCCGCGCACACGCAACTTGGATGCTGCTCGGGTCGAACGTGGCTTTGATCTGATGCGTCGTTTCGTCGACCTCGATCGAAAACCGCTCGACCTGCAGTTTCAGGTCGTGCGCAAGTCGGGCCAGAAGTCCGTCTTTGAATGAGAACAGGAGACATTGGGAATTGTAGGCGTCGTAGCGAGCCATCGTCGGCGATGTAGCTCACGGCCGAAGAATGGGCCAGTTCGTTTACAGTACTATTACAGTGGCGGCGTCTGGACATAGTACGAGCCGAGAAGGATGAACATTTCCTCTTCCGTCGTGACGCCACCGCCAACCGCGCAGGCGTCACAGACACCGCCTTCGCCGCAGGCCGAATCGTCGCCATTGCAAACCATGCCCTGGTTGGGGCCGCCGAAGCACGAACGTTCTTCTGGCGGGCAGCCGCAGATGAACAGACCGAGACCCGCTTGATTGGCAAGTGGGGCGAAGTTGTCGACGAAGTCGCAGGTGTCTGCATCAGGCTTGGTCGACTCGCGGCGCACCTCTGAGGGAACGGCTTCACCATTGTCCCAGAACGCGCAGTACTTGAACGTGCGATCTTCGACGTTAGAGCTATCGAAAGCCAGGATCCCGTCTTCGCTGAATCGCTGGTAGAGCGGGTCTTCGTAGTCGAAGCTCGTGTAATCAGGCGCTCGGTCGTTGTTGGGCTGGCAGTCGGGACCTGACTCGCAGGGCTGGTTGGGCGGGTACCAAACCCGGAATTCCTTGCCGTACCGATGGGTGTGCGAACTCAAGGTGAGCAGGCGGCCGTGCTCGGGGATCGTATAGCTGGTGCACGCCTCGTGTGACGAAAAGGCTTCGATGCGTCCCATGCCGAATATCTCGTCCGCATCAAAAATCTGTCGACGCAGGTAAAGCAACTCGTCCGGTCGAGCGAACTCCAGGTTCATCCACTGCTCGAGTGTAGTGTCGGCCTTGGTGAGGTTGAAGGCATGGCTATCCCAAATGATGAAGCCTTTGACGGGAACCATCGCATAGACGTTGGGCGGGAAATTCTCGCGGAAAGTCGCTTCTTGTGCGGTCACGAGGTTCTGCCGCACAGAGGCCGCGCCGAAAAAGCCCGCCACGGTGCCTAGCTCCGGGGGCCCGTTGCGATAGGCGATGCATGCAATGGTGCTGAGCGGCTCGGTCGTGCATTGGCTTCGCGTGCCACAGTCATTGCTACCGGGGGTGCAGGTCATGCCGGCGTTGTCGCCGCCGAGGCAGGTCCACTGCTTCCAGGAGGGATCCATGGGATCGAGCTGTGCTTCCTTGCCCTCCGGCGGAACATAGAACTCCACGATGCTATGATGTGACTGTGGATCCTCTGCGAGCAGCACTTTGTTGTACGCGAAGCAGTCCTGCTCGGAGCCGCCTTGCTCCGCGGGACAGGGGACGATGAGCTCCGGCGGGATCGTGCCGGAGTAGTCGTAGTAGCTGACGAAGCAAACTTCATCCTCGCCTGCGGCAGGGATGGTCCAACCGCCGGAATAGAACTGAATGCCTTCATCGGCCGCAGGGGGCGCCAGCGGTTCGATCTTGTTGGCGAGGAAATCCCCTTGCAGCTCGCAGCTCGCGTACTGCTCGGACCCTTTGACGACGCCTGTCTCCGGAGCGCCGCTGCGAATCCAGGCGCGCAGCAGGCCCAAGTCGTCTTCGCTCAAGACACTCTCGGTGGTCGGCATTGCGCCCCCAGAGATGCCGAGCGGCCCGAGGTCGAAGCCTTCGGTTTTCGCTGCAACCTTTTGATAAAGAAGGCTGAGGTCCTGCTCCCCGGGGAACACGCGCACGTAGTCGCCCGAGGTCGCGTCGACGCGGATGAGACTCGCGTACGCGCTCTCGGGCCGAAGGTCTAAACCACCCTGCGTAGCTTCGCCGTGGCAGGCCGAA